>NZ_JBSFEO010000009.1:111608-295416 GCF_053594475.1 Embleya sp. NPDC001921
CCGACCCCCGCCGGGGGGGGGGGGGGGGCGCGCCCCCCCCCCCCCCCCCCCGCCCGCGTTCGTGCGAGGGATCGCCGGGAGGCGGACTAGCCGGAGATCTGTATCTCGTAGGGCGCCGACTCCACACCGGAGGCGGACACCACACACAACTCCACCCGGCCCGGGTCCACGTCGACCGGGACCGGGACCACCACGCACGCGTCGGAGGGGTTGGCGAAACCGGTGTCGGCCGGGATCAGCGGGGCGTGCACGTGCACCGCGCCGAACTTGACCACCACCCGGGCGAGCAGGTCCGCCTCGTGCGAGCCGCCCGCCGCGAGGTTGATCCCGCGCACCTCGATGTCGTCGCCTTGGCGCACCGCCGAGTCCAGGTCGCCGCGGGTGCGCACGCGGACCACGGACAGGATCACCGGGCGGTCGTTCTCGGCCAGCTTGCCCGCGAGGTAGGTGATCACCGAGACCAGGGCGAGCGCGACCAACGTGGCCGGGATGTCCGGGAGCCGGTCCGGGTCGCGGGCCAGGCCGACCACGACGAAGCCCACCGCGACCAGGTTGACCAGGACGTACTGCGCGTCCACGAAGGAGGCCCGGCCCGCGTCGTCGGTCACCAGGTCGCGCAGCGAGGCCTGGTCGGCGCGCAGCTTCTGGAGCACGCGTCGACCGACCTTGTCGCCGACGACGCGGCGGACCGCCACCGCGGCGAGCAGCGGCGCCGCCACCAGGGTGATCTGGTCCAGCGCGATGTCGCCGAGCCGGTCCAGGAGCCGGTCGCGATCGCCGGTCCCGGACGCGGAGGCGAGCCGCATGCCCAGGAAGGCGAAGCAGTACATCAGCGCCACCATCCACAGCGCGGCGACCGCCTTGGAGGTGGACAGGCGGCCGTCCAGGCCCCGTACGGGGGCGAACACGCCGCCGCCCGCCCGGGCGGCCCACCCGACCACGCTGAGCGCTCCGGCGACCACCACGGCGGCCACGATCCCGGCGGTGCGCGAGCCGGTCCAGCCGGCGCCGATCGCGGTGAGCGCCTGGACCAGGACCAGCACGGCGACCAGGAGCCACAGCACGATCAGCGCGCGCCCGCCGAGCACTTGCAGCCAGGCGCGTCCCTGGGCCCGGCGTATGGCGGCCAACTCCTGCGCCTTGCCGCGCAGTTCGTCGGAGATCCACTGGCGCGCACCGCCGTCGGAGTGGGCGACCGCCGAGGGCACACCCTCCTTGCGGGCCAGTGCCCGCCGCAACGTCTCGAAATCGGCGACGGTCCTGCGGTATTCCTCCCGGACCACGCAATGACAGTCCGGTCCGTGCACACCGACACCGTGCGCCACTTCGCCACGCCCTCCCCACCACCACATACGAACGTGCTCGTTCAGCGGCACATTGTGCCGCATCCGAGGGAGGTCGTACGGGCCCGGTCGGGCGATCGCACGGATTGTCGATCGAACATCCGACGCAACGTCAACTTCCGTGTCCCACAAGGCGTCCCGCCGGCCCGCCGAGCGGGCCCGGGCAAGGCCCGGACGGGCCGCCGGCCCCCGTCCGAAATCGGGCGGAGGCCGGCGAAAGCACGTGCGAGCGGGTGTGGACTACTCCCACTCGATGGTGCCCGGGGGCTTGCTGGTGACGTCCAGCGTGACCCGGTTGATCTCCCGGACCTCGTTGGTGATCCGGTTGGAGATCCGGGCCAGCAGGTCGTAGGGCAGGCGCGACCAGTCGGCCGTCATGGCGTCCTCGGAGGACACCGGGCGCAACACGATCGGGTGACCGTAGGTACGGCCGTCGCCCTGCACGCCGACCGAGCGCACGTCCGCGAGCAGCACGACCGGGCACTGCCAGATCTCCCGGTCCAGGCCCGCCCGGGACAACTCCTCACGAGCGATCGCGTCCGCCTCGCGCAGGATCTCCAGCCGGTCGGCGGTGACCTCGCCGATGATCCGGATTCCCAGACCGGGGCCCGGGAACGGCTGGCGCCACACGATCTCGGACGGCAGGCCCAGCTGCTCGCCGACCGCGCGCACCTCGTCCTTGAACAGCTTGCGCAGCGGCTCGATCAGCTTGAACTGGAGGTCCTCGGGCAGCCCGCCCACGTTGTGGTGCGACTTGATGTTCGCGGTGCCGGTGCCGCCGCCGGACTCGACCACATCCGGGTACAGCGTGCCCTGCACCAGGAACTCGACCTCCTCGCCGTGCGCGCCGGCCTCGGCGACCACCTCGGCCGCGGCCTGCTCGAACACGCGGATGAACTCGCGCCCGATGATCTTCCGCTTCTCCTCGGGGTCGGTGACCCCGGCGAGCGCGGTCAGGAAGCGCTCCTGCGCGTTGACCACCTTGAGCGAGACGCCGGTGGCCGCCACGTAGTCGCGCTCGACCTGCTCGGGCTCGTCCTTGCGCAGCAGCCCGTGGTCCACGAACACGCAGGTGAGCTTGTCGCCGACCGCGCGCTGCACGAGCGCCGCGGCGACCGCGGAGTCCACGCCGCCGGACAGGCCGCAGATCACGTGCTTGTCGCCGACCGTCTCGCGGATCAGCTCGACCTGCTCCTCGACGATGTTGACCATCGTCCAGTTCGCCGAGAGCTTCGCGCCCACCTTCAGGAAGCGCTCCAGGATGGCCTGGCCGTGCTCGCTGTGCATCACCTCGGGGTGGTACTGCACGCCGTACAGCCGCGCCCCGTCGTTCTCGATCGCGGCGACCGGCGCACCCGCGCTGGTCGCGGTGACCGCGAAGCCCTGTGGCGCGCCGGAGACCGAGTCGCCGTGCGACATCCACACCGACAACGCGGCGGGCAGCCCGTCGAACAGCGTGCTGGTCGTCTCGGTCACGGTCAGCGGCGTCGCGCCGAACTCGGCCAGACCGGTCTTCTCGACCACGCCGCCCAGCGACTGCGCCATGGCCTGGAAGCCGTAGCAGATGCCGAGCACCGGCACGCCGGCCTCGAACAGCGCCGGGTCGATGCTGGGCGCGTCGTCCGCGTACACCGAGGAGGGGCCGCCGGACAGGATGATCGCGGCCGGCCGCTTCGCGAGCATCTCCGCGACGGGCATGCTGTGCGGCACGATCTCGCTGTACACACGGGCCTCGCGCACCCGGCGGGCGATGAGCTGGGCGTACTGGGCACCGAAGTCGACGACGAGGACGGTCTCGGTGCCGCCCCCGTCCGGGCTGGCAAAGGTCACGAGGGGCCTTCCGGCGAAGCGAAAAAAGGGGTGGATGCCGATTCTACCGGCGCCGCACGGGTGACCCCGGCTGGTGTCCGCGCCGGCGGCCCCGGCATACTGACGGCCATGTCCTCGTTCGGCGTGACGCGCGGCTTTACCTATGGCACCGGGATCCCCGGCGCCGCCGTCACCGCCTGAACGAGTACAGCCACAGGCAGACGAAGACGCCCCGGGTCCGGTACCCGGGGCGTCTTCGCGTTCACCGCCGCCGCCCCGGAGCACGGACCCCCTCCGGAGAGCAGGCCATCGATGGAAGACACCACCACGAACCCGCGGTCCCCCGACGACGTGATCGGCGCGGGCCGGGCCCGGATCGACGATCTCGACCGGCGGATCATCGCGCTGATCACCGAGCGGGTGGACACCTCGGCGGAGATCCAGCGGGTCCGCGTCGCGTCCGGTGGGAACCGGGTGCAGTTGTCCCGCGAGATGGAGGTGATCGCCCGCTACCGCGAGGGCTTGGGCAAGCCGGGCACGACCGTGGCGCTGACGCTTTTGGAGCTGTGCCGGGGTCGGGTCCGTCCGCGGGCGTAACCTCACCGCGCCGGCCGTCGTTGTGACTGATGGCCGGCCCGCTTGATGCGCGGGCCGGGCAACGCAGGACCGCCGACGCGATGAGGCGCGCTCAACCAGTGCGCCGTGGGACCTCGCGTCGGTGCCGTGACCGGGACGCAGGGGACAGCAACCGGTCACAACCCCGCCGGTGGCCGGTGTCGGGGACGCTCGACACCGGCCGCCGCGCCTTGGGCCGATCCGCGGATCGGCCCGAACGCGCCGCGCTTCGGCGTGCCTCATTCACCGCAAAGCGGATCTTTCACGCCATAGCCGCCGGCAGCGCCAAGAGTAGCGGGATTCCCGGCCCGGTTCGGCGGATCCGCGGAACCGCGGAACCGCGCCGAGGACGTCCGGTTAGCGCAAATGATGATCATTAACCGGTCGATAGATGTCATTTTGTCCCGACTTTCCGGCGCCCATTCCGGGCTCCCCCGGCGATCGGAATTCACCCTTGCGCACCCGCACGCCCCGCGAGCCGCACACCGCGCCGGCGCGCACCGCGCCGTGCGCGGCCACCCCGGCAGAGCGTCGGCGCGCACACTGAGCCGGCGCACGCGGGGCCGGTCGGCGCACGCGGCGGGTCAGCGCATCCGGAGGGTCTTCATGATCCGCAACGACAGGGTCAGCGAGCGGGCCCACTGCTCGTCGCTCATGCCGAAGGGCGCGGCGATCGGAAGCAGCCGCTGGGTGGCCACGGTCTGCGCCTCGGTGAACTTCATGATCCCCTCGGCGCCGTGCCGTCGGCCGAGGCCGGAGTCGCCCATGCCGCCCATCGGCGCGCCCGCGCTGCCGTACGCCGCCGCGTAGCCCTCGTTGACGTTGACCGTGCCCGCGCGCAGCCGCCGCGCGAGCGCACCGCCGCGCCGCGTGTCGCGCGTCCACACGCTCGCGTTGAGCCCGTAGGCGCTCTCGTTGGCGCGGGTGACGACGTCCTCCTCCTCGGTGAACGGGTACACGGACACCACCGGGCCGAACGTCTCCTCGGCGCACACCGCCATCTCGGGCGTAACGTCGGCGAGCACCGTCGGCTCGTAGAACAGCGGACCCAGGTCCGGTCGCGCGGTGCCGCCGATCAGCACCCGCGCGCCCGCCTCCCGGGCCTCGTCCACGTGCCTGCTCACCGCGTGCAACTGACGGCGCGAGACCAGGGAGCCCATGTCGGTCTCCCACGAGAAGCCGGCCGCGAGCCGCATGGTCTGGATCCGGGCCAGGAAGCGGTCCAGGAACGCGTCGTGGATGTCGGCGTGCACGTACATCCGCTCGATCGAGATGCACAGTTGTCCGGCGGAGGAGAAGCACGCGCGCACCGCGCCCTCGGCGGCCCGGTCCAGGTCCGCGTCCGGCAGCACGATCATCGCGTTCTTGCCGCCCAGCTCCAGCGACGCGCCGACCAGGCGTGCGGCGGCCCGCTGCGCCACCTCGCGGCCGGTGCGGGTGGAGCCGGTGAAGCCGACGTAGTCCGCGCCCTCGACCACGGCGGTGCCCACCACCGGGCCGTCGCCGAGCACGATCTGCCACAGGTCCTCGGGCAGGCCGCACTCGATCAGCACGTCCTGGGCCCACAGCGCGGTCAACGCGGTCTGCGTGTCCGGCTTCATCACCACCGCGTTGCCCGCGACGAAGGCCGGGATCGCGTCGCCGATGGACAGCGCCAGCGGGTAGTTCCACGGCGAGACCAGGCCGACCACGCCCTTGGGGTGACGCACCTCGATCGCCTTCGTCAGCACCGGCAGCGCACCGGCCCGGCGGCGCTCGCGCAGGTAGCCCGCGGCGCGCCGGCCGTAGTGCCGCGAGCACAGCGCGACCTCCAGGACCTCCTCGAACGCGTGCTTGCGCGCCTTGCCGGTCTCGGTCTGGATGATGTCCAGGATCTCCGACTGACGCTCCAGGACCTTGTCGTGGAACCGCAGGAACACCGCCGTGCGCTCGCGCACCGAACGTTTGGCCCACGCGGTCTGCGCGAGCCGCGCGCGGGCGAACGCGGAGGTCACGTTCTCCGGGGTGGACTCCGGGAGTTCGGCGATCGGCGACCCGTCGAACGGACTGCGGGTGGTCACCATCGTCGGCACGGGGCCGGTCACGACGCGACGGGCGAGCCGCTCGGCGGGCAGGCTCGGCAGGTCGATGGATGCTGCTGCGGGCGCGGGCGCTGCGATGTCCGTCATGGCGTCCAGCCTAGACAGCACTACTTGGCGGTAACAAGAACCGTCCGGTGCGAGGGCGGGCACGGCGCGTCCGTGCCCGCCGGATCCACCGGTCGGCGCCGCTCAGTCCGTGTCGAGATCGGCCAGCGCCGACTCGATGGTGCGGTGGTAGGTCGGATAGGCGTACATCATGTTTCGCAGCGTGGCCACCGGCACCGCCGCGCGGACGGCGACCACGAGCGCGCCCAGGATCTCGCCGCCGGCCGGGCCCACGGCCGTGGCGCCGACCAGCACGCCCCGGTCGACGTCCTCGATCACCTTGACGAAGCCGCGCGCGCCGGTGATGTGGCCGCGCGAGGAGGCGGCCAGGTCGGCGAGGCCGATCCGCACGGTGAGCCCGGCGGCCCGGGCCTGATGCTCGGTCAGCCCCACGGCGCCGATCTCCGGGTCGACGAACGTCACCCGCGGCAGCGCGCTGTGGTCCGCGTCCGGGCCCGCCGAGCCGCGACCGATCGTGTGCAGGACCGCCTTGGTCACGATGGCCGACTGGTACATCGCCACGTGGGTGAACGCGCCCTGCCCGGTGACGTCGCCCACCGCCCACACCGCCGGCGGCTCACCACCGGGCCGCACCCGCAACTGCCCGTCCACCGGCAGCGCGTGCGCGTGCGGGTCGACGCCGAGCGCCTCCGCGCCGAGTGCGGCCATGTCCACCCGCCGGCCCGTGGCCACGAGCAGCTTCTCCGCCTCGATCGAGCGCCCGTCGGACAACGACAGGGTGAACGTCTTGCCGTCGTACGCGACCCGCTCGGCCCGCACGCCCAGGTGGATCCGCACGCCGTCCTCGCCCAGCGCCCACGCGGCCAGTTCCGAGGACTCCTGGTCCTCGACCGCCAGCACCCGTTCGCCGTTCTCCACGATCGTCACGTCGGTGCCGAACCGGGCGAACACCTGGGCGAGTTCCAGACCGATCGCGCCGCCGCCGAGCACCGCGAGCGAGCGTGGCGCCTCGTCGGCCTCGATCGCCTCGCGGTTGGTCCACAGCGGAGTGCCCGCCAGACCCTCGATCGGCGGCACGAACGCCTTGGTGCCGGTGCCGACCACGATCGCGTGCCGAGCCCGGAAACGCCGCACGACGCCGTCCGCGTCGGTCGCCTCGACCGTGTCCACGTCGGTGATCCGGCCGGCGCCCCGAACGAACGTCATGCCCTTGTCGACCAGCCGGTCCACCGCCGCCCGGTCGTTCCAGTCGGCGGTCAACTCGCGCACCCGGGCGGCGACCTTCGACCAGTCGGGATGCTCCTGGTGCCGGGCCTGGCCGGCCGCGTGGACCATCGCCTTGGACGGGATGCACCCCCAGTACGGACACTCGCCGCCGACCAGGCCGTCCTCGATGCCCACGACCTCCAGCCCGGCCGAGGCCAGGTTGCCGGCGACGGCCTCACCGCCCACGCCGAGACCGAGGACGATCACGTCGACGTCGACGGGTGCGGAAGATGCGGGGCGATGCGTGGTCACGTGCGTACCTCCGGGGATGGCTGGGCTCCCCCGGACCGTACCCCGGGACTCGGCCCCGACTCACGCGTCAGCGGCCCTGAAAGGACTCCGTCATCTTCAGGAACCGGTCTTCCGAGACCGAGTTCCAGTTGGCCTCGTAGGACCCCACGTACAACGCGTAGTCCACGTTGCTGTTCGTCACGATGCCCAGGTTCATCGCGTGGCTGGGCACCCGCTTCGCGGGGTCCTCACCGATCGGGTCGCCCTCCCACGTGTACTCCCACAGCACCGCCTTGCGCGAGCCGGGCGGAAGAGGAGTGAAGTTCCGCAGTTGCATGCGGTTGTACGCGGTCCGCTTCTGCGCGCCCGGCTCGACGACCGTCTCGAAGTTCCCCTTGGGGTCGTTGCCCACCGGGGTCGCGCCGATCAGGTAGACCGTCTTCTTGTCCGCCGTCAGGTACTTGATCTGGTCGCGGTTGACTCCGGTCAGACTGCGGGTCGCGCCCGGGGGCATGAACAGCGAGAACCCGAGCGGGTCGCGGACCAGTTCGTAGCCGGCGGGCGGGTTGGCCGGCCGGCCGGACACGCTCGGGGGAGGCGTCGAGGGGCCGGCGCTGCCCGGCGGTGTGTTGCTCGGCGCGCTGCTCCCCGTCGGCCCCGGGGTGGCCCCGCCCGACGGGGACGGGTTCGCCGTCGCCTTGTCGTCCTTGTCCTTGGTGACCACGATGCCCACCACGACACCGCCCACGATCAGCGCGACCACGAGCGCGACGACCGCGACGACCCGCCCTCTGCCGCCACGCCGCGGCTCCGGCGTCGGGCGGTACGGCTCCGGCGCGGTCGGCGGCCGGTGCGGCGGGGCGCCGGCCGGTGGGTTGGTGCGGGTCGAGGACGTCCCCGCGTCGGCGGGCGAGTGCGCCGGCTGCGACCACGCCGCGGGCGGCGTGTTGCCGCCCGGGTGCTGGGTCGCGCCGCTGTCGGAGCCGGGCTGCGCGTGCTGGTGCGGGTCGTACACACCGACCGGGGTGGTCGGGGCCTGCGGCGCGGGGTTGTGCGTGGGCGGCGGAGGGACCGCGTCGAACTGCCGCGACGGCGTCGAGTTCGCCACCTCGCGCAGGATCCGGGCCCCCTCCTCGACGCCCATCCGCAGGCCCGGGTCCTTGATCAGCCAGCCGTCGATCACCGGTTCGAGCCCGCCCGCGTGCCGGGGCGGGTCGGCCTGATCGGTCAGGATCGCGTTCAGCGTGCTGATCATCGTGCCCCGGCGGAACGGGTTCCGGCCCTCCACCGCCATGTAGAGCACGACCGCCAGCGACCACAGGTCGGCGGCGAGCAGGGGACGCTTGCCCTCGGCCCGCTCGGGCGCCAGGAAGTCCGGCGAACCGACCAGCATGCCGGTGGTGGTGAGCGTCGCGGTGCCGGTCGCGGTGGCGATCCCGAAGTCGGTGAGCACGACCCGGCCGTGCGGGGTGACCAGGATGTTCGCGGGCTTGACGTCGCGGTGCAGCACGCCCTTGTCGTCGGCGGCGAGCAGCGCGTCGAGCACCTTGATGCCGAGTTCGGCGGCGTCCGCCGGGGTCAGCGTGCCCTGCGTCTCCAGGATCTCGGCCAGCGACTGGGCCTCGACCAACTCCATCACGATCCACGGGACGCCGGCGTCCTCGACCACGTCGTGGATGGTGACCACGTTGGGATGACCGATCCGGGCGGCCGAACGGGCCTCGCGCAGCGTGCGTTCGCGGGCGAGGTCCTTCTCCTCGTCGTCGAGGTGGTCCGGCAGTCGCAACTCCTTGATCGCGACGTCACGGTGCAGCATCTCGTCCACGGCACGCCATACCGTGCCCATGCCGCCTCGGCCGAGCATGGTGCCCAACCGGTAGCGCCCGCCGACGATCCGACCGCGCGTGCCCCCGGTCTGTGCCACGTACCCTCCCCGCGTCAGCCGACTGTCCCGCCGGCCATCTCCAGACTAGAACCCGTCACATTAGATGCGACCCCGGGATCGGCGGGAGGATGCGAGCCTCGGGCGCGTCGACCGCCCCCGGAGGGGTTCTTCGATCCCTGGTCGGGCGACCGAGGACACCCCCTCGACCGGGTGTGCGATCGGGGGTCGCCGGCACACCCTACGGTGTGCCGGCCGACCGGGATCAGTTCGCCGCCGTCGCACCGCCCTGGTTCCGCGGTACGCCGCTCGCCCCGCCGCCGCCCTTCGACGGGTCGATCGGCGGGCGTGTGGTCGCCGGAGCCGTGGTGCGCGGCGGCGAGGTCGTGGTCGGCGGTCGCGAGGTGGGCGGGCGCGACGTGGACGGGTTGCCCGTGTTCGAGGTGGTGGGCCGGGAGGTGCGGGTCGACCCGCCGCCCTGGCTGCTGTTGCCCGAGGTGCCGGTGCCGCTTTGTCCGGTGCCGGCCGAACTGCCCGTGGTGTGCAGCACGTCGCTGCGGTTGCCGGTGCCCTGCGGGTTCGCGGCCGCCGACGCGCCCTGCGAGGAGCCGCCCCTCCCGGGCGAGTCGGGGTCGCCGCCGCTGCCGCCGCCCTGTCCGCCCATCGCGGCCGGCACCCAGATCGCCAGCGCGGCCACCGCCGCGGCGACCATGCCGCCCAGGACGATGGTCTTGCGCCGCTTCTTGGCCGCGCGGTCGTCGGGGGCCGCGGGTCCCGGGGCCGCGCCGATCAGCACCGGATTGGGCCGGTCGTCGGCGGTCTCGGACCCGTGGACCGCGTCGGCGGGCGAATAGGCGTGCGACCCGGTCAGCGGATACCCGCCCGTCGCACCGCCCGGATCGGCCCGACTCACCGCGCCGAACGGCGGCGCCGGGCTCACCGACGGCTCCTGCTGCCAGATCGGCGGCGGCGCCTGCGGGGTATGCGGGGTCTCCGGCGACTGCGGGGCCTGCGGGGCCTGCTGCCAGGACGACTGGGTCACACCCCGCACACCGCCCGGGTCCTCCACCGTCGCCGTCCCCGGCGGGATCGGAGCCGCGCTCGGCTCCTGGGGGGCGGGCGCGCCGCTGACCAGCGCGGCCATCAGCAGACGCTCGGTGTCGTCCTCGTCGGCCCGCTCCAGCGGGTCCTTGCGCAGCAACGCCTCGATCGCCGGCCACAGCGCGCCGGACTGGCGCGGCGGCGCGGGCTCGTCGGTGAGCACGGCGCTGAGCGTGTCCATCGCGCCGGTGCGCCGGAACGGCGAGAAGCCCTCCACCGCCTGATACAGGGTCACCCCGAGCGACCACAGGTCCGAGGCCGGGCCGGGCCGGCGCCCGAGCACACGTTCGGGCGCGAGGTATTCGGGCGAGCCGACCAGCATCCCGGTCGCGGTGAGCGTCACCGAGCCGGCCACGGTGGCGATGCCGAAGTCGGTCAGCACGATCCGACCGCCGGGCGCCATCAGGATGTTGCTGGGCTTGACGTCCCGGTGCAGCACGTCGGCGGCGCGCGCGGCGCGCAGCGCGGCGAGCACCGCCAAGCCGACCTCCGCCGCCTCGTGCGGGGCCATCCGGCCCTCTTCCAGCACGTCGGTGAGGGAGGGGGCGCGGACCAGCTCCATCACGATCCACGGACGCCCGTCGTCCTCGGCGACGTCGAAGATGGTGACCACATTGGGATGGGTGATCCGGGCCGCCGCGCGGGCCTCGCGCAGCGCGCGCTCGCAGCGCCCCTGGGTCTCCATCTCGTCCAGGTCGTCCGGTATCCGGACCTCCTTGACCGCGACGTCCCGGCGCAAGAGCTCGTCGAAGGCGAGCCAGACCGTGCCCATCCCGCCGCGTCCGAGCGGTTCGCCCAACCGATAGCGCCCATCCACCAGGCGGCCGTGCGAGCCGCTGTCGTGTGCCACGTGGTCCTCCCCAAGACCGTGGACACCACCGATCCGCCCCGTCGGCGCGTCATTGGCGTCACGGGTAAGACGTCCGGTGTGCTCCGAAGGTTCCGCCCCGGAGCGTTCGGTTCACGCGCCCGGCGCGAAACTCTCGCGCGCCGCGTCGAAGGCCGAACGCACCAGCGCCGAGCCGGAGTCCGGTCCGGAGACCCAGAAGTCCCAGGTCCGGCCGTCCTCGACGAAGCGCATGTTGATCGATCGGCGCACGGTGCCCCGGTCGTTCCAGCTGAACTCCCAGAGTCCGGCGACCTGTCCGTGCACGGTGGTGCACTCGAGCCGGATCCGGTGGTAGTCCGTTCCGTTTCCGATGAAGGTGCCCGGTCCCAGGCCCTTGGACTCCTGTACGGCCAATTCGCCGCACGGATCGCCCTTGGCGTCGGACGCGTCCGGGCGCACCCCGAGGCGGTACAGGTCGTCCGGCGAGCGGTAGTAGACCCGCTCGCCGACGGCGTCGCGGTCGGTCCATTCGGCCGGCACCAGGACGGTGAACGCGCCGCGCGAGGTGACCCGCCGGAAGCCGCCCGGCGGCCCCGTCGGGGCGGGGGTGTGCACCCGCGCGGGCGTCGTCGCGGGCCCGACGCCGCCCGGGTCGGTCGTGCCGCTCGCGCGAGCGCCGCCGGTCGCGGTCGCCGGCGTGTCCGGTTGGGCGACGCCGGGGCCGGCCGAGGTCGCCGGGGCCGTCGGGCGCGGACCGCTCGCCGAGGCCACGTCCGGGCGGTCGACCCCGTTCCGCCCCACCAGCACGCCGATCGTGACGCCGGCGGCGGACAGCAGCACCGCGACCACCGTGCCGAGCACGATGAACAGCCGGGTCGGGCGCCCGGTCGGTGCGGGAGTCGGCGGCCCGGGCGGCATCGGCGGCGGACCGGCCGGCGGCGGAGCCGGCGAGACGGCGCCCGGGAGCGGGACCGAACGCGGAACCGGGGGCGGGAGCGAGGGCGGGAGCGGTGGCGGTACCAGGGGCGGGACCGGCACGGGCATCGGCTCGCGCACGACGGTGGCCTCGTCATCCGGGCGCGCCGTCGACCCGCCGCTCCCACCCCCCTCGGCCAGCAGCGGCGCCGCGGCCGCGGCCGTCATCCGCGCGGCCGGATCCCGGGTGAGCAGCCCGAGCACGGCCTCGGCGAGCGGCCCGGCGCACCCGGGCGGCGGGCAGGTCCCGGCCGCGACCGCCCGCAACGTGGCCAGCGGGTTGTCCCGGCGGAACGGCGAGCGCCCCTCGACCATCTCGTAGAGCGTCACGCCCAGCGACCACAGGTCGGCGGCCGGCCCGGACGGCTGCCCGCTCGCGCGCTCGGGCGCCATGTACTCGGGGGTGCCCGCCGTCGCGCCGGTCTCGGTGACCGAGGGCGCGTCCGAGTGGGTGGCGATGCCGAAGTCGGTCAGCACCACGCCGTCGTCCTCGTCGACCATGACGTTGGCCGGTTTCACGTCGCGGTGCTCGATGCCGACCGCGTGCACGGCGGCCAGGCCCGCGAGCATCCGCGCGCCGATCCGCGCGGCCCGGTCCGGCGCCATGGCGCCCTCGGCGATCAGCGCGGTCAGCGGCCGGCCGGGCAGCAGTTGCATGACGATCCACGGGCGGCCGTCCTCGACCACGACGTCGAACACGGTGACCACGTTCGCGTGCCGGACCCGGCCCGCCGCGCGCACCTCACGCCGCATCCGCGCCGAGCGCCGCTCGACCTCGTCGGCTTCCAGGTGCTCGGGCAGCCGCAACTCCTTGATCGCCACGTCCCGCCCGATGGTCGGGTCGTGCGCCCGCCAGACCACCCCCATGCCGCCCTGACCGAGCACCTCGACCAGCCGATACCGCCCCGCGAGCACGCGCCCACTCATTCCGACCCCTCGACACGATCGTCTCCGCGTCGACCCGGGTCAGCCCGCGATCGACAGGTGTCCACGCGCGTGCTCGTAGTACGCGCCGGCGGTCCCCCACAGATCGTCGCGTCCGCGTACGGTCAGCCAGTAGCGCACGCCGGACGCGGTACGGACCACCAGGTCCTTGCCGTGGTAGGGGATCAGGTCCTGGCCGCGCCAGACGTACTCCCACTCCGCGGCCTCGTGCCCGCGGTAGTCGGTGGCCCGCAGGAGCAGCCGTTCGTAGTCCTCGCCGTCCAGTCGCTCCCGGCCGCCGATGCTGCCGTGCTCACGGTGCGCGACCGATTCCTCCGGGGCCATCACGATGCCCCGATCCACCGTCACGGTCACCGAGATCAGCCGGTCCGGATCGGTCACCGTCAACCCGCTGGGGCTGTCCGTGCAGGTCCAGCCCTCCGGGACGGGCAGCGCGAAGCCCAGATCGGTCCGCCGCCGGCGACGCAGTCGCGGTATCACCTTGTTGTCCACGAACGGGCCGACCACCAGGCAGCCGCCGATCAGGGCGCCCACGATGATCGGGTCGGGATTGATCCGCGCGGCCTCCAGGGCCCCGCCGGCGATCACCCCGAGCAACATCGCGATCGGCACCGAGCGGGAGATCCGCCGGTGCGGCAACACCAGCCACACGCTCAGCGCGAGCGCGAGCAGCACGATCGTGTACATCCCGGTCCAGTTGCCGAACGCGGCCAACCAGCGCGCGCCGGCCGCGGTGGCGATGCCGACCGAGGTCAGGATGGTCGTCCAGTGCCGGAACCACCAGCGCGGCCAGCGTCGGTAGCGGGCCCGGAAGACGCCGCCCTCGCGGGGCAGCCGCACATTGGGCGAGGTCTCGTCCAGGCTGCCCCGGCCGGGCCGGTAGGCGGTGGCGCCGATCTTGCCCGGCGGCCGGGGCGTGCGCCGCCCGGGCGGCGCCTGGGGGTGGCCGGACACCCGCACGCCGTGCCGACGGACCGCGCCGGGGCGGGTCCGGTCCGGGACGAAGCGCTCGGCGATCTGGCCGCCGGCCGGGTTGGGACCGCTCTCGACGACCTCCAGGAGCAGTTCGCGCACATGCCCCGGCGAGCCGCGCCGGCTCGGGTCCTTGACCATCAGCGCCTTGAGCACCGGGGTCAGCGGGCCGGCCAGGAAGATCTCCGGGAAGCGGCCCGCGGCGACCGCGCCGAGCGTGGCCGCGTGCGTGTTGCGGCGAAACGCCGGGCGGCCCTCGACCGCCTCGAACAACGTCGCGCCCAGCGACCACAGGTCGGCCTCCGGCCCGGGCGGCTCGCCCGCGATCTGCTCGGGCGCCAGGTATTCGGGCGATCCCACCATCGCGCCGGCCTGGGTGAGCGTGGCGCTGTCCTCGACCGAGGCGACCCCGAAGTCGGTGAGCACGACCCGGCCGTTGCGGGCGAGCAGCACGTTGGCGGGCTTGACGTCCCGGTGCAGCACGCCGGCCTCGTGCGCGGCCTCCAGCGCCGCGAGCAGCCGCAGCCCCAGCTCGGCGACCTGCTCGGGCGGGATCGGCCCCTCCTTGTCCAGTTCCTGCGCCAGGGACAGGCCGCGGACCAGCTCCATCACGATCCACGGCCGCCCGTCCTCCTCGGCCACGTCGAAGATGGTCACCACGTTGGGATGGTCGATCCGGGCCGCCGCGCGCGCCTCGCGCAACATCCGCGCGCTCAGCGTGCCGCGCTCGTCGTCGTCCTCGTAGCGAGGCAGCCGCATCTCCTTGACCGCCACGTCGCGGTCGAGCATGGCGTCCACGGCCCGCCAGACCGTGCCCATGCCGCCCCGGCCCAGTTGATCACCCAGGCGGTATCGCCCCGCGACCAAACGCTCGGGTGCTTCCGGGTCGGTCAAGTCTCTCGCTCCCCATGCAGCCGCGGCCCCGCCGCGCGATCGGGTGGTTGCCCTTCCATACTCCAGTCCGGCGGCGCGCGGGGTCCACCGGTTCCGGGACGAACATCGCCGAAAGACACCTGGCCGGCGTATCGATGGAACGCGACGACGCCCCGGAAGGTGCCCCAACCGCGGCGCGATCAACCGTGCCGGGCGGGTCGGTCGATCGCCGGCCGCTCCCGCGCCGATCGCGGGCCCCGCACGGGCCGCGCGCCGGGTCGGGCGCCGGATCGGGCACCGCCTCACCCGGGCACGATGTCCTCGGCGCCCAGCCGCACCGCGTCCGCGGTGTGATCGTCCATCTGCTCCTGCGAGGACCGCTCCGCCTCGATCCGCTTGAGGTAGTACTCCACCTCCCGCCGGGACTGCTCCTCCTCCCACCCCAACACCCGCGTCATCAAGGCAGCGCAGGCCCGCGCCGCCCGCGCGCCGCGGTCGAACGTCTCGATCGAGACCCGGGTCCGCCGATCCAGCACGTCGCCCAGGTGCAGCGCGCCCTCGTGGGTGCACGCGTACACCACCTCGGCGGCGAGATAGTCGTCCGCGCCGTCCAGCGGATAGGCCAACTCCGGATCGTCCGCGATCAGCGCGAGCACCTCCTCGATCATCGACCCGTACCGGTTCAACAGGTGCTCCACCCGGGCCACGTGCAGCCCGGTCCGCGTCGCGATCGAGGCCCGCGCGTTCCACAGCGCCGAATACCCCTCCGCGCCGGCCAGCGGCACCGTCTCGGTGCAGCTCGGCGGGACCTTGCGGTCCAGCCCGTGCACGGCCGCGTCCACCGCGTCCGCGGCCATCACCCGATACGTCGTGTACTTGCCGCCCGCGACCACCACCAGACCGGGCACCGGGTGCGCGACGGTGTGCTCGCGCGAGAGTTGCGACGTGGCGTCCGACTCGCCGGCCAGCAGCGGCCGCAGTCCCGCGTACACGCCCTCGACGTCCTCCCGGGTGAGCGGCACCGCCAGGACCCGGTTGACGTGCTCCAGCAGGTACTCGATGTCCGCCCGGCTGGCCGCGGGGTGCACCTTGTCCAGGTCCCACCGGGTGTCCGTGGTGCCGACGATCCAGTGCCGCCCCCACGGGATCACGAACAGCACGCTCTTCTCGGTGCGCAGGATCAGGCCGGTGGAGGAGTGGATCCGGTCCCTGGGCACCACCAGGTGGATGCCCTTGGACGCGCGCACGTGGAACTGCCCGCGCTCGCCGACCAGGGCCTGCGTCTCGTCCGTCCACACCCCGGTCGCGTTGACCACCTGCCCGGCCCGGATGTCGTACGTCCCGCCGGTCTCCATGTCGCGCACGTGCACGCCCACCACCCGCTCGCCCTCGCGCAGGAACCCGGTCACCGTCGCGCGCGAGGCCACGTGCGCGCCGTAGCCGGCGGCGGTACGCACCAGCGTCATCGTGTACCGCGCGTCGTCCATCTGCGCGTCGTAGTACTGCACCGCGCCCACCAGCGAGTCCTTGCGCAACGCCGGTGCCAGGCGCAGCGCCTGACGCCGAGTCAGTTGCCGGTGCCGGGGCAGCCCGCGAGCACGCCCGGCGGAGGCCGCCATGGTGTCGTAGAGCGTCACCCCGGCCGTGACGTACGGCCGTTCCCACCCCCGATGGCGCAGCGGGTACAGGAACGACACCGGCTTGACCAGGTGCGGCGCGAGCGTGCGCAACAGCAGTCCGCGCTCGCGCAACGCCTCGCGCACCAGCGCGAAATCGAGCATCTCCAGGTAACGCAGGCCGCCGTGGATCAGCTTGCTGGATCGGCTGGAGGTGCCGGACGCCCAGTCGCGCGCCTCCAGCAGTCCCACCGAGAGGCCGCGCGTGACCGCGTCGAGGGCGGTGCCCGCGCCGACCACGCCGCCGCCCACCACGACCACGTCCAATTCGCGCTCGCTCATCCGCCGCAACGCCTGCGCGCGCGCCCGAGGTCCCATCGCCGTGGTCCGCATCAGCCACCTCCGAAACCGATCATCACCCACCGGACCACACCGATCGGGCGACTCGCCCCACCCCCGCCTACCCAATGCCCCGTCGGCCCGACCACGCGCCGCGTCATTCCGGGTGGGTTCGGACACCGGCGCCGTGGCCAAACAGACGCGGGCCGGTTCCCCGCGTTCGGCACCGGGGGCTGCGGCGCCTCCGCCGATCCCACGTGCGCCCGCGCGCCCGCGAACGGCACGACCACCGGGATCTGCCGCCGAGATTGATCCGTCGCGACCGCGAACGGCCCCGAACACCAAGGGTGTTCGGGGCCGTTGGGCAACTTCGGTCCGGGTCGGCTTCGGCCGGTGCGCGGACTTCGTCGGTACGCGGACTTCGGTCAGTGCGCGGGCGAGACGGTGACCTCGACCTGCTGGAACTTCTTCAGCTCCGAGTAGCCGGTGGTGGCCATCGCCCGGCGCAGCGCGCCGAACAGGTTCATCGAACCGTCGGACACGTGCGAGGGGCCGAGCAGGATCTCCTCCAGCGTGCCCACCGCGCCCAGGTTCATCCGCCGACCGCGCGGCAGTTCCGGGTGGTGCGCCTCGGAGCCCCAGTGGTGACCGGCGCCGGGGGCGTCGCTCGCCCGGGCCAGCGCCGAACCGATCATCACCGCGTCCGCGCCGCACGCGACCGCCTTGGCGATGTCGCCGCTGCGTCCCACGCTGCCGTCGGCGACCACGTGCACGTACCGGCCGCCGGACTCGTCCAGGTAGTCGCGGCGCGCCTCGGCCACGTCCGCCACCGCGGTGGCCATCGGCACCGCGACGCCGAGCACGCCGCGGGTGGTGTGCGCCGCCCCGCCGCCGAAGCCGACCAGGACCCCGGCCGCGCCGGCCCGCATCAGGTGCAGGGCGCCCTGGTAGGTCGCGCAACCGCCGACGATCACCGGCACGTCGAGGTCGTAGATGAACTGCTTGAGGTTCAGCGGCTCGGCGCGCCCGGAGACGTGCTCGGCCGAGACCGTGGTGCCGCGGATCACGAACACGTCCACGCCCGCGTCGATCACGGCCTTGTGGTACTGCGCGGTGCGCTGCGGCGACAGCGCCGCGGCGGTGACCACGCCCGAGTCGCGGATCTGCTTGATCCGCGCGCCGATCAGCTCCTCCTTGATCGGCTCGGCGTAGATCTCCTGCATCCGCCGGGTGGCCGCGTCCTCGTCCAGCGCGCCGATCTCCTCGATCAGCGGCGTCGGGTCCTCGTAGCGGGTCCACAGCCCTTCGAGGTTGAGCACGCCCAGGCCGCCCATGCGACCGACCTCGATCGCGGTCTGCGGCGACACGACACTGTCCATCGGCGCCGTCAGGAACGGCAGCTCGAACCGGTACGCGTCGATCTGCCACGCGATCGAGACCTCTTCGGGGTCCCGGGTCCGCCGGCTGGGGACGATGGCGACGTCGTCGAAGTGATAGGCACGCCGGCCACGCTTGCCCCGGCCGATTTCGACCTCAGTCACGTTGCGCCTCTCCTGCTGGAATCGGTGGATGGGAAAACCCGTATCCCAGGGTACGGGGCGGCCAAACCGGCGAGAGGCCCCGCCCGCGGTACGGACGAAGCCCCTCGGGGTGTGGCGCGATCTAGCGCGAGTGGTAGTTCGGCGCTTCCTGGGTCATGTGGATGTCGTGCGGGTGCGACTCCTTGAGCCCCGCCGAGGTGATCCGCACGAAGCGGCCCTTGTCCTGGAGCTCGGTGACGGTCGCGGCGCCCGCGTAGCCCATCGACGCGCGCAGGCCGCCGATCAACTGGTGCGCGACGGCGGAGAGCGGGCCCCGGTAGGGCACCTGGCCCTCGATGCCCTCGGGGACCAGCTTGTCCTCGGAGAGCACGTCGTCCTGGAAGTAGCGGTCCTTCGAGAAGGACTTGGCCTGGCCGCGCGACTGCATCGCGCCGAGCGAGCCCATGCCCCGGTAGGACTTGAACTGCTTGCCGTTGATGAAGATCAGGTCGCCGGGGCTCTCCTCGCAGCCCGCGAGCAGGCTGCCGAGCATCACGGTGTCCGCGCCGGCCGCGATCGCCTTGGCGATGTCGCCGGAGTACTGCAGGCCGCCGTCGCCGATCACCGGCACGCCCGCCGCGCGGGCGGCCTGGGCCGCCTCGTAGATCGCGGTGACCTGCGGCGCGCCCACGCCCGCGATCACCCGGGTGGTGCAGATCGAGCCCGGGCCGACGCCGACCTTGACGCCGTCCACGCCCGCGTCGATCAGCGCCTGCGCGCCGTCGCGGGTGGCGATGTTGCCGCCGATCACCTCGACCTTGGTGTTCGCCTTGACCTTGGCGATCATCTCCAGGACGTTGCGCGAGTGGCCGTGCGCGCTGTCCACCACGATGAAGTCGACGCCGGCCTCGACCAGCGCCTGGGCCCGGCGGTAGCTGTCGTCGCCGGTGCCGATCGCGGCGCCGACCACCAGTCGGCCGTCCGCGTCCTTGGTCGCGTTGGGGTACTGCTCGCTCTTGACGAAGTCCTTGACCGTGATCAGACCGCGCAACTTGCCCGCGTCGTCGATCAGCGGCAGCTTCTCCACCTTGTGCCGGCGCAGCAGTTCCATCGCCTGGTCGCCGGTGGTGCCGACCTTGCCGGTGACCAGCGGCATCGGGGTCATGATGTCGCGCACCCGGCGCGAGTGGTCGACCTCGAAGCGCAGGTCGCGGTTGGTCACGATGCCCAGCAGCCGACCGTTGTCGTCGGTGACCGGGACGCCGCTGATCCGGAACCGCGCGCACAGCGCGTCGACTTCCTGGAGCGTGGCGTCCGCGCCGATGGTGATCGGGTCGAGCACCATGCCTGCCTCGGAGCGCTTGACCGTGTCCGCCTGCGCGGCCTGGTCCTCGATCGAGAGGTTGCGGTGCAGCACGCCGACGCCGCCCTGACGGGCCATGGCGATCGCCATCCGGGCCTCGGTCACGGTGTCCATCGCGGAGGACAACAGCGGGATCCGGACGCGAATATTGCGGGTGACCCGGGCGGAGGTGTCCACCTCGCTCGGCACGACGTCGGACGCGCCCGGCAGCAGCAGGACATCGTCGTACGTCAGCCCGAGCATCGCGAACTTCTCGGGTACGCCGTCGGCCGTGAGACTCATGACACCTTCCGAAGGTATTCCGATGGACCGCTCCGCCGGCCCGCTCCCCGAACAGGACGGGTCCCCGGGTACGGCGGAAACGCGCTCTCGGCAAGCGGATGGGTGGATTGAGGGTTCATGCTACTGGCCCCGCGCGGTGCTTCGAGCCCGCTTGCCGATGGTGAGCACAACCGCCCACCGGGTCCGCGCCATTCCCGACCCGCCTCAGCAGCGGTCGGGCACCGCCCGGCGACGGTTCGCCGCGGTGCCGTCCACCTCGGCGAGCAGCGCGTCGAACAGCCGGGCGATCCGGTCCTGGGCGGGTGTGGGACGGCGCCGCCGCAACTGCTCGACGAGTTCGTCGTCCTGCCGCAGCAGGCCCAGGTCGGCGGTGCCGGATCGGCCGCCGAACCGCACACCGCCGCCGCTCACGCGGTCTTCTCCTCGCCCGCCAACGCCCTCAGGCGAGTCAGCGCACGGTGTTGCGCGACCCGCACCGCGCCGGGCGACATGCCCATCGCGCGCCCGGTCTCCTCGGCGGAGAGCCCGACGGCGACCCGCAGCACCAGCAACTCGCGCAGGTTGTCGGGAAGGCGCCCGAGCAGGGCCCGGGCGTGCGCGGCGTCACTGCGCCGCACCACCTGGTCCTCGGGGCCGGGATGGTCGTCCACCGCCTCGGGCAGATCACACGTGGGCACCGCGCCGCGCATCGCGGCACGCTGCACGTCGACCACCTTGTGTGCCGCGATGCCGAACACGAACGCCTCGAACGGGCGGCCCTCGTCCCGATAGCGCGGCAGCGCGGACAACACGGCCAGGCAGACCTCCTGCGCGGCGTCGTCCGCCGCGTGCTCGGCGCCGGAGACCCGGCCGAGCCGGGCCCGGCAGTAGCGCAACACCAGGGGTCGCACGTACGCGAGCAGTTCGTCGGTCGCCTGCACGTCCCCCTGGACCGCGCGAACCACGACGGCACGCATGCCGTCGTCGGCCTGCGCGTGTGCTTCGTACGGCTCGTCCGGCATTCGCTCGGGGGTCCCACCCATGCCATTCAGTATGCAGGGATCGGCGACCGAATCGCGGCCATGCCGACCCGGGGGACTCATCCGGCCCCCCGGGCAACGGCAATCACCGCACGGACCCTCGCCCGTCGGGGGCCGTCGGCACACGCCTCATCGCACAAGTCCCCACCGACCGTGCCCACCCGGGAGGCGACCCTCGAACCCCCCGCGGTCGGGGAAGTCCTCGCGTGTGTGCGTCATCGCACGAGTCCCCATCGGAATCCGAGCGCGACCGCGTGGGCCCGGTCGGACGCGCCCAGCTTCTTGAACAGCCGGCGCGCGTGGGTCTTGACGGTGTCCTCCGACAGGAACAGCTCGCGCCCGATCTCGGCGTTGCTGCGCCCGTGGCTCATCCCTTCGAGCACCTGGATCTCACGTGCCGTCAGGGTCGGCGCCACGCCCATGTCGGGCGAACGCAGACGCCGGGGCGCGAGCCGCCAGGTCGGGTCGGCGAGCGCCTGGGAGACGGTCGCGCGCAACTCCGCGCGCGACGCGTCCTTGTGCAGATATCCCCGAGCCCCGGCGGCGACCGCGAGGGCCACGCCGTCCAGGTCCTCGGCCATCGTCAGCATGATCACCCGTGCGCCGGGGTCGCCGGCCAGGAGGCGGCGCACCGCCTCGACGCCGCCGAGCCCGGGCATCCGCACGTCCATGAGGACGAGATCGGACCGCTCCGCGCCCCAGCGCCGCAGTACCTCCTCGCCACTCGTGGCCGTCGTCACCCTCTCGACGCCGGGGACCGTGGCCACCGCCCGCCGCAGGGTCTCCCGAACCAGCGGGGAATCGTCGCAGACCAGGACGGTCGTCATCGCCGGCCTCCGCAGTGGATCCGCGTCACGTTGAGCCTCCACGCCTGTACGTACCGTTTCCTTTGCGGCAGTCCCGAAGGACGGTGACTCGGGGCCTGACCCCGACCGCCTCCATCGCCAACCGCTTCACCCACCCCAACGAGCATCACTCGAAAGGGTTACGGGGGGAGTTCCGCTCCGCCGTTACGACAACGAGGCGACCGAGCCCGAGGACACGCACGGGTGATCCCTCGCGTACCCACCGTCACCTTCCACCGCTTCCCCACCCCGAATCCCGCCGAAGCGCACCCGCCGGCGCCCGTGAGCCACCAGAGTGAGTAATTTTTTCTGCTTTCGGTGCATAAGTGGGAATTAGGATTGGAACTGATCAATTCGTGACACAGTCGCACCTACTTCTGATCGCTTGATCACGACTGTTCTGCACGGTCTGCACCCGAGGTGGCAACCCTGCTCACCGACAACTCGTACGCGATAAGCAAGAGGGACGAGTCATGGCTGATTTCTCGCGACTCCCCGGCCCCAACGCCGATCTGTGGGACTGGCAGCTCTCGGCAGCCTGTCGCGGAGTCGACAGCGCACTGTTCTTCCATCCCGAAGGCGAGCGAGGCGCCGCCAGGGTCGCCCGAGAGGCTTCGGCCAAGGAAGTCTGCATGCGGTGCCCGGTACGTCGCCAGTGCGCCACGCACGCCCTGAAGGTGCGCGAGCCGTATGGCGTATGGGGCGGCCTCACCGAGGACGAACGGGTCGAACTCGACAGCGACCGCCGACACGGGGTCGCCGCGGAACGCGCGGCGGCCGCGGCCGGCGGCGCGTCCGTGACGCACTGACACACGCACTGACACACGCACGAAGCTCGGCGGCCCGCCCCCGGATCCGGGGGCGGGCCGCCGAGCTCGGTCGCGGCGCGGCACGTGTCACCACGAGCCGCGGCACGTGTCACCACGGCGACGCCGAGGCGCTCGCGATCGCCTGGCCGCCGAGGCGCTCACGATCGCCTACTGGAAGGCGGACATGTCCATCTCCCACACCTTCGGCCAGTCCTTGCCGCGGAACGCCGCGTCGGTGCCGCCGTCGCAGAAGACCACCGAACCGACGAAGAAGCTCGACTCGCCGCCGAGCAGGAACGCCACCAGCGCGGCGATCTCCTGCGGCCGACCGCCGCGGCCGGCCGGGATCGTGTTCAGGAACATCTCCATGCCCTCGGCGGTCAGCGGGTCCTTGCGGCCCTCGGCCGTCATCGGCGTCTCGATCAGACCCGGCGCGATCGCGTTCAGCCGGATGCCGTCGGCGATGTACTCGGCGCATCTGGTCCGCGCGTACCACGCGAGCGCGGCCTTGGTCGCGGGATAGGCCTGGAGCGCGGCGAACTCGCCGAACGCCTCGGTGGCCGCCGTCGCGCCCGCCTCGTCGCCCGCCAGACACAACTCGGCCACCTCGACCGGCCAGTTCGGCTGCGCGGTCGTCGAGTTCGAGCTGATCAGCACGACGGACGCGTTCGTGCCGGCCGCGAGCAGCGGGCGCAGCCCCTCCAGGAGCACGATCGCCCCGAAGTAGTTCACCGACACGAGCAGGCCGCCCGGGCGCCCGGTGGCCGCCGCCAGACCCGCGAAGGGCACGAAGCCGTCGAGTGCGCCGCCGGACAGCTCGGTGACCCCGGCGATCGCCTCGGCGCGCCCCTCGGCGGTGCCCAGGTCCACCTCGACGTCGGCGTCGTGCAGGTCGACGCCGATCACCCGGTGCCCGTCCGCCTCCAGCCGGGCCTTGGTCGCGGCGCCCAGACCCGAGGCCGCGCCGGTGATCGCGTAGGTACCCATGTCTCTCCTTCGATGGTGCTCGACCGACGGCGCTCGACGGCAGGCGCCCGACAGGCTCCTGACGGTCCGTCAGTTAACGGCTCCCGGCACTCTCGCAGATCGGGCCGGCACCGGAAAGGCCGACGGGCCCGACCGCTGCGAAGCGGTCGGGCCCGTCGGGGGTGTCGCGAGGTGTCGCGAGGTGTCGCGGGTGTCGCGGGTGGAACTAGTGCGAGTGGCCGTGGCCGCCGTGGTTGTGCGCGGCGGGCTCTTCCTCGGCCGGCTTCTCGACGACCAGGGTCTCGGTCGTGAGCAGCAGCGACGCGATCGACGCGGCGTTCTGCAGCGCGGAACGGGTCACCTTGACCGGGTCGATGACGCCCGAGTCGACCAGGTTGCCGTACTCGCCGGTCGCGGCGTTGAAGCCGTGCCCGATGCCGAGCTCCTGCACCTTGTTGACGATGACGTAGCCCTCGAGGCCCGCGTTCTCGGCGATCCAGCGCAGCGGCTCGACCGCGGCGCGGCGCACGACCGCGACGCCGGTCGCGATGTCGCCGGTCTGGCCGAGGTTGTCGGCGAGCACGGAGACGGCGTGCACCAGGGCGGTGCCGCCGCCGGCGACGATGCCCTCCTCGATGGCCGCGCGGGTCGCGGAGACCGCGTCCTCGAGACGGTGCTTCTTCTCCTTGAGCTCGACCTCGGTGGCCGCGCCCACACGGATCACGCACACGCCGCCGGCGAGCTTCGCGAGGCGCTCCTGGAGCTTCTCGCGGTCCCAGTCGGAGTCGGTGTCGTCGATCTCGCGCTTGATCTGCTTGACCCGGTCCGCGATCGCGGCGGCGTCGCCGGCACCGTCGACCAGGGTGGTCGCGTCCTTGGTGATGGTGATGCGACGGGCGCTGCCCAGCACCTCCAGGCCGACCTGGTCGAGCTTGAGGCCGACCTCGGGGGCGATGACCTGACCGCCGGTCAGGATCGCCATGTCCTCCAGCATCGCCTTGCGGCGGTCGCCGAAGCCCGGGGCCTTGACCGCGACGGCGTTGAACGTGCCGCGGATCTTGTTCACGACCAGGGTCGACAGCGCCTCGCCGTCGACGTCCTCGGCGACGATCAGCAGCGGCTTGGACGCGCCGGCCTGGATGATCTTCTCGAGCAGCGGCAGCAGTTCGGCGATGGCCGAGATCTTGCCCTGGTGGATCAGGATGTACGGGTCGTCGAGGACGGCCTCCATACGCTCCTGGTCGGTGACCATGTACGGCGACAGGTAGCCCTTGTCGAACTGGAGGCCCTCGGCGAACTCCAGCTCCAGACCCATGGTCTGGGACTCCTCGACGGTGATCACACCGTCCTTGCCGACCTTGTCCATGGCCTCGGCGATCAGCTCGCCGATCTGCGCGTCCTGGGCGGAGAGCGCGGCGACGGCGGCGATGTCCTCCTTGCCGTCGATGGCGCGGGCGGTCTCGAGCAGCTGCTCGGACACCGCGGCCACCGCGAGGTCGATGCCCTTCTTCAGGTCCATCGGGGCCGCGCCGGCGGCCACGTTGCGCAGACCCTCGCGTACCAGCGCCTGGGCGAGCACCGTCGCGGTGGTGGTGCCGTCACCCGCGATGTCGTTGGTCTTGGTCGCGACTTCCTTGGCAAGCTGCGCGCCGAGGTTCTCGTACGGGTCCTCGAGCTCCACCTCACGGGCGATGGTCACGCCGTCGTTGGTGATGGTCGGGGCACCGAACTTCTTGTCGATCACGACGTTGCGGCCCTTGGGGCCGAGCGTGACCTTGACGGTGTCGGCCAGCGCGTTGACGCCGCGCTCCAGCGACCGCCGGGCCTTCTCGTCGAACTGGAGGATCTTCGCCATGAGGGTCTTCGTCCTTAAAGGTTGCTAGTCGACGTCGTACAACCGACTCCGCCCCGGGTCCACCGGCCGCGAGGGCAGGGCGATCCGGGGCGGGGTCGTCGAACCGTCACCGGTTCCGGCGCGTCAGCGCGATGTCACTTCTCGATGATCGCGAGCACGTCGCGAGCCGAGAGAACGAGGTATTCCTCGCCGTTGTACTTCACCTCGGTGCCGCCGTACTTGCTGTACAGCACGGTGTCACCGACGCTCACGTCGAGCGGCAGACGCTGACCGTCCTCGAAACGACCCGGGCCCACGGCCAGGACGACGCCCTCCTGGGGCTTCTCCTTGGCGGTGTCCGGGATCACGAGACCCGACGCGGTGGTCTGCTCGGCCTCAAGCGTCTGGACCACGATGCGGTCCTCGAGCGGCTTGATGGCAACCTTGGTGTTGGCGGTCGTCACGATGCGACCTCCCCCTTCGGAGATCTCACGGAAAAATGTCTGTCGGCGATGGGACAGATCCGTCGTCGCGGGTGCCGGACCTGCTCGTATCGCACTGGCACACTCATGGGGAGAGTGCCAGCACAGACACTAGGTGGCGGTTAGCACTCCGTCAACCAGAGTGCCAGATTCAGCGCGTCGGACCGCATTGTTCATACCGGCGGGCTTCCCGACGGGGGGCCGGCGGCGCTCGGCGAGAATGGGCGCGTGCACACCGAAGCTTTCACCGCGCTGCTGACCGACGAGGGCCGTTCGCTGTTGGACCTGCTCGCCGACCACGAGATCGGCGACGAGTTGTCGCTCGCCACCCGGCTGCGTCGGGAGCACACGCCGGAGCTGGTGGCCGCCGCGCTCACCCAGTCCCGGCTGCGGCAGCGCGGGCGGGCCAAGTTCGGTGCGGACGCGGCGCGGATGTACTTCACGCCGAACGGGCTGGAACAGTCCACCCGCACCTCGGTGGCCGAGCACCGGGCCGCCCGGCTGGTCGCGGCCGGCGGGATCGACCGGGCCGTGGACCTGTGTTGCGGCATCGGCGGCGACGCGCTCGCGCTGGCCCGCGCCGGGATCGCCGTGCACGCGGTCGACCTGGACCCGCTGACCTGCGCGGTCGCCCGGGCCAACGCCGACGCGCTGGGCCTGGCGCACCTGCTCACCGTCGAGTGCGCGGACGTGACCGAGGTGGAGTTGGGCGGGTACGACGCGGCGCTGATCGACCCGGCCCGGCGCACCGCCCGGGGCCGCACCTTCGACCCCCGGGCGTACTCGCCGCCGTTCTCGTTCCTGACCACGCTCGCCGCCCGGGTGCCCTGCGGCGCGGCCAAGGTCGCGCCCGGCATCCCGCACGAGATCGTGCCCGAGGGCATGGAGGCCGAGTGGGTCTCCGATCGCGGCGACGTCAAGGAGGCGGTGTTGTGGTGGGGCCGGCTCGCGCGCGGCGGCCTGCGCGCCACCGTGCTGCCCGCCGGCGCCGCGTTGGCCTCCGGCCCGGCCCGCCGGGCACCGGTGGGCCCGGTCCGCCGCTACCTCTACGAACCGGACGGCGCGGTGATCCGGGCGCACCTGGTGGCCGAGGTGGGCGAGTTGGTGGACGGCAACCTGGTGGACGAGACGATCGCCTACCTCACCTCGGACAAACTGGTCCCCACCGCGTTCGCGAGCGTGTACGAGATCACCGACGTGTTGCCGTTCAACCTGAAGCGGCTCAAGGCCCTGCTGCGCGAGCGCGGCGTCGGCAACCTCACGGTCAAGAAGCGCGGTTCGGCGGTCGAACCCGAGGAGGTCCGCCGCCGGGTCGGGCCGACCGGCCCCAACGCGGCCACGGTACTGCTGACCCGGGTGGCGGGCGCGCCCACGATGCTGATCGGGCAGCCGGTGCCCCCGGGGCAGCCGACCGGTCGGCGGGACTCGGCGGGGTAGTCCACCGGCGGGCGGGCCTCAGCCGATGTAGTCCTCCAGGCGCGCGACCGTGTAGCCCTGGGCCTGGATCTTGCGCAGCATGTTGCCGAACATCTCGGTCATCGTGGTGCCCTTGAGCTCACCGGGCCCGCGGAAGTGGGCCAGGATGATGTCGCCCGGGTGCAGCTTCTTCTCGCCGACGTACTGCATGTCGTTGATCTGCATCGACTCCTGCCACTTGACGATCGCGTCGATCCCCCCGCAGCCGCCCGCCACCGTCTGCGTGGTCGCGTTCCAGTTGCCGTACGGCGGGCGGAACAACGTCGGGCGCTTGCCGTAGATCTCGGCGAGTCGGTCCTGCTGACCGCAGATCTGGTGCTTCTGCGCCTCCGCGCCCAGCGTCTTGAGGTCCGGGTGGGACAGCGTGTGGTTCTGCACCGTGGCGCCGAGCGCCTGGAGCTTGCGGAAGTACTCCGGGTCCTGCCGCACATAGGTGTCGTTGAGGAACATCGACACCGGGATCCGCAGGTCCCGCATCATGTCGAGGAACCCCGGATCCTTTTCCGCTCCGTCGTCGATCGTGATGAAGACGATCTTCTCCTCGGTGGGGATCTTGTCCACCACCGGCGGTTTGGGCCCGCCGCCCTTGATCGGCTTGTCCGCGGGCGGGGCGGGCGGCGGGGCGAACGGTTTCAGGTTCCACTTCGCGGCGAGCGCGGCGGCGTCGGCACCCGGAGTGTCCGGCTTCGCGGCGGGAGTGGGCCTGGTCGGGTCGCCGGCCGCGCCGCCGGTGGGCCGGCCGGTGCCCTTGACCGCGGCGGTGTCGTCGGATCCGCCGCAGCCGGTCAGCGCGACGAGCAGCGCGCCGGCCAGGCCGACCAGGGCCGAGGTGCGGGCCGCGCTCCGCCGCTTTTGTACCGTTCGATGCGCCACTGTCGCCGGACCCTTTCGTTCGTGTGCTCCGATCGCGCCCACGCTACGCGTCGCGGCGGCCTGTCACGGTCCGGACAAGGCCTGTTCAAGGGACTGTCGAAGGACTGTTGAGCAGCCGATGAGCTGGGCACACTCCCGGCAAGGCCAATGGCACGTGCGGCGGCACGCAGCCATCAGCCAAGGCACTCGACCCGCGTCCGGCTTGCGAATGGCCTCCTCGTCGGACGCGGGTCGAGTGTTGCGCGGACCCGGACACCGACCCGGACGCAAACGCCCGCTCGCGCGTGTCGCGCGAAGGCGGCGCCCGGTCAGGGGCCGACGCTGAGCCGTTCGAAGCTCCACGCGTGCGGCGGGCGGGCGACCAGCGCGGCCGGGGGGTCCGGCAGCGACACCGGCTCGCCGGTCCACAGCGCGATCACCACGACCCGGTCGCCGTCCCGCTCGTCCGAGGAGGCGAACACCTCGACCCGTTCCAGGCCGGGCGCGTCGACGAGGACCGGCAGCGCCGCGGCGTGCACCCACGCGGCCAGCGCCGGTCCCCCGCCGGCCTCGGCCCTGGCCTCCCACATCGCCGCGATCGCCATCTCGCCTCTCCCGTTTCCACCGTTCCCGAACCGTCGTACTCCCACGAGAGCGCCCGCGACTACGAGAGCGCCTGCGTCACCGTGACCGGCATCGAGGAGTCGGCCGGGATGGACAGCGTGGACGGGGCCCGGTCCCGGGCGACCATCTCGGCGCCCAGCGCGGCGACCATCGCGCCGTTGTCGGTGCACAGGCCCGGCCGCGGCACCCGCAGCACGATCCCGGCCGCGTCGCAGCGCTCCTGCGCCAGCGCGCGCAACCGCGAGTTGGCCGAGACGCCGCCGCCCATCATCAGGTGCTCGACGCCGTTCTCCTTGCAGGCGCGGATCGCCTTGCGGGTCAGCACGTCCACCACCGCCTCCTGGAAGGAGGCCGCGACGTCGGCCACCGGCACCGTCTCGCCGGCCCGCTGCCGGGCCTCGACCCAGCGCGCGACCGAGGTCTTGAGGCCGGAGAAGGAGAAGTCGAAGGGCGCGTCGCGCGGTCCGGTCAGCCCGCGCGGGAAGGCGATCGCCGCGCGGTCGCCCTCGCGCGCCCGCCGGTCGATCACCGGACCGCCCGGGAAGCCGAGCCCGAGCACCCGCGCGACCTTGTCGAACGCCTCGCCCGCCGCGTCGTCGATGGTCGACCCGAGCGGCCGCACGTCGGCGGTGATGTCGGGGACCAGGAGCAGCGAGGAGTGTCCGCCGGAGACCAGCAGGGCCATGCACGGCTCGGGCAGTTTGCCGTGCTCCAACTGGTCCACGCACACGTGCGAGGCCAGGTGGTTGACGCCGTACAGTGGCTTGTCCAGCGCGACCGAGTAGCCCTTCGCCGCCGCGACGCCGACCAGCAGCGCCCCCGCCAGGCCGGGGCCGGAGGTGACCGCGATCGCGTCGATGTCGCGCATGGTCACGCCCGCGTCGGCGAGCGCGCGGCGCACCGTGGGCACCATCGCCTCCAGGTGCGCGCGGCTGGCCACCTCGGGCACCACCCCGCCGAACCGGGCGTGTTCGTCGACGCTGGAGGCGACCGCGTCGGCGAGCAGCGTGGTGCCGCGCACGATGCCGATGCCCGTCTCGTCGCACGAGGTCTCGATGCCCAGGACGAGTGGTTCGTCAGCCACCGGTGGCCGTTCCTTCCCGACGTTCCTTGAGATCGCGGCGCATCACCAGCGCGTCCACGTTGGCGGGCTGGTAGTAGCCCCGCCGCACGCCGATCCCCTTGAATCCGAAGCGCTCGTAGAGCGCCTGTGCGCGGGCGTTATCCACGCGCACCTCCAGCAGTACGTCCCGGCAGCCGCGTTCGACCGCCAGGTCGAGCAGCTCGGTCAGCAACACCGAGCCCAGGCCCGCCCCCCACCGATCGCGGCGCACCCCGATCGTCTGGACGTCGCCCTCGTCGCCGATCACCGCGAGCCCGGCGTACCCGGCGAGCGCCCCGGTCTCGTCCTCGGCCACCACGTAATGGCGCAACTCGGGCTCGGACAACTCGGACCAGAACATCCCGGCCGACCACGCGTCCTCGGCGAACAGTTCGTGTTCGAGTCGCATGACGGCGTCGATGTCCCACCACCGCATGCGCCGCAGCCGAGGGCCGGATTCCATGCCGGGAGTCTATCGACTGCCCAACCACCCCTCGAGCCCGATCGATCGGGCCGGGCCGGTGCGGTGCGACCGGCGGGGGGTGCCCGGGCCGGGGTGGGGCGCCCGTCGCGGACCGCGGATCGGTGACCGTCAGGCCCTGGGTGGCGGTCCGTCGGGCGTCACGGCCTTGTAGCCCGCGGGGACCTGCGCGTCGGGGCGGCGCAGGTACAACGGCTCGGGGGCCAACAGGGCCTCCCCCGCCGCCAGTCGCCGTACGGCGAACGCCGCGAGCGCCGCCGCGTCCGGGTGCTCCGGCGAACGCGCGTCGGTGAACGTCCCCGCGTACAGCGCCGCGCCCGCGCCCACGGCCGGCAGCTTGGTGACGTCCTCGGCCAGGTCGCCGGCGCGATCCACCGCCGGGCCCCGCACGCGCGCACCCGCGTCGTCGTAGCGCGCCCAGTAGACCTCCTTGCGGCGCGCGTCGGTCGCCGCCACGAACGGCCCGGTGACGGTGCCGTCCCGGCGGGCCGCGTACGCGAGCGCGTCGAGGGTGCACACGCCGTGCACGGGGATGCCGAGCGCGTCGCCCATCGCGAGCGCGGTCACGATGCCCACCCGTAGGCCGGTGTACGGCCCGGGCCCGACGCCGACCGCGATGGCGGTGACGTCGGCGCGGGTCCGGCCCGCTTCGCGCAACACGTCGGCGATGCCGGGCGCGAGCAGTTCGCCCTGCCGACGGGCGTCGACCCGGGTGGAACCGGCGAGGACGGCGGAATCGTCGTGGAGGGCGACCGTGACGGCCGGGGTGGCGGTGTCGAAGGCGAGCAGCAGCACGGCACCAGGCTACCGACCGCGCGCCGCGCTCACGTCCGCCGCGCCCGCGGGACGCGCGGGTGCGCGGGGTGTGCGGCGGGTGCCGCGGGCCGCCGGGAACGAAAAGTGCACCCGGCTCCAACGCGCGGACGGTGCCTGCCGGCACCATGGAGGCCACCACACGGCGGAAGAGGGACCCAAGGCAATGGCGAAGCGGCTCAACCCGGGCGTGGCCGTCGCGGGCATCACCATCGCCGCACTGGTCGGCGTCGGATTCCTCGCGGCGCAGGCCGCGAACTCGGCACCGGACAACCGGGGGATAGCGCGCACGAACACGCCGACCCCGACCGCCCCGTCCGGCGCGCCCGTGCCCCCGGTCTACGTACCGCCGCCCGTGCCCGCGGGCTCCGGCACCGGCAAGCGGGTCGTCTACTCGATCAAGGACAGCCACGTCTGGCTGGTCGACGAGGCCGACCGCATGCTGCGCGAGTACCCCGTCGCGAACGCGCCGGTCAAGCCGCAACCGGGCTCGTACCAGGTGACCCTGAAGAAGGAGGAGGCGCAGACCGGCAGCGACAACCTCCGGATCACCCACTCGGTGCGCTTCGGCGCGGTGCAGGGCATCCCGCTCGGTTTCGCCGCGACGGACACCCCGCTGGACAAGATCGACACCGGTGCCAAGCCCGGCCCCTCCCCCAGCGGCACCGCACGTCCGAAGGCCTCCACGCCGGCGGCGGCCAAGAGCGCGGGTATCCGCTCCAAGCCGGACGACGGCGCGGCCCTGTGGGCCTTCGCCCCGGTCGGCACACCCGTCATCGTGGTGCTCTGACCGCACAGCGGTCCGATTCGCCACGCCACGCCCACCATTGCCCCACTCGGCGGCTGTTCCCACGCTTTGCCCCCATATCATCAGGATGATGATCCCTCCGGTCACACCGGCCCCACCGGGCACACGCGGGTGACCGACAGGGCCCGTCAGGGCAATGGCACCGAGGAAATGGTGGCGGCGTGGCGCACGACTCCTGCGGTCCGAGCGGTCCCGGCGACGTCCAGGGGCCGACTCCCCGGCGCAGGCTGTTCGACTACCCCCGGAGCAATCGGCGCGGACTCCGGCGTTGGCTGCCCTCGTTCAAGCACCTGCTCACCTTGGTCCTGCTGGTCCTGTCCGGCCTGTTCGCCGCCGTGGGTCTGGTCTACGCGGTCACCCCGGTCCCGCACAGTGTCAACGCCCAGGCCCGACAGCAGAGCAACGTCTGGTACTGGAGCGACGGCAGCGAGATCACCCGCACCGGCACCACCAACCGGCAGACCGTGCCGCTGGCCGCGATCCCGATCGACGTGCAGCACGCGGTGCTCGCCGCCGAGGACCGCTCCTTCTTCTCCAACGCCGGCGTCTCGATCACCGGCACCGTGCGCGCCCTGCTGCGCAACGCCGCGGGCGGCTCGGGCGGTCTCCAGGGCGGTTCGACGATCACCCAGCAGTACGTCAAGAACGTGTACCTGACCCAGGAGCAGACGCTGGGCCGCAAGTTCAAGGAGGCGATCATCTCGGTCAAGCTCGACCGCACCGTCTCCAAGGACGAGATCCTCACCGGCTACCTCAACAGCGTGTACTTCGGCCGCGGCGCCTACGGGATCCAGGCCGCCGCGCAGGCGTACTACGGCGTCGACGTCGGGCAACTCACCGTCGAGCAGGGCGCCTACCTGGCGGTACTGCTGAACGCGCCCAGCGCCAACGACGTCCGGAACACCACCGAGGCGGGCCGGCGGCGGGTGCTCGCGCGCTGGGACTACGTCCTGGACGGCATGGTCAAGGAGAAGTGGCTCACCCCCGAGCAGCGCGCCGGCATGGTCTTCCCCGAGCCCGTCGACCCGCGTCCGGCGGCCAACCTGGCCGGGGTCAACGGCTATCTGGTGGAGATGGCCAAGCGCTACCTGCTCGACCACGACGTGGTCGACGAGGACCGCCTCGACGCCGGCGGCTACGCGATCACCACGACGTTCGACAAGCGCAGGACCGAGGTGCTCCAGCAGACCGTGCAGGACCAGCTCGCCCAGTCGCTGGACCCGGCCGAGCGCTCCGCGGACGTCGGCGTACGGGTCGCCGCGGCGTCGGTGGAGCCGGGCACCGGCCGGATCGTCGCGATCTACGGCGGCCCGAACTACGTCAGGCAGTTCGTCAACGACGCCACCCGCCGCGACGTGCAGGTCGGCTCCACGTTCAAGCCGTTCGTGCTGGCGGCCGGACTGCGCGACGGCGTGCAGGACCGCGACGGCGGGCGCGACCGGATCAGCCCGCGCACGGTCTACAACGGCAACGACAACGTGGTGATCCGCCATCCGAACGGCAAGCCCGTCCTGCAGGACGGCGTGCCCTGGCAGCCGGGCAACGAGGACGGCGTCGACTACGGGCAGATCACCCTGGCCCGGGCGATGGACAAGTCGGTGAACACCGTCTACACCCAACTGGGCATGGACGTCGGCCCCGACCGGGTGGTGCGGGCCGCGGTGGACGCGGGGCTGCCCGCGAGCACGCCGGGGCTGCAACCGATCCCGTCCGTGTCGCTGGGCACCTCCACCCCCAGCGCGCTGGACATGGCCTCGGCGTACGCCACGTTCGCGGCCGAGGGCAAACAGCGCGCGCCCTACCCGGTGGACCGGTTGACCCGCTCCGGCGACACCGTGGACCTGCCCGATCACGACACCGAGAACGCCTACGACGACCAGCAGGCGAACGCGGTCACCCAGGTGCTGCGCGGCGTCGTGGACAGCGGCACCGGATTTCGCGCACAGGCGCTGAACCGCCCGGCGGCGGGCAAGACCGGCACCACCGACGACAACCGCTCGGCCTGGTTCGTCGGGTACACCCCGGACCTGTCCACCTCGATGGGCATGTTCCGCGAGGACGCCGGAACGCACGCGTTCCTGTCCCTGTCCGGGGTCGCCGGACTGGACCGGGTGGACGGCGGCAACCTGCCGACCCGGATGTGGACGACCTACATGCGCGCCGCACTCGCCGGGCAGAAGGCGACCGACTTCCCGGAGGAGACCGCCGGCGGCCTCGGCGGCCCGGACACCAGCCTGGTGCCGCCGAGCACCGGTACCGCCACGCCCAGCGCGCCGGCCACGGCGACCACCGGGCCGCCGACCGGCGACACCGGCACCACCGCCCCGCCGACCACGCCCCCGGCGACCGGCACCCGCCCACCCGCCACGTCCGCCGCGCCGGGCGGTACGAGCGGCGGCGGCGCGACCGGCCGCCCGCCCTCGACCGCGCCCGAGTCCCCGGACGTGCCCGAGACCCCGGCGGCGGCCGTCACCTGATCCCGGCCCCGGCGCGGTCTCGGTCCCGGCCCGGTCTCGGTAAGCCGATCCCGTTCGGGTCAGCCCGCCAACGCGTCGAGGTCGACGCCCGCCCAGCGGGCGCCGACCCCGGTCACCCGGATCGTGCGCACCTCGTCGCCGGCGAAGTCGGTCGCACTCTCCACGAGCGCGTCCGGCCCGAGCGCGTCGCGCGCGATGGCGATGTCCAGGCGGTCCTCGGTCAGTTCCTCGACCATGCCCTCGCCCCACTCCGCGACGGTCACCGACTCGTCGAGCGAGGCCTCCAGGTCCAGGCCGTCGATCTCGGCGGTGACGTCCGCCGAGCCGCCGAGCCGATAGGCGTCCACGTGCACCAGGGCCGGGCCGCCGACCTCGGAGGGGTGCACCCGGGCGATCACGAACGTCGGCGAGGTCACCGCGCCGCGCACGCCCAGGCCGACCCCGATGCCCTGGGTGAGCGTGGTCTTGCCCGCGCCCAGGCCGCCGGACAGCACGATCAGGTCGCCGGCCCGCAGCACCTTGGCCAGGCGGGCGCCGAGCGCGCGCGTGTCCGCGCCGCCGGCGACCGTCACCGTCACACTTCGCACCACTTCAGCACTCCCACCACGCCGAACTCGCGGACCCGAAGCGCTTCGGGTCCGCCCTCCCGGGCCGTCCCGGCTTCCCGGGATCATCGCTCGGGTCATCATCCGGGATCACTGTCCCGCAGGATCACGGCTCACGTCGATTCCGACCTATGCGGACGATTCGCCGCGCGCGTGCCCGCCGGATCGCCCGGCGCGCCGCCCGGGTGCACTCGCGGCGCGCGCGAGAAGATCGCGCACCGCCGCGTTGACCACCTCCGGATGCTCCAGCGGGGTCAGGTGCCCCGACTGCGGCACGATCAGCAACTCGGCGCCGGGCAGCGCCTCCTTGATCGCCTCGCTGTGCGTGGCCGGCGCGATCAGGTCGCCCTCGCCGCCCACCACGAGCGTCTCCACCCCCGCCAGCGCCGGCAGCGCGGCCATCTTGTCGTGCGCCTCGAAGGCGGGGAAGAACTCGGCGATCACGTCGATCGGCGTACCGGAGATCATCCGGTCGGTGAACCGCACCAGGGTCGGGTCCACCTCGGAGTCGAACGCGTACCGCTCGGTGAACAGGTACACCAGGTCGCGGGCCGCCCGCCGACCCGCCTCCACCAGCGCGGCCCGGCGGCCGAGCGTACGCAGCAACCCGGGCGCGATCCGGTGCACGAGCCGGGCGCCGGCCGCGGGAATGCCCAGCGTCACCGTCGCCCAGCGGCCCGCCGAGGTGTTCATCAGCGCGACGCCGATCACCCGGTCCCCGAACAGCTCGGGGTGCTGATCGGCCAGCGCCATGATGGTCATCCCGCCCATCGAGTGGCCCAGCAGCACGAGCGGTCCCTCGGGCGCCAGTTCGGTCAGCACCGTGTACAGGTCGGCGCCGAGGTGGTCGATCGTCGAGGTCTCCGGCGCGCCCCGGCCGGATCGGCCGTGGCTGCGCTGGTCGTAGAACACCAGGCGGTATTCGTCGCGCAGTTCGGCCCGCTGGTAGTGCCAGCAGTCCATGTCGAGGCAGTAGCCGTGACACAGCACCACGGTCACCGCCGCGTCGCGCCTGCCGTCCACCTCGGCGTACAACTCGACGCCGTCGCCGGCGGTGACGATGTGCGGTTCGCCGCGCAGCGTGCCGAACTCGGCCAGCGCGTCCAACTGCGCCTCGGTCCGCCGGCGGAACGCGCGGCCGACGGTCATCCGCTCGATCGCCACGCCCGCGGCGGCACCGGCCGCGAGCACGCCGACCGCGGCGCCCACGATGCCGGCCCGGCGGCCGAGCGCCCGACCGCCGCCGGACGCGCCCGGCACGGGGGTGCTCACGGCGCGGCCGTCCCGCCGGCCGGCGTCCCGGTGGCAGTCGCCCCTGCGGCCGCCCCGGTGTACACGCGGGGCACCCGCGTGCCGATCCGGGTGACGATCTCGTAGCTGATCGTGCCGGTCGCCGCCGCCCAGTCCTGCGCGGTGGGCTCGCCCCGATCGCCGGGGCCGAACAGGATCGCCTCGTCGCCGGCGGCGGCCGCGTCGTCGCCGATGTCGACCACGAACTGGTCCATCGCCACCCGGCCGGCGATCGTGCGCCGGCGGCCGGCCACCAGGACCGGGCCGGCGTTGCTCGCGTTCCTGGGGATGCCGTCCGCGTAGCCGGTGGGTACCAGCGCGAGCGTGGTGTCGCGCGGCGCGATCCACGAGTGCCCGTAGGACACGCCGTGCCCGGCCGGGACCCGCTTGACCCCGGCCAGGTTCGCCGCCAGCGTCATCGCCGGGCGCAGCCCGAAGTCGGCGGGACCGCCGACCTCCGGCACGGGCGACAGGCCATAGCTGACCAGGCCCACCCGGACCAGGTCGAAGTGCGCCTCGGGCAGCAGCAGCGTCGCGGGCGAGTTGGCCATGTGCCGCACCTCGGGGGTGACCCCGCAGCCCTCGGCGTGCGCCAGCATCGCGGTGAACTCGGCCAGTTGCACCGGGATCGAGGGGTGTCCGGGCTCGTCCGCGCAGGCGAAGTGCGACCACAGGCCGACCACCTCGACGGCGCCGTCGGCCTGGGCCTTGAGCGCGGCGTCGACCAGGGCCGGCCAGTCGGCGGGTTGGCAGCCGTTGCGGCCCAGGCCGGTGTCCGCCTTGAGGTGCACGCGTGCGGTCCGGCCGCTCGCCCGTGCGGCGGTTACCACCTCGCGCATCGCCCAGAGCCCGCTCACCGAGATGTCCACGTCGGCGCGCACCGCGTCCTCGAAGCGGTCGCCCGGGGTCCACAACCAGGCGAGCACCCGCCCGGTGTCGCCGGCCGCGCGCAACGCGAGCGCCTCCTCGACCACCGCGGTGCCCAGCCACGCGGCGCCGCCCGCACGGGCCGCCCGCGCGCACGGGAGCAGGCCGTGGCCGTAGGCGTTCGCCTTGACCACGCTCATCACCGCCGCCGAGCCCACCCGAGCCCGGACGGCCGCGATGTTGTCCCGAACGGCATCGAGATCGATCCGCGCCTCGGCACGCATGTGGCTGGTGGTCCTTTCGACGACGGTCATCGACGAGAGTCCGCGTCCCGGCTCCGGACGGGATCCGGGGCCGGGCGTCCCGGAGCTCAAGACTCCTAGTGTGGCAGGCCCGTGCCGGGGCGGTCTCCCTGTCACGCGCCTGTGACGTCCGCCCACACCGCGGGCAGCACCCGGATCAGGTCCGGGGCGGTCACCGGGCCGGGCAGCGCGCGGGCGGCCAGGCCGTGCAGGTAGGCGGCCACCGAACCGGCGTCCAGCGGGTCCAGACCCGCCGCGAGCAGCGCGCCGGCCAGGCCGGAGAGCACGTCGCCGCTGCCCGCGGTGGCCAGCCGCGGGGTGCCGGTGGGATTGATCCTGGCCCGGCCGTCGGGCGCGGCGATCACCGTGGTGGAGCCCTTGAGCAGCACCACGCAGTCGTAGAGCGCGGCGAGCCGGCGCGCGTGCTCCAGCCGCTCCGCCTCGACGCGTTCGCGGGTCGTCTCGACCCCGGCGCCGGCGAACAGGCGCACCGCCTCTCCCGCGTGCGGGGTGAGCAGCGCGGGCGTCGGCCAGGTGCCGGGCCTCGCCCGGGCGAGCAGGGTCAGTCCGTCCGCGTCCACCAGCACCGGCGCCGAACCGTGCAGTACGCCCGCCCAGCGCGCCTGGGCGTCCTGGTCGGTGTCCAGGCCCGGTCCCACCACCCAGGCCTGCACCCGACCGGCGTCGATCGGGGCGGCCTCGGTCGCCAGCGTCTCCGGCCAGGCCGCGAGCACCGGGCGCAACACCTCGGCCGGACCGGCGCAGCGGACCGCGCCGACGCCGCCGCGCACGGCCGCGCCGACCACGAGCACCGCGGCGCCGGGGTATCGGGGCGAGCCGGCGACCACGCCGAGCACCCCGCGCGAGTACTTGTCGCTCTCCCCCGTGGGCGCGGGCAACAGCCGGGCCACGTCCGCGTGTTGCAGTACGCCCACCCGCGACGCCGGCAGGTGCGGGTCGAGCCCGATGTCCACCAGGTGCCGCACTCCGGCGTACCGCGCTCCGGGGTCGACCAGCAGGCCGGGCTTGTAGGTGCCGAAGGTGACCGTGACATCGGCCCGCACCGCCGCGCCCTCGACCCGCCCGGTGCCCGCGTCCACCCCGCTGGGCACGTCGACCGCGACCACGATCGAATCCCGCACGTGCGCGAGCAGTTCGGCGGCGGGCGGGCGCAGCGCGCCCTTGCCGCCGATCCCGACGATCCCGTCGAGCACCAGGTCGGCCCGCCCGAGCAGGTCGATCGTGTCGGCCCGGTCCGGCGCGCCCGCGTCCCACACCCGTACGCCGGCCCGCCGCGCCCACTCCAGGCCCGCCGGGTGGGCCCGCTCCGGCGCGAGCAGCAACGCGTCCACCCGCGCGCCGCGTCGGGCCAGCATGCCGCCCGCGTACAGCGCGTCCCCGCCGTTGTCGCCGCTGCCCACGAGCAGCGCGACCCTGGCGCCGTAGACCCGGTCGAGCAGTCGGGCGCACGTATGCGCCAGGCCGGTCGCGGCGCGCCGCATCAGCGTGCCCTCGGGCAACGTGGCCGACAGCGCGGCCTCCGCGCCGCGCACCTGCTCGACGTCGTGCGCTGCGCGCATGCGAGACCCCCTCAGCCCTCGGCGATGACGACAGCGGAAGCAATGCCCGCGTCGTGGCTGAGCGACACATGCCAGTGCCGCACGCCCAGCTCGAAGGCCCGCGCGGCCACCGTGCCCGTCACCGCGAGCAGCGGCCGGCCGGAGTCCTCGGTGGTCACCTCGGCGTCCAGCCAGTGCAGGCCGCCGGGCGCGCCGAGTGCCTTGGCCAGGGCCTCCTTGGCGGCGAACCGGGCGGCCAGCGACGCGACGCCGCGTTCCTGCCCGGGTCGCACCCAGCGCTCCCCGTCGGTGAAGAGCCGATCGGCCAACCCGGGGGTCCGCTCCAACGACTGCCCGAACCGCGCGATGTCCGCGACGTCGATACCCACACCGATGATCACGGCCCGAGCCTACAAACACCGGGGCCGCGGGTGCCCCGGCCCACGAGGGTGCGGCCCACGACGAGTCCGGGCCGCGTCCCCGGCGGGGATGCGGCCCGGTGGGCTCGTGGGGCGCTCTCGGGTCACGACGCCTCGACGACGTCGGCCCGGTTGCGCTCGTTGACGAGGGTCACCGGCGGCTCGACGCGCACCTCGACGCGGCGCCGCGGCTGCCGCTGGCCCAGCAACATCGCGCCGAGGGCGATCAGCAGCCCGAGCACCTGGAGCGGGGTCAGCGTCTGGCTCAGCACGACCAGGCCGGCGAGCGTGGCGACCACCGGGTTGACCAGGCCGAGGAAGGACGCCACGCCGGCGCCGAGGCGCTCGATGCCGCGGAACCACAGCACGTAGGCGAGCGCGGTGCCGATCAGCACCAGGTAGCCGAAGCCGAGCAGGTTGCGGCCGGTGGGCACCGGCGGCATGCCCTCGATCGCGAACATCATCGGGACGATCACCATGCCGCCGGCGGTGAGCTGCCAACCGGTGGTGGCCGGCAGCGAGACGCCCTCGGGTCGACCCCAGCGCGCCGACATCACCACGCCCATCGCCATCAAGGTGGTGGCCAGCAGCATCAGGCCGACACCGATCGGGTCGAGTTCGGCCTCCGAGCTGAGCACGAGCAGGGCGACCCCGACGACGCCGCCGACGCCGGCGAGCAGCACCCGCGGTTGTGCCCGCACCTTCAGGATCAGGAACGACAGGCCCGCGACGATCAGCGGCGACACCGAGCCGATCGTGGCCGCGACGCCACCGGGCAGGCGGTACGCGCCGGCGAAGATCAGCGGGAAGAACAGCCCGACGTTGAGCATCCCCAGGACGAACGAGCGCCACCACCACACCCCGGTCGGCAGCCGTCGGGACATGGCGACCAGGAGCAGACCCGCGGGCAACGCCCGCACGCCGGCCGCGAGCAGCGGCCGGTCGGCCGGGAGCATCTCCGTGGTCACGAGGTAGGTGGTCCCCCACGTGGCCGGGGCCACGGCCGTCGCCAGGAGCATCCCCACACGACCGAGTCCCTTGCCGCCACCCTGAACCGCCATGCCATTCACCTCAACGCTAGTTTTGCGAGCTGTGACTATCTGAACGTTGAGATAAGTAAATACCTTCCTTCTGCGAGCGTCAAGTAGATGAGCGTTGAGATAAATTGGCGGCATGACCGAACGCGGCACACGCGAGACAGACATCCGCGACGCAGACACACGCGACGCGATCGACGACGTCTGGGACCAATGGCACCGGGAGCGGCCCGACATCGCTCCCGAGAGCCTCGACATCATGGCGGCCGTCGGGCGGATGAACCGGCTGCGCCGGTTCATCGACCAGACGCTGCGCACCTACTTCGCCCGCTACGGGCTCGACTTCTCCGAATTCGACGTGCTGGCCACCCTGCGCCGCTCCGGCGGCGTCGAGGGGGTCAGCGCGGGCACACTGCTGCGCTCGGCGATGGTCACGTCGGGCGCGATCACCAACCGGGTGGACAAGCTCACCGCGAAGGGGCTGGTCGAGCGCTCGGTCAGCGCCGAGGACCGCCGATCGGTCCTGGTCAAGCTGACTCCCGAGGGCGTCGAGCTCGTGGACGACATCCTGGTCGGCCACCTGGAGAACGAGGGCCGCTTCCTGGCCGTCCTCGACGAGAGCGAGCGCGACCAGCTCAACGCCCTGCTGCGCAAGCTCCTGATCGCCCAGGGCGACACCCACCTGGGCTGACCCCCGAACCGATCGGCCCGAGCATCCCCGCCCCAAACGCGAAACCGCCCCGCGCCCCTCGACGAAGGGGCGCGGGGCGGTCGAGGACCGGGTCGAACTACTCGACCGTGACCGACTTCGCCAGGTTGCGCGGCTGGTCCACCTCGTGGCCCTTGGCCGTGGCCAGCTCGCACGCGAACACCTGCAACGGCACGGTGGACACCAGCGGCTGCAACAACACCGGCGTGACCGGGATGCGCACCAGGTGGTCGGCGTACGGCACGACCGCCTCGTCGCCCTCCTCGGCGATCACGATGGTGCGTGCGCCGCGGGCCCGGATCTCCTGGATGTTGGACACGATCTTGTCGTGCAGCACCGAGCGCCCGCGCGGCGACGGGACCACCACCACGACCGGCAGGCCCTCCTCGATCAGCGCGATCGGGCCGTGCTTGAGCTCGCCCGCCGCGAAGCCCTCGGCGTGCATGTACGCCAGCTCCTTGAGCTTGAGCGCACCCTCCAGGGCCACCGGGTAGCCCACGTGCCGGCCCAGGAACAACACCGAACCGGCGTCCTTGAGCGAACGGGCCAGCTCGCGCACCGGCTCCATCGTGTCCAGGACCTTGTCCACCATCTCCGGCATCGCCGCGAGCTGCTCGATCACCTCGGTGATCTCGTCGCCCCACTTGGTGCCGCGCACCTGGCCCAGGTACAGCGCGACCAGGTAGCAGGCCACCAACTGGGTCAGGAACGCCTTGGTCGAGGCGACCGCGACCTCGGGGCCCGCGTGCGTGTACAACACCGCGTCCGCCTCGCGCGGCATCGTCGAGCCGTTGGTGTTGCAGATGACCAGCACCTTGGCGCCCTGCTCGCGGGCGTGCCGCTGGGCCATCAGCGTGTCCATCGTCTCGCCGGACTGCGAGATGGTCACCACCAGCGTCTGCCGGTCCAGGATCGGGTCGCGGTAGCGGAACTCGCTGGCCAGCTCGACCTCGCAGGGCACGCGCGTCCAGTGCTCGATCGCGTACTTGGCGATCAGGCCCGCGTGGAAGGACGTGCCGCAGGCGATGATCACGACCTTGTCGATCTCGCGCAGCACCTCGTCCGCGATCCGCACCTCGTCGAGCACCAGGCGCCCGTCGGTGCCGATCCGGCCCAGCAGCGTGTCGGCGACCGCCTTGGGCTGCTCGGCGATCTCCTTGAGCATGAAGTAGTCGTAGCCGTCCTTCTCGGCGGCCGACACGTCCCAGTCCACGTGGTACTCGCGAAAGGCCGCGGGCGCGCCGTCGAAGTCGGTCACCGTGATCGCGTCCCGGCGCAGCTCGACCACCTGGTCCTGGCCCAGCTCGATCGCCTCGCGGGTGTGCTCGATGAACGCGGCCACGTCCGAGGCGAGGAAGTTCTCGCCGACCCCGCGACCGACCACCAGCGGCGAATTGCGGCGCGCGCCGACCACCACGTCGGGGGCGTCCGCGTGCACCGCGACCAGGGTGAACGCGCCCTCCAGCCGGCGGCAGACCCGACGCATCGCCTCGGCCAGGTCCTCGCCCGCGCCCGCGAACTCCTCGGCCAGCAGGTGCGCGACCACCTCGGTGTCGGTCTCCGAGGCGAGCTTGTGCCCGCGCTCGGCCAGCTCGGCGCGCAGCGCGGCGAAGTTCTCGATGATCCCGTTGTGTACGACGCCGACCCGACCCGCGTTGTCCAGATGCGGATGCGCGTTCGCGTCGTTGGGCGCACCGTGGGTGGCCCACCGCGTGTGCCCGATGCCACACGTCCCGACCGGGAGCGGCGATTCCGCCAGCGCGCCCACCAGGTTGGCCAGCTTCCCGGCGCGCTTCTCGCTCACCAGGGCACCGGCGGAGAGCACGGCCACCCCGGCCGAGTCGTAACCGCGGTATTCCAGCCGCTTGAGCCCGCCGATGACCACGTCCAGCGCCGATTGAGCGCCCACATATCCCACAATCCCGCACATGGGGGCCAGCCTACGGGGTCCCCATCGGGCCGGCGGAAACGCGTTCGACGGCCCGGCGACGGCGCGCGGGCACACACTCGGGACAATAGGCACGTGCACTCCTTCGCGGCTCAGGGGCCGGCTCGCGACCTGTCCCCCTTCGTCGAACTCGACCGCGCCGCCTGGACCCGGCTTCGGGCCGGGACGCCGCTGCCGCTGACCGCAGACGAACTCGAACGCCTGCGCGGCCTGGGCGACGTGGTCGACCTCGACGAGGTCTCCGACGTCTACCTGCCGCTGTCCCGGCTGCTGAACCTGTACGTGGGCGCCACCCGGGGCCTGGGCCGCGCGCTCACCACGTTCCTGGGCAACGGCGAGAACCCGGGGATACCGTTCGTGATCGGCGTCGCGGGCAGCGTCGCGGTGGGCAAGAGCACCACCGCCCGCATCCTGCGCGAACTGCTCGCCCGCTGGCCCGACCACCCGCACGTCGAACTGCTGACCACCGACGGCTTCCTCTACCCCAACGAGGAGCTGGAGCGCCGCGGGATCATGCACCGCAAGGGCTTCCCCGAGTCCTACGACCGACGCGCCCTGGTGCGCTTCGTCGCCGACGTCAAGGCCGGCAAGCCCGAGGTCACCGCGCCGGTGTACTCGCACCTGACCTACAACATCGTGCCGAACGAGCGGCTGACCATCCACCGGCCCGACATCCTGATCGTCGAGGGCCTGAACGTGCTGCAACCCGCCTCGCCGACCGCCGACGGCCGACCCCGGCTCGCGCTGTCCGACTTCTTCGACTTCAGCCTGTACGTGGACGCCCGTACCCAGGACATCCGCCGCTGGTACCTGGAACGCTTCGTCAAGCTGCGCCAGACCGCGTTCCGTGACCCGGCCTCGTACTTCCGCAAGTACGCGGTGATGACCCCCGAGGACGCGCTGCGGTACGCGGAGAACACGTGGGCCACCATCAACGAGACCAACCTGGTGCAGAACATCCGACCCACCCGCGCCCGCGCCACGCTGGTACTGCAAAAGGATGCGGAGCACGCGGTGAGCAGATTGCGACTGCGCAAGCTGTGAAGGCGGGTACCGTCACGGGATGTTCCATCTGCGCCTGATCGTCCCGGCCGACCGCAGCGCCGCCGTGCGCGACCTGTTGCTCGACGAGCCGGGAGCGACCCACCTGGTGGTGTGGCCGGGCGCGGCGGTGCAGCCCACCGGCGACGTGATCGCCTGCGATCTCGCGCGCGAGGCCACCAGTGCGGTGCTCGCCGAACTGCGCGCGCTGGGCCTGCGCGAGGACGGCGCGATCGCGCTCGAGGACCTGGACGTGATGTTGTCCCGGTCCGCGGACCGGGCCGAGCGGAACGCACCGGGCGACAGCGCCGACTCCGTGGTCTGGGAGGAGATCGAGGAGGCCACCTCCGAGGAGTCCACCCTCTCGGTGACCTTCCTGGCCTTCCTGACGGTGGCCACCATGATCGCGGCGTGCGGCGTACTGCTGGACAACCCGATCCTGATCGTCGGCGCGATGGTGGTGGGACCCGAGTTCGGCCCGCTCGCCGGACTGTGCGTGGCCACCGTGCAGCGCAAGCCCCGACTCGCCGGCCGCTCCGCGCTCGCGCTGCTGATCGGCTTCCCGGTGGCGATGGCGCTCACCATGGCGTTCACCGCGCTCCTGGGCGCGTTCGGGCTGTTCGACCGCGAAATGCTCGAACGCTCGCGCCCGCTCACCGAGTTCATCTTCCAACCGGACTGGTTGTCGTTCTGGGTCGCGCTGCTCGCCGGCGTCGCGGGCATGCTCTCGCTGACCAGCGCCAAGTCCGGCGCGCTGATCGGCGTACTGATCTCGGTCACCACCGTGCCCGCGGCCGCGAACGCGTCGGTGGCCATCCGCTACGCCGACTACCGGCAGGCGGCCGGCTCGCTGGGCCAACTCGGCCTGAACCTGGTCGGCATCGTGCTCGCGGGCACCCTCACCCTGCTCCTCCAGCGCGGCCTGTGGAGCCTGCAGGCCGCCCGGACCGGACGACGACGGCCCCCGTCGCGTACGACGGGGGCCGGCAAGTCATCGTGAACCCGCGGGGGTTCGGCCGTGCTCCCTGCTAATCCAGCGCGAGCAGCGTCCGCACGACCTCGGCCAGACCCGCGGCCTCGTCGTGCGCCTGGTCGTGCGTCTGCGCCTCGACCATCACCCGCACCAACGGCTCGGTGCCCGAGGGGCGCAGCAACACCCGGCCGGTGTCGCCCAGTCGCTTCTCCGCCAGCGCGACGGCCTCGGCCAGTTCGGGCGTGGTGTGCACCCGGGTGCGGTCCACCCCGGCGACGTTGACCAACATCTGCGGCAGGCGCGTCATCACCGAGGCCAACTCGTGCAGCGGCGTGCCGGTCTCCGCGACGCGCGCGAGCAGGCGCAGCGCGGTCAGCGTGCCGTCGCCCGTGGTCGCGTGGTCCAACAACACCACGTGGCCGGACTGTTCGCCGCCCAGCGACAGACCCGAGGCCTGCATCGCCTCCAGCACGTAGCGGTCGCCGACCGCGGTCTCCACCATCTTGATGCCCGCGGCCTGCATGGCCAGCTTGAGCCCCAGGTTGGACATCACGGTGGCCACCAGCGTGTTCTCCACGAGCTGTCCGCCGTCGCGCATCGCCAGCGCGAGCACCGCCAGGATCGCGTCGCCGTCGACCAGCTCGCCGCGCGCGTCCACCGCCAGGCACCGGTCCGCGTCGCCGTCGTGCGCGATGCCCGCGTCCGCGCCGTGCTCGACCACGGCCGCCCGCAGCGCGTCCATGTGCGTGGAACCGCAGTTGTCGTTGATGTTCAGGCCGTCGGGCTCCGCGTGGATCGCGATCACCTCGGCCCCGGCCCGACGCAACGCGTCCGGCGCCACCGCCGAGGAGGCGCCGTTCGCGCAGTCCACCACGACCTTGAGCCCGTCCAGGCGATGCGGCAGCGAGGACAGCAGGTGCTCGACGTAGCGCTCGTGGCCCTCGGGATGGTCCTGTACCCGGCCCACCCCGGACCCGGTCGGCCGCTCCCACGCGGTGCCCAGCAACGCCTCGATCTCGTTCTCCACGTCGTCGGGCAGCTTGTGCCCGCCCCGCGCGAAGAACTTGATCCCGTTGTCCGGCATCGCGTTGTGGCTCGCCGAGAGCATCACGCCCAGGTCCGCGCCGAGCAGCCCGGTCAGGTAGGCGATCGCCGGCGTCGGCAACACGCCGGCGCGGTACACGTCCACACCCGCGCCCGCCAGACCCGCGACCACGGCCGCCTCGAGGAACTCTCCGGAGGCCCGGGGGTCACGACCCACCACGGCGAACGGCCTGCGGCCGTGCCCTGATTGCGGAATCCCGTCCCGGCCGCGTGATCCGAGCACCCGCGCGGCCGCGACCGCCAGATCGAGCGCCAGTTCCGCGGTCAGCCGGCCATTCGCCAGGCCACGCACGCCGTCCGTACCGAAGAGTCGTCCCACAGTTGGATCTCCCGCATACATTCCGGATGTCTCGGACACTACCTCGCGACGCCACTCCCTCAGGAGTACCGCCGGAAAATGCATCAGGCCCCGGGGGCACGAACCGTGCCCCCGGGGCCTGATGACGCTGCGTACAGCCGCAGAGGGTGCTGCCGGGCTGTTTAGCGCTTGCTGTACTGAGGCGCCTTGCGCGCCTTCTTCAGACCGTACTTCTTGCGCTCCGTGGCACGCGGGTCACGGGTCAGGAAGCCGGCCTTCTTGAGCGCCGGGCGGTTCGCCTCGACGTCGGCCTCGTTCAGCGAACGGGCCACACCCAGACGCAGCGCACCGGCCTGGCCGGAGACGCCGCCACCGTGGATGCGGGCGTGCACGTCGTAGCGGTCGTCCAGCTCGAGCACCTTGAAGGGCTCGTTGACGAGCTGCTGGTGCACCTTGTTCGGGAAGTACTCCTCGAGCGTGCGCCCGTTGATCTTCCACTTGCCCGTGCCCGGAACGATCCGGACGCGCGCGACGGCTTCCTTGCGGCGGCCGGTGGCCGAACCCGCCTGCGGCTCGCTGAAGCGCGAGGCGAGCGACTCGGACGTGTAGCTCTCGAGCGGAAGACCCTCGGTCTCCTCGATCGGGGTTTCTGCAATGGTCTCGGCCACTGTTCTCCTCAAACTATTCGTTCGTCAGGCGGTGGCCGTGACTACTGCGCGACCTGGGTGATCTCGAACGGAACCGGCTGCTGCGCCGAGTGCGGGTGCTCGGAACCGCGGTACACCTTGAGCTTCGACAACATCTGCCGGCCCAGGGTGTTCTTCGGGAGCATGCCCTTGATGGCCTTCTCCACGGCCTTCTCGGGGTTCTTCTCCAGCAGCTCGTCGTAGCGGACGGCGCGGAGGCCACCCGGGTAGCCGGAGTGGCGGTACGCCATCTTCTGGCTGCGCTTGTTGCCCGACAGGTGAACCTTGTCGGCGTTCACAATGATGACGAAATCGCCGGTGTCGACGTGCGGCGCGTACACCGGCTTGTGCTTACCCCGGAGCAGGGCAGCAGCCTGGGTGGACAGACGGCCGAGCACGACATCGGTCGCGTCGATGACGTGCCACTGACGCTGGACGTCGCCGGGCTTGGGGCTGTACGTGCGCACGGTCGATAGCCTTCGCTTCTTCGTGAGTGTGTGCTTACGGATGCCGACTGGCTGTCCGGGAGATGATTCCGAACCGAATGCGGACTCCGGTGGCCGGCGGCCCGGCGTACCGACTCCACTCAAGCAAGCCAATACGCACAACGAACCGGCACAATACCGGGTCAAGGGGGTGCCGGTCAAAACGAGCAATGGGGCGATGATCTGCTCACGCCCCTCCCCAGCGTAAGCCATCCACGCGGGTGCTCCTACCGTGCCACGCCGGTCCTCACCGGATCGGCGGATAGGTACGATGCGCCGAACGATCGGGTCGTCGGCGCATGGGGAGCCGAGGCGGGTCACTCCTTGCAGGGGGCGGGTATGTCGGGGGTCGGTACACCGGGAGACGACGGGCAGCAGCCCTGGAGCGTACGCCCGGGCGGGCCCGGGTCACCGGGGCAGCCGGCGCACGCGTGGGACCAGTTTCCCTCCCAGGCACACGGCCCCCAGGGGCCACAACCACACCCCCAACCGCAGCAGCCCTTCGCCCGGCCGGCGCACGAACAGCAGGCGGGGCAACACCCGTTCGGCTCCTCCACCGGTCCCGACTGGGACGCGCTGGCGGAGCGGCGCGACGCGGCGGCCCGCCGCCGCAGGCTGCTGTTCACCGTGGGCGGCTCCGTGCTCGGCCTCGCCCTGATCGGCGGCGTGGTCGCGGCGGTCATGGCCACGTCCGGCGGCGACGACAACAAGAGCGCGGGACCTGGCGCCTCGGGCGGCCCGTCCACCTCGACCTTCGCCCCGGCCAAGCCCACCTTCCGCCCCGCGCCCACCGTCCCGCCGCCGCCCCCGGCCCAGGCCGTGCTCGCCGACCCCGCCCTGGACAACGCGCCGTTCACGGTCGAATCGCTGTTCCCCGGCTCGAAGTTCACCGTCAACGGGCGGCAGTACTCGGTGGTCGCGAGCAAGCTGGACAACACCTGTTCGGACGGCACCGACCCCAAGCTCGGCCCGGCCGCCCGCAACCAGCAGTGCACCCAGCTCATCCGGCTCGCGGTGGTCGGTCCCAACGGCATCGTCTCCACCGCCGCGGTCGCCTCGTTCCCCTCGGCCGACAAGGCCGCGGCGATCAAGAACGGCAAGGACGGCGGCGAACTGCTGCCGCTGGCCGGCCCCGGCGTCAGGGTCCTCGACGCCCAGAAGCAAAAACACGGCAAGCTGCGCAACTCCGTCGGCCGCTACGCGCTGTTCACCCTGGACTGGTACGCCGACGGCAAGGACCCGGTCGGCGACGACAAGACCATGGCCCAGGCCCAGGACGACGTGGACAAGTTCCTGTGGAACTCGCTGACCGCGCGCGGCGAGGCGAGGTCCAAGCAGATCGACGACGAGAACCGGCGCAAGGCCCTGGAACAGATCCAGGGCTGACCCGGACCGGACCCGATCCAGGGCCGACCGGGACCGGCCGGGGCCCGAGTCCCGGCCCCGCCCGCCCCGACCTCAGCCGCCGTCCCGGCGCCGACGGGTGGCCGTCACCCGGTCCGCGAGCAACGCGTCCGCCGGGTAGGCCACCTCCTCCAGGGTCAGCCCGTGCGCGGGCGCGACGTGCACGCCCGAGTCGCGCACCGCGCGCCCGAGCACCTCCAGCGGCCACTCCACCGGCTTGCGCCCGGTGCCCACCGCCAACATCGCGCCCACCAGCGAGCGCACCATGTTGTGGCAGAACGCGTCCGCCCGCACGGTCGCCACGATCACCGGCCGAAACGCGGGACCCACATCGGCCCCGGTCGGCGTCTCGCGCGCCCAGGAGAAGTCCTGGAGGCAGCGCACGGTCGTGGCCCCCTCGCGCTTGCGGCAGAACGACGCGAAGTCGTGCTCGCCCAACAACCGCTGCGCCGCCGCGTGCATCCGGGTCTCGTCCAGCGGCCGGTCGTGCCACACCACGCTGCCCCGCCGCAGCGGGTCCACCCCGCCCGGCGCGTCGCACACCCGATACGCGTAGCGCCGCCAGATCGCGCCGAACCGGGCGTCGAAGCCCTCGGGCGCCACGGTGATGTCGCGCACCCGCAGATCCCGCGGCAGCGCCCCGGTGACCCGACGCAGCGCCACGTCGCCCAACGCGGCCCACACCTCGTCGGGCACGTCGAGGTGGGCCACCTGACCCCGCGCGTGCACCCCCGCGTCCGTGCGCCCGGCCACCGTCAACTGGGCGGGCTCGGCCAGCCGCAGCACGGTGGTCAGGGCGCTCTCCAGCGTGCCCTGCACGGTGCGCAGCTCGCGCTGACGGGCCCAGCCCGCGAACTCGGTTCCGTCGTACGACAGATCGATGCGCAAGCGCACCACGTCAACCACCTCCGGGCATGGCGCGAGCCCGCCCTCCGTACGGATACGGGGGACGGGCTCGCACTGTGATTCAGAACGCGTGGAGCAAACGACGAGACCGTCAGGCCTTGTCGGCGTCCTTGCTCTCCTCGGCCTGCTCGGCCTCGGCGGCGGGCGCCTCCTCGGTCTCGACGACCTTCGTCGTCTCGACCTTGGCGGTCTCCTGCTCCTTGACCGAGCGCTTCGTGGCGGCCTCGGCCTCGCCGACCGCGGTCTGCGCCACGGTCAGCGCCTCGACCAGCTCGATGACCGCCATGGGCGCGTTGTCGCCCTTGCGGTTGCCGATCTTGGTGATGCGCGTGTAACCGCCCGGGCGGTTCTCGTACCGAGGAGCGATCTCCTCGAAGAGCGCGTGCACGACGCTCTTGTCACGAACGATCGTGAGCACCTGGCGACGGTTGTGCAGGTCGCCCTTCTTCGCCTTGGTGATCAGTCGCTCGGCGACGGGACGCAGCCGACGCGCCTTGGCCTCGGTCGTGGTGATCCGACCGTGCTCGAACAGCGCCGTCGCGAGACCGGCCAGGATCAGCCGCTCGTGGGACGGGCCGCCGCCGAGGCGCGGACCCTTGGTGGGCCTGGGCATGTTCTCTCCTAGATATTCCTGCGCCGGCCGTATCAGGTACCGGCGTCAGTCCACCCGGGCCGGTCGGCCCGGGTGGTGGCTACGCCTCGCGGCGAAGCTCAGTACTGCTCGGTCTCCGCGAAGCCGTGGTCGTCCTCGTCGCCGAAGCTGTCCGCGGCGGCGGTCGGGTCGAACCCGGGCGGGCTGTCCTTGAGGGCCAGACCCATCCCGTTGAGCTTCGCCTTGACCTCGTCGATGGACTTCGCACCGAAGTTGCGGATGTCCAGCAGGTCGGCCTCGCTGCGCGCGACCAGTTCACCCACGGTGTGGATGCCCTCGCGCTTGAGGCAGTTGTACGAGCGGACCGTGAGCTCGAGCTCCTCGATCGGCAGCGCCAGATCGGCCGCGAGCGCGGCGTCGGTCGGCGACGGGCCCATGTCGATGCCCTCGGCATCGATGTTCAGCTCGCGCGCGAGACCGAACAGCTCGACCAGCGTCTTGCCCGCGGAGGCCATCGCGTCGCGCGGACGCATGGACTGCTTGGTCTCGACGTCGACGATCAGCTTGTCGAAGTCCGTGCGCTGCTCGACACGGGTGGCCTCGACCTTGTACGTGACCTTGAGCACCGGCGAGTAGATCGAGTCGACCGGCACGCGGCCGATCTCCTGGCCCGCCTGCTTGTTCTGCACCGCGGAGACGTAGCCGCGACCGCGCTCGACGGTCAGCTCCATCTCCAGCTTGCCCTTGGCGTTCAGCGTCGCCAGGACCAGGTCGGGGTTGTGCACCTCGACACCGGCCGGCGGCGCGATGTCGCCGGCGGTGACCACACCCGGACCCTGCTTGCGCAGGTACATCACGACCGGCTCGTCGTGCTCCGAGGAGACGACGAGCTGCTTGATGTTCAGGATGAGGTCGGTGACGTCCTCCTTGACACCCGGCACGGTGGTGAACTCGTGCAGGACGCCGTCGATCCGGATGCTGGTGACGGCCGCACCCGGGATCGAGGACAGGAGCGTACGACGGAGCGAGTTGCCGAGCGTGTAGCCGAAGCCGGGCTCGAGGGGCTCGATGACGAAACGCGAACGGTATTCGTCGACGACGTCCTCGGTGAGGGTCGGCCGCTGGGCGATAAGCATGGGGATGCCTCCTGGTCATGGCGCCCGCTATTTGACGCCAGTGGAAACAAGGATACGGGCGGACCGGCACAATCCCGGTCCGCCCGATCCCGTTGAGCTCCTACTTGGAGTAGAGCTCGACGATGAGCTGCTCCTGCACCTGCGTGTCGATGACCTGACGCGCGGGGAGGGAGTGCACGAGGATGCGCATCTTGCCCGGGATGACCTCGAGCCAGGCCGGGACGGTGCGCTCGCCGGCCTCGGCACGGGCGACCACGAACGGGGTCAGCTCGACCGAGTCCTTGCGGACCTCGATGATGTCGTTGTCGGAGACCCGGAACGACGGGATGTCCGTCTTGACGCCGTTGACCACGATGTGACCGTGGCGAACGAGCTGACGGGCGTGGTCACGCGACTTGGCGAAGCCCGCGCGGTAGACCACGTTGTCCAGGCGCGACTCGAGGATGCGAAGCAGGTTCTCGCCGGTCTTGCCCTGGCGACGGTTCGCTTCCTCGTAGTAGCCCTTGAACTGCTTCTCGAGCACACCGTAGATGCGCGCGCACTTCTGCTTCTCGCGCATCTGCAGCAGGTACTCGCTGTCCTTGGTGCGGCCACGACCGTGCTCACCCGGCGGGTAGGGGCGAATCTCGATCGGGCACTTGGGGCCCTCGCACTTGCTGCCCTTGAGGAACAGCTTCATCTTCTCGCGACGGCAGCGCTTGCAGTCCGCGCCGGTGTAACGCGCCATTGTTCTTTAACTCCTAGTCAGCTGCTGGTCAGACGCGGCGGCGCTTGGGGGGGCGGCAGCCGTTGTGCGGCACGGGGGTGACGTCCTGAATGGAGCCGACCTCCAGGCCGGTGGCCTGCAGCGAACGAATGGCGGTCTCACGACCGGAACCCGGGCCCTTGACGAAAACGTCGACCTTGCGCATGCCGTGCTCCTGGGCACGACGCGCGGCGGACTCGGCGGCCATCTGCGCGGCGAAGGGAGTCGACTTGCGCGAACCCTTGAAGCCGACGTGGCCCGCGGAGGCCCACGAGATCACGTTGCCGCTGGGGTCCGTGATCGAAACGATGGTGTTGTTGAACGTGCTCTTGATGTGGGCGTGCCCGTGAGCGACGTTCTTCTTTTCCTTGCGGCGCACCTTCTTGGCGCCCGCGCGGCTCTTGGGAGGCATCTGCTGGAAACTCCTGAGGTCGTCGGTCCGCTACGAATTGAGGACCGCGTGATCCGTCGTACGCGGACTACTTCTTGCCCGGCTTCTTCTTGCCGGCGATCGCGCGGCGCGGGCCCTTGCGGGTACGCGCGTTGGTGTGGGTGCGCTGACCGCGGACCGGAAGACCGCGACGGTGACGCAGACCTTCGTAGCAACCGATCTCGACCTTGCGGCGGATGTCGGCCTGAACTTCGCGGCGGAGGTCACCCTCGACGCGGTAGTTCGACTCGATCCAGTCGCGAAGCTTGATCAGGTCGTCCTCGGCGAGATCGCGGACGCGGGTGTCGGGGTTGACACCGGTGTTCTTCAGCGTGTCCAGCGCACGAGTGCGCCCGACGCCGAAGATGTAGGTCAGAGCGACCTCGACCCGCTTCTCACGGGGGAGGTCGACGCCGACGAGGCGTGCCATATGTGTGGCTCCTGGTTTAGTCGGAGGTCTGGCCCAGCACCGGTCCGGCACACCTTCTGGAGATGTCCTCGGTCCTCGGCCTCCGGCCGAGGGTGGCGTCCCGCACGAAACGGGGGTCGGGTGCTGCGGCTCTTACGGGGTGCGTCGCGCGTCGATCGCTCGTTGTGCGAGGGGGGTGCTGCTCAGCCCTGGCGCTGCTTGTGGCGCAGGTTCTCGCAGATCACCATGACCCGGCCGTGACGGCGGATCACCTTGCACTTGTCGCAGATCTTCTTGACGCTCGGCTTGACCTTCATGATTTCTCCGGTACGTGTGACGAAGGCGTGCGGGCACGCCGCCGTCGCCGAGTCGGTTATCGGTTTGCGTCCAAGCCCCGCACACCACGCTCGGCGTGGGCAGGGCCGGGGCTCGCCTACTTGTAGCGGTAGACGATCCGGCCGCGGGTCAGGTCGTAAGGGCTCAGCTCCACGACAACCCGGTCGTCCGGAAGAATACGGATGTAGTGCATCCGCATCTTCCCACTGATGTGCGCGAGGACTTTGTGCCCGTTCTGAAGCTCCACGCGAAACATGGCGTTGGGGAGCGACTCGATGACGGTGCCCTCGATTTCGATGGCCCCTTGCTTCTTGGGCATGTCCTCCGCGCTTCGTATCTCGGGATCAGCTACCGTTACCCGGCGCACATGACGAAGCTCAAATTTTTGGCGCCCAGATGACGGGCGCGCCAAACCTGGCTACATGTGAGCCGACGAGTCAGTCTAAGGCACTCGGCCGGTGAAAGCGAAACCGGGCCCGGAACCACAGGTTCCGTTCCCGCCGGGCCCGTCGGCCTACCTCAGGAAGTAGACCAGCGCCCACACCAGCACGCCGAGTGACATCACGACCAACCAGACCTTGTTCAACGTCGCGTTGGAAACCCGCGGACGCCGCTCCTCCGCCGGACCGTAGGCACCGGCTCGTGGAGGCGCGTCGACGATCGGTCGGTACTCCGGCGGCGGCGTCGCACCCGCCGCGTCGTCTCGATCCTCGCGGCCCGGCAGATTCGCCGAGACCGCGTCGAGCTCCCCCACCGTACCGGCTCGGCGGACCGCGTCCAGGCGCGCCCGGTATTCGGACAGCGCCAGCCGACCCGACGCGAGGTGCTCACGCAGCTCGGCGGTCACGCGTTCGCGGTCCGTGGGAGTCGCGGCGGCGTTCGGGTCACGGTCCATGAGACGAGGGTAGCCCGGTCACGGCGAGGAGCGCCCGTGGCGCCAGTAGACCATCTGGATCGAACCCAGCACGGCCGCGGCCGGACCGTAGACCCACACCGGCCAGAAGTACACGACCCCGGTACCGGCCACCGCGACCAGCAGCCAGATCACCACGTTCAACGCGGTGACCGCGTTCAGCGTGGTCCACGCCGCGCGCAGGGCCCGCGCGCCGGCCGCCCACCCGTCGCTCTCCCCCCGCGCCGAAACGACCTCGCGGCGCACCTGCGGCCGGACCGGCGGCGGCGCCGGTCTCGGCGCCGGCCACGCCGCGGCCGGCGGCGACTGTGGCGTGACCGGCCGCGCCAGGGTCGCCCGGGTGCGGGCCACCTCGTAGGCCATCCGCGCGCGGATCACCTCGACGTCCGCCTCCAGGTGCTCCGGCGGCGGCAGATCGGAGATCAGCCGGGCCAGTTCCCCCAGCGTGACCGCCTCGTAGGCGGCCCCCATGCGTTCGTTGAACTCTGCGAGCGTCAACCGTCCGACGGCGTGGTGATCGCGCAGCAGCGTCACCGCCGCCTCACGGTCCACGTCGGATGCCCGCATGGTCGGAGTCCTCACCATGTCATCGACACTAGGCAGGGCGCGAAGGGTCGTACATGGTGCCAGCCCCACCATCGAGGGGGGTCTGGCATCAGGGCAGCGTCAGAACCACGGGGCCGTTCTCGGTGATCGCGATCGAGTGCTCCCAGTGCGCCGCGTACCCGCCCGCGGTGGTCTTGACCGTCCACTCGTCGGCCAGCGTGTACGTGTCCGGCTTGCCGAGGGTGACCATCGGCTCGATCGCCAGGCACACCCCGACCTCCAGGCGCGGCCCGCGGCCGCCGGGGCCGTAGTTGAGCACGTGCGGGTCCTGGTGCATCTCGGTGCCGATGCCGTGGCCGCCGTACTCCTCGACGATGCCGTACTTGGCGCCGCCCGGCAGCGGGTTGGACCGGATCGACTTCTCCACCGCGTGGCTGATGTCGGTCAGCCGACCGCCGGCCACCGCGGCCTCGATGCCCGCCCACATGGACTGCTCGCACACCCGGCTCAGTTCGAGCACCTCGGGCCGCACCGTGCCGATCGGCACGGTGATCGCCGAGTCGCCGTGCCAGCCGTCCAGGATCGCCCCGCAGTCGATCGAGATGATGTCCCCGTCGCCCAACGGCGTCTCGTCCGGGATCCCGTGCACCACCACGTCGTTGACCGACGCGCAGATCGACGCCGGGAAGCCGTGGTACCCCTTGAACGAGGGGATCGCGCCCGCGGCCCGGATCGAGCGCTCGGCGATCGCGTCCAGGTCCGCCGTGCTCACCCCCGGCTTCGCCGCCTCGCGCAGCGCCTCCAGGGTGTTCGCCACGACGGCCCCGGCACGACGCATCTTCTCGATCTGCTCGGGCGTCTTGCGTTCGATTCGCATGTGCCGCTTCCTGAACACCGGCATGGCCGTCCTCATTCGTATTCGTGTGTCGCCGAAGATGGGTCTCGGCACAAAAGCACGATGGGCGATCCGGGGTTTCCCCGGATCGCCCATGTGTGATGTCTGTCGCGGCCGACGCCGATCAGGCGCCGAACTCCCGAAGCGCGGCCATCGCGCGCTCGGTGACCTCCTTGACCGGGCCCGTCGCCTGGATCTGCAGCAGGAGGCCGCGCTCGGAGTAATAGCCGACCAAGGGTTCGGTCTGCTCCTTGTACACGTCCAGACGGTGCCGGACGGTCTCCTCGCGGTCGTCGTCGCGCTGGTACAGCTCGCTCCCGCACTCGTCGCAGATCCCGGCGACCTTCGGCGGGTCGGTCAGGATGTGGCAGACGTGCCCGTTGGCGCGGCACTGCCGACGGCCGGAGATCCGCTGGATGATCTCCGAGTCGTCGACCTTGAGTTCGAGCACGACGTCGAGTTCGGTGTCGTTCTCGGCGAGGATCTCGTCGAGCACCTTTGCCTGGGCCGTGTTGCGCGGGAACCCGTCGAGCAGGAAACCGGCGGCGACGTCCGGCTGCGCCAGGCGCTCCCGGACCATGCCTATGGTCACCTCGTCGGGTACCAGGTTGCCCGCGTCCATGTAGGTCTTCGCCTCGCGGCCGAGCGGGGTGCCCTGACTCACGTTGGCGCGGAAGATGTCACCGGTCGAGACGGCGGGAATCGACAGGTTGGCGGCGATGTACTGGGCCTGGGTTCCCTTACCCGCGCCGGGAGGCCCCACGAGAACGATACGCATTTAGCGGAGGAAGCCTTCGTAGTTGCGCTGCTGGAGCTGACTCTCGATCTGCTTCACGGTTTCCAGACCCACTCCCACGATGATCAGGATGCTCGTGCCGCCGAACGGGAAGTTCTGGTTGGCGTTGAAGAGCACGAGCGCGATGCTGGGTACCAACGCGATCATGCCCAGGTACAACGATCCGGGCCACGTGATCCTGGTGAGGATGTAGTTCAGGTATTCCGCGGTCGGTCTGCCGGCGCGGATCCCCGGAATGAAGCCACCATACTTCTTCATGTTGTCGGCTACTTCTTCGGGGTTGAACGTGATGGCCACGTAGAAGAACGCGAAGAAGACGATCAGCAGGAAGTACGTGATCATGTACAGCGGATGGTCGCCCTTGACGAAGTGGCGTTCGATCCACACCGCCCAGTCCGATTTCCCACCGCTGAACTGAGCGATGAGGGCCGGGATGTACAGCAGCGACGAGGCGAAGATGACGGGGATGATGCCCGCCTGGTTCACCTTGAGCGGGATGTAGGTCGAGGTCCCGCCGTAGGCGCGACGCCCGATCATGCGCTTGGCGTACTGCACCGGAATCCGGCGCTGCGCCTGTTCCACGAAGACCACCAGGCCGACCATCACGAGGCCGATGGCGATGACGGTGAAGAACGGTACCCAGCCGCCGCCGATGGTGCCCTGCTCCTTGATCGTCCACAGCGCGGCCGGGAAGCCGGCGGCGACCGAGACGAACATCAGGATGGACATGCCGTTGCCGATGCCGCGGTCGGTGATCAGCTCACCGAGCCACATGATCGTCGAGGTGCCGGCGGTCATCACGGCGACCATGACGATCACCCGGAAGAGCGAGTCGTCCGGAACGATGCCCTGCGGGTCGCAGGTGGCGCTGCGGGCGCTGGAGAACAGCGCGCCGCTGCGGGCGGTGGCGATCAGCGCGGTGGACTGCAGGATCGACAGAGCGATGGTCAGGTACCGGGTGTACTGGGTGATCTTCGCGGTGCCGGACTGGCCCTCCTTCTTGAGGGCCTCCAACCGCGGGATCACCACGGTCAGCAGTTGCAGGATGATGCTCGCCGTGATGTACGGCATGATCCCCAGCGCGAAGATCGTGAGTTGCAGCAGCGCGCCGCCGCTGAACATGTTCACGAGGCCGAACAGGCTGTTCCGGTTGGAGTCCTCTACGCAAGAGCGCACCATCTCGAACGAGACGCCCGGTACCGGGATATGCGACCCGATCCGGAAGAGGACGATGATCGCCAACGTGAACAGCAGCTTCTTGCGCAGGTCGGGCGTGCGGAACGCCCTGGCGAACGCGGTGAGCACACTGCCTCCTGCGCCTCGCCCGTCTTAGGGGCGAGTCGATCGAGTCGTCGGTCCGGTAGGACCACTGGTCAGGTCCCACACAGGAACCTCACGGACAATAACAGCGCCGACGGCCCGGAAGTATCGCCCCGGCCCGACGTTCCTGCGACATGACACAACACACGGCAAAAACAGAGCAAGTCATGTGTGGGGGTGGAGCAATGAACCTGCCCCCACGTCACAGCAAACCACAGGGGCGCCACCACCTTACCGGCGTGACGCCCCTGCGCTATAGCCTCCAACGACGTCAAGGCCCGTTCGGTACCGATCCGAACGGGCCATGACGGTCACACCTTGTCCCGCGTTCGGATCAGACCGACAGTTCGTCGGTCGAACCGCCCGCGGCGGCGATCTTCGTCTTCGCCGAACCGGAGAAGGCGTGCACCTTCACCTGGACGGCAACCGAGATCTCGCCGGTGCCCAGGATCTTGACGGGCAGGTTCTTGCGAACCGCGCCCTTCTCGATCAGACCCTCGACGGTGACCTCGCCACCGTTGGGGTACAGGGCCTCGATCTTGTCCAGGTTCACGACCTGGAACTCGACCCGGAACGGGTTCTTGAAGCCCTTGAGCTTGGGCAGCCGCATGTGCAGCGGCATCTGCCCACCCTCGAAGCGGGCCGGCACCTGGTAACGAGCCTTGGTGCCCTTGGTGCCACGACCGGCGGTCTTACCCTTGGAGCCCTCGCCACGACCCACGCGGGTCTTGGCGGTCTTGGCGCCCGGGGCGGGCCGCAGGTGGTGCACCTTCAGCGGGTTGTCAGCACCCATGTCAGTCGACCTCCTCGACGGTGACGAGGTGCGACACCGTCGCGATCATGCCGCGGATCTCCGGGCGGTCTTCCTTGACGACCACGTCGTGGACGCGCTTGAGACCGAGCGAACGGAGAGTGTCCCGCTGGTTCTGCCTGCCACCGATCTTGGATCGGGTCTGCGTGACCTTGAGACGTGCCATTACGCACCAACCCCCGCGCGGGCCCGCAGGAGCGCGGCCGGGGCCACGTCCTCCAGAGGCAGGCCACGACGAGCCGCGATCTCCTCGGGGCGAACGAGCCCCTGGAGCGCCGCGACGGTCGCGTGCACGATGTTGATCGGGTTCGACGAACCGAGCGACTTGCTCAGCACGTCGTGGATGCCGGCGCACTCGAGCACGGCGCGCACGGGGCCACCGGCGATGACACCGGTACCCGGCGAGGCCGGCTTCAGGAGCACGACGCCGGCAGCCTTCTCACCCTGGATCGGGTGCGGAATGGTGCCCTGGATACGGGGGACCTTGAAGAAGTGCTTCTTGGCCTCTTCAACACCCTTGGCGATCGCGGCCGGCACCTCCTTGGCCTTGCCGTAACCGACACCTACGGTGCCATCGCCATCGCCAACCACGACCAGCGCGGTGAAGCTGAAGCGACGACCACCCTTCACGACCTTGGCGACGCGATTGATCGCGACGACGCGCTCGACGTAAGCGGTCTTCTCGGCGGCTGCGCCACCATCACGTCGATCCCGCCGGTCCCGCCGCTCGCCGCCGCCGGCGCCGCCACCGCGGCGCTGGGGTCCAGCCATCAGAATGTCCTCATCTGTCGTTCGAAGCTTGTCCGGAGCAGCGGGCTCAGAAGGTGAGCCCGTTTCCGCGTGCGGCATCCGCGAGGGCGGCGATACGACCGTGGTACTTGTTACCACCGCGGTCGAACACAACGGCCTCTACACCGGCAGCCTTCGCGCGCTCGGCGACCAATTCGCCGACCTTGCGAGCCTGAGCGGTCTTGTCGCCCTCACCACCACGGATGGACGGGTCCATCGTGGAGGCCGAAGCGAGAGTGTGGCCGGCGATGTCGTCGATAACCTGCGCCACCATGTGACGGGTGGAGCGGCTCACGACGAGACGGGGCCGCAGCGGGGTGCCGGAAACCTTCTTCCGCACCCGGATGTGCCGGCGCTTGCGTGCGACAGACTTCTTCGCAACGCCCTTGCCGGTCTTCACGCCGACAGCCATGCCTACTTACCAGCCTTTCCGACCTTGCGGCGGATGACCTCGCCGGCGTACTTGACGCCCTTGGCCTTGTACGGGTCGGGCTTCCGCAGCTTGCGGATGTTCGCGGCGATTTCACCGACCTTCTGCTTGTCGATGCCTTCGACCGAGAAACGGGTCGGGGCCTCGACCACGAAGGTGATGCCCTCCGGGGCCTCGACGACGACGGGGTGGCTGAATCCGAGCGCGAACTCCAGCGAGGAGCCCTTCGCCTGGACTCGGTAACCGACACCGCTGATCTCGAGCTTCTTGATGTATCCCTGGGTCACACCAGTGATCATGTTCGCCACCAGCGTCCGGGACAGCCCGTGCAGGGCCTTCGAGCGACGCTCGTCGTCGGGACGGGTCACCGCGAGGGTGCCGTCGTCCGACTTTGCGATCTCGATCGGGGCGGCGATGGTGTGCGACAGGGAACCCTTGGGGCCCTTCACGACAACCTCGCGGCCATTGATGGTGACGTCCACACCGGTGGGAACCGGGATGGGGAGACGTCCGATGCGCGACATTGCTCTCCTTCCCTTCCCTTACCAGACGAAGGCGAGGACTTCCCCGCCCACGCCCTTCTTGGCCGCCTGCTTGTCGGTGAGGAGACCGGTCGACGTCGAGATAATCGCGACGCCGAGGCCACCGAGCACCTTCGGCAGGTTCGTGGACTTTGCGTACACCCGCAGACCGGGCTTCGACACACGGCGGACGCCGGCGATCGAGCGCTCGCGGTTCGGGCCGTACTTGAGGACGACGGTGAGCTTCTTGCCCACCTCCGCGTCCTCGACGCGCCAGCCCTGGATGTAACCCTCCTGCTGGAGGATCTCCGCGATGTGCGACTTGATCTTGCTGAACGGCATCACGACATCGTCGTGATATGCCGAGTTGGCGTTCCGCAGACGGGTCAGCATGTCTGCGATGGGGTCGGTCATGGTCATGACGGCCTCAAGGCCTTTCTCGCCGTGGTTTCCCGGCGTGCGATCCCTCGCCCCGCCGCCCTCCCGAGGGAGAGCGGCGAAGCGACGACTGCGGTGCGGGACCTACGACGTCGTTACTGTTCTCGCCCGTCCCCGCGGGACGGGCGATGTGCCGGGTCGCGTCGGCCGTCGAAACGGCCGCCGCGAACTACCAGCTGCTCTTGGTGACGCCCGGCAGCTCGCCGGCGTGGGCCATCGTGCGCAGGCACACGCGGCACAGGCCGAACTTGCGGTACACCGAGTGAGGGCGGCCACAGCGCTGGCAGCGCGTGTAGCCACGAACCTCGAACTTCGGCTTGCGGGCGGCCTTTGCGATCAGGGCCTTCTTCGCCACGTCTCAGTCTCCTTGTTGCGTTCCTCAGTCGGCGAGCCGACTGCTCACGCTTCCTTGAACGGGAAGCCGAGGAGACGCAGCAGAGCGCGGCCCTCGTCGTCGTTCTTGGCGCTGGTCACCACAGTGATGTCCATGCCGCGAACGCGGTCGATCTTGTCCTGGTCGATCTCGTGGAACATCGACTGCTCCGTGAGACCGAAGGTGTAGTTGCCGCGGCCGTCGAACTGCTTCGGCGAGAGCCCGCGGAAGTCGCGGATACGCGGCAGAGCGATCGACAGCAGACGGTCCAGGAACTCCCACATCCGGTCGCCGCGCAGTGTAACGTGCGCGCCGATCGGCTGACCCTCACGCAGCTTGAACTGCGCGATGGACTTGCGGGCCTTCGTGACCTGGGGCTTCTGGCCGGTGATGGCCATCAGGTCCTTGATCGCGCCGTCGATCAGCTTCGAGTCGCGGGCGGCGTCGCCCACACCCATGTTGACCACGATCTTGGTGACGCCCGGAACCTGCATGACGTTCTCGAACGAGAACTCCTCACGCAGCTTGCCGAGGATCTCCTCGCGGTAACGCTGCTTCAGACGCGGCAGTTCGCGCGCCTCAGTGGTGACCGTCATCAGATGTCCTCACCGGTCCGCTTGGCGTACCGGATCTTGTTGCCCTCGTCATCGAACCGGAAGCCGGTCCGCGTCGGGACCTTCTTACCGTCCTTCTCCACGACCAGCATCACGTTGCTGACGTGGATGGAGGCTTCCTGGGTGATGATGCCACCGGTCTTGGCACCCTTGGCGGACTGACCCACCTTGGTGTGCTTCTTGATCCGGTTGACGCCCTCGACCAGGACGCGCTCCTTCGGCGGGTAGGCCGCGATGACCTTGCCCTGCTTGCCCTTGTCCTTGCCCGTGATGACCTGAACCAGGTCACCCTTCTTGATCTTCATCGCCTTCGCCATGGGTTAGAGCACCTCCGGCGCGAGCGAGATGATCTTCATGAACTTCTTCTCACGAAGCTCACGGCCGACCGGACCGAAAATACGGGTGCCTCGGGGTTCGCCATCGTTCTTCAGGACAACGGCGGCGTTCTCGTCGAAGCGGATGTAGGAGCCGTCGACACGCCGGCGCTCCTTGACCGTCCGCACGACGACTGCCTTGATGACGTCGCCCTTCTTCACGTTGCCACCGGGGATCGCGTCCTTGACGGTGGCAACGATGACGTCCCCGATGCCCGCGTAGCGCCGGCCGGAGCCACCGAGCACACGGATGCAGAGAATCTCCTTCGCACCCGTGTTGTCGGCGACTCGCAGTCGCGACTCCTGCTGGATCACGTCTAACTCCTGATCGTCACGTCGCGGTCACGACCCACGGTTGGTGGGGCGACCGGCGCTCGCTACTTGGCCTTTTCGAGGATCTCGACGATGCGCCAGCGCTTGCTGGCGGACAGCGGCCGAGTCTCCATGAGGACGACACGGTCACCGACGCCACAGGCGTTCTGCTCGTCGTGAGCCTTCAGCTTGTTCGTGCGGCGGATGACCTTGCCGTACATCGGGTGCTTCACGCGGTCCTCGACGGCGACAACGACGGTCTTGTCCATCTTGTCGCTGACGACGAGGCCCTCACGGGTCTTGCGGAATCCCCGGGTTGCTTCAGTCATCTCAGTCTTCTCGCTCACGCCGCGCCTCCGGTCTCCTGCACGTCGATGCCCAGCTCGCGCTCGCGCATCAGCGTGTAGATCCGGGCGATGTCCTTACGGACAGCCTTGAGCCGCCCGTGATTCTCGAGCTGCCCGGTCGCCGCCTGGAAACGGAGGTTGAACAGCTCCTCCTTGGCTTCGCGGAGCTTGGCGACGATTTCCTCGTCACCGAGTTCGCGGAGCTCGGACGCCTTGGTAACGGCCGCCATCACGCCTCACCAGCCTCGCGCCGGACGATCCGGCACTTCATCGGCAGCTTGTGCACGGCGCGGGTAAGCGCCTCACGAGCCACCTTCTCGTTCGGGTACGACAGTTCGAACATCACCCGACCGGGCTTGACGTTCGCGACCCACCACTCGGGCGAGCCCTTACCGGAACCCATGCGGGTCTCGGCAGGCTTCTTGGTCAGCGGACGGTCGGGGTAGATGTTGATCCACACCTTGCCACCACGGCGGATGTGCCGGGTGATGGCAATACGAGCGGACTCGATCTGACGGTTGGTGACGTACGCCTGGCCGAGGGCCTGGATGCCGTACTCGCCGAACGCCAGTTCCGTACCGCCCTTGGCGCGGCCACCACGCTTGGGGTGGTGCTGCTTGCGGTGCTTGACCCTGCGGGGGATCAGCATCGGGGTCAGGCCTCCGATCCGGATTCGGGCGCCGAGTTCACAGCCTCGGCCGCCGGCGCGGAGCCGGTGTCCGAGGAACCGGTGGCCTGCGCGTCGTTCTGCTGCGGACGTCCGCCGCGGCCACCACGGCCGCCGCGCTCGCCGCCACGACCGCCGCCGCCACCCTCGCCACGACGGGGACGCTCGGGAGCGCCGCCGCGGGCGGGACGGTTGCTGGCGCGGGCCGCGGCGTTCTCGGCGCGAACCTCGGCGATGTTCTTGACGTCGCCCTTGTAGATCCACACCTTCACACCGATGCGACCGAACGTCGTACGGGCCTCGAAGAAGCCGTAGTCGACGTTGGCGCGCAGCGTGTGCAGCGGCACGCGACCCTCGCGGTAGAACTCCGAGCGGGACATTTCAGCCCCACCCAGACGACCACCGCACTGGATCTTGATGCCCTTGGCCCCGGCCTTCATGGAGCTCTGCATCGCCTTGCGCATCGCGCGGCGGAAGGACACGCGGCTCGAGAGCTGCTCGGCCACACCCTGCGCCACAAGCTGAGCGTCGACCTCGGGGTTCTTGACCTCGAGGATGTTCAGCTGAACCTGCTTGCCGGTGAGCTTCTCGAGCTCACCGCGGATGCGGTCGGCCTCCGCACCACGACGGCCGATGACGATGCCCGGCCGGGCGGTGTGGATGTCGACGCGGACGCGCTCACGGGTGCGCTCGATCTCTACCTTCGAGATCCCGGCGCGCTCCATGCCCTTCGTCATCATCTGACGAATCTTGACGTCCTCGCCGACGTAGTCCTTGTACAGCTTGTCGGCGTACCACCGGGACTTGAAGTCCGTGGTGATGCCGAGACGGAACCCGTGCGGGTTAACCTTCTGGCCCACTAGCGGGTCCTCTCCTTCTCGGCGACAACCACGGTGATGTGGCTGGTGCGCTTGCGGATGCGGTACGCCCGGCCCTGTGCCCGCGGACGGAAACGCTTGAGGGTCGGACCCTCGTCCACGTAGGCGGCGGACACGTACAGGATGTTCGTGTCCAAGTTGTGGTTGTGACCGGCGTTGGCAATGGCGCTGTCCAGCACCTTGCCGACCGGCTCACTCGCGGCCTGCGGAGCGAATCGCAGGACCGCCTGGGCCTCCGCGGCGTTCATGCCACGGATGAGGTCCACCACACGGCGGGCCTTCATGGGCGTGACGCGGATGTACCGCGCCTGAGCCCTGGCTTCCATCGACGTCCCCTTGCTCATCTCGATATCCATGCGATTCGCCGCGTCAGCGACGACGCGACTTCCGGTCGTCCTTCTCGTGACCGCGGAAGGTCCGAGTCGGCGCGAACTCGCCGAGCTTGTGGCCGACCATCGACTCGGTCACGAACACCGGGACGTGCTTACGGCCGTCGTGCACCGCGATCGTGTGGCCCAGCATCGCCGGGACGATCATCGAGCGGCGGGACCAGGTCTTGATGACGTTCTTGGTTCCCTTGTCGTTCTGTACGTCCACCTTCTTGATCAGGTGGCCGTCGACGAAGGGTCCCTTCTTGAGACTGCGCGGCATCGAGACTGCTCCTAGCGCTTCTTGTTCGTCTTGCGGCGGCGGATGATGAGCTTGTCGCTGGCCTTCTTCGGCCGGCGAGTACGACCCTCGGGCTTACCCCAGGGGCTCACCGGGTGGCGACCACCGGAGGTCTTACCCTCACCACCACCGTGCGGGTGGTCGATGGGGTTCATCGCCACACCGCGGACGGTCGGGCGCTTGCCCTTCCAGCGCATGCGACCGGCCTTGCCCCAGTTGATGTTCGACTGCTCGGCATTGCCGATCTCGCCGACCGTCGCCCGGCAACGCACGTCCACCAGGCGAATTTCGCCCGAGGGCATGCGGAGGGTCGCGTGAGCGCCCTCCTTCGCCAGCAGCTGCACGCTGACACCCGCGGAACGGGCGATCTTCGCGCCGCCACCGGGCCGAAGCTCGATGGCGTGGATAACCGTACCGACCGGGATGTTCCGGAGCGGCATGTTGTTGCCCGGCTTGATGTCGGCGCCCGGACCGTTCTCGATCCGGTCGCCCTGCTTCAGCTTGTTCGGGCACAGGATGTAGCGCTTCTCGCCGTCCGCGTAGTGCAGAAGAGCGATGCGCGCGGTGCGGTTCGGGTCGTACTCGATGTGAGCGACCTTCGCCGGAACGCCGTCCTTGTCGTTGCGCCGGAAGTCGATCAGTCGGTACGCGCGCTTGTGGCCGCCACCCTGGTGGCGAGCAGTCACACGGCCGTGGTTGTTACGACCACCCTTGCTGTGCAGAGGGCGGACCAGCGACTTCTCCGGCTCGGACCGCGTGATCTCGACGAAGTCGGCGACGCTGGCGCCACGACGGCCCGGCGTCGTCGGCTTGTACTTGCGGATGCCCATGGCTTCTCTTAGTCCTCGTCCGTATCAGCGGCCGTCAGCCGACGGGTCCACCGAAGATGTCGATCCGCTCGCCCTCTGCAAGGGTGACGATCGCGCGCTTCGTGTCCTTGCGCTTGCCGAAACCGGTCTTGGTGCGCTTGCGCTTACCGACGCGGTTGATCGTGTTGACGCTCTCGACCTTGACCCCGAAGACCGCGATGACGGCCTGCTTGATCTGGGTCTTGTTGGCGTCGGGGTGCACGATGAACGTGTACTTGTTCTCGTCGATGAGCCCGTAGCTCTTCTCCGAGATCACCGGCTTCAGCAGCACATCGCGCGGGTCGGTGTAGGTCTTGCTGGTGACCTTCGTCGTGCTCTCGACGGTGTCGGTGCTCACGCGTGGCTCCCTTCGAGCTCGTCGGAGCTCGCGACCGCCGAGGCGGCCTGCGCCGGTCCGGCGATGAAGCGCTCCAGAGCGGCCTTCGTGAAGACCACGTCGTCGGAGACGAGCACGTCGTAGGTGTTCAGCTGCCCGACCTCGAGCAAGTGCACCTGCGGAAGGTTGCGGGCGCTCAGCCAGGCAGTGGTGTCGGACTTCTCGACGACCAGGAGCACGTTCTTGCGCTCACTGATCTTGCCGAGCAGCGTCTTCGCCGCCTTGACCGACGGCTTGTCGCCCTCGATCAGCGCGGAAACGCAGTGGATGCGCTCGTGACGCGCCCGGTCGGAGAGGGCACCGCGCAGGGCGGACGCCTTCATCTTCTTCGGGGTCCGCTGCTCGTAGTCGCGCGGCACGGGACCGTGCACGACGCCACCACCGGCGAACTGCGGCGCGCGGGTCGAGCCCTGACGGGCGCGACCGGTGCCCTTCTGGCGGTACGGCTTGCGCCCACCGCCGCGGACCTCGCCACGAGTCTTGGTCTTGTGCGTGCCCTGACGAGCCGCGGCGAGCTGGGCCACGACGACCTGGTGGATCGTCGGGATGCTCACCTGGACGTCGAAGATCCCCGCGGGGAGCTCGATCGTCCCGGACTTCTCGCCGGCGGGCGAAAGAACGTCAATGCTGGTCATGAAATTCACACACCCTTCGCAGCAGTGCGCACCAGCACCAGGCCGCCGTTGGGGCCGGGGACCGCGCCCTTGATCAGGAGCAGGCCCTTCTCGGCGTCTACGGCGTGCACGGTCAGGTTCTGGGTGGAGACGCGCTCGTTACCCATGCGGCCTGCCATGCGCACGCCCTTGAACACACGACCCGGGGTGGCGCAGCCACCGATCGAGCCGGGCGAGCGGTGCTTGCGCTGCGTACCGTGCGAGCTGCCGAGACCCTTGAAGCCGTGTCGCTTCATGACACCGGCCGTGCCCTTGCCCTTCGAGGTGCCCATGACGTCGACCTTCTGGCCGGCCTCGAACACCTCGGCGGTGATCTCCTGCGCCAGCGTGTACTCGCCGGCGTCGGAGGTACGGAGCTCGACCAGGTGGCGACGCGGGGTCACCCCGGCCTTGGCGAAGTGGCCGGCGAGCGGCTTGTTCACCTTGCGCGGGTCGATCGCGCCGAACGCGATCTGGACGGCGGAGTAGCCGTCGACCTCGGCGTTGCGGACCTGGGTCACGACGCAGGGCCCGGCCTCGACCACAGTCACTGGAACGACGCGGTTGTTCTCGTCCCAGACCTGGGTCATGCCGAGCTTCTTGCCCAGAATGCCCTTCATCTGCTTCGTCATCGTCGGTGCGTCCTCAGAGCTTGATCTCGATGTCGACGCCGGCCGGCAGGTCGAGACGCATAAGCGAGTCGACCGTCTTCGGCGTGGGGTCGAGGATGTCGATGAGCCGCTTGTGAGTGCGCATCTCGAAGTGCTCGCGCGAGTCCTTGTACTTGTGCGGCGAGCGGATGACGCAGTACACGTTCTTCTCGGTCGGCAGCGGCACCGGTCCCGCAACCTGCGCACCAGTACGCGTCACCGTCTCGACGATCTTCTTCGCCGAACTGTCGATGACCTCGTGGTCGTAGGCCTTGAGCCTGATGCGGATCTTCTGTCCCGCCATGGCTGCTTCGAATTCCTTCTCTCGTACCGCTGCGGATCACCCCCGCTGACACGGGGAGAAGACTTGGGCTGAAAACCCCTTGGGGTTTCCCTTCCCCGCCGACCCCCGCGGTCGGGCGTGTCGCTCTGTTGCTCACAAGCGCCCCTTGGAAACCCTTACGGGCGGCCTGGGGGCCTGGGCAACGTACTCTCGGCGTCACCTTCGCTGCGGCAAGCGAAAGGACGGCACGAGGTCACTAAGCGACGACGCCGGCTGCATGGGTGGCAGGACAGAAGTCCACCGATTGTTCGGAGCCAACGGGGCCGGCGCCACGGCTCTGTCTGTTCGACAGGCACGGCGCAGCCCGTTGTCTATCCGAGCAACTTGGCTAGTATGCCCCACGAATGGCGGGCTTGGCCAATCGAGCGACTCCCCCAGGTTTGAGAGAGCCCCCGAGCAATGGATATCCGGTCCCACCTAGGGGGTGGAATCGATCCGGACAAAGCCCCGCCCGCCGACCCAGGTGGACCGGCGGGCGGGATTTCATCACTTCTTGATCTTGACGACCTGGCCGGCGCCCACGGTGCGGCCACCCTCGCGGATGGCGAAACGCAGGCCCTCTTCCATGGCGATCGGCTGGATCAGCGCGACGTCCATGCCGGTGTTGTCACCCGGCATGACCATCTCGGTGCCCTCGGGGAGGGTCACCACGCCGGTCACGTCCGTCGTACGGAAGTAGAACTGCGGCCGGTAGTTGTTGAAGAAGGGGGTGTGACGGCCACCCTCGTCCTTCGACAGGATGTAGACCTGAGCCTCGAAGTCGGTGTGCGGCGTGACCGAACCCGGCTTGATGATGACCTGGCCGCGCTCGACGTCCTCGCGCTTGATGCCGCGCAGGAGCAGACCGACGTTCTCGCCCGCCTGACCCTCGTCGAGCAGCTTGCGGAACATCTCGATGCCGGTGACCGTCGTGGTGGTCTTGGTCTCCTTGATGCCGACGATGTCGACAGTCTCGTTGACCTTGACGATGCCACGCTCGATGCGGCCGGTGACGACGGTGCCACGACCGGTGATCGTGAAGACGTCCTCGACGGGCATCAGGAACGGCATGTCGGTGTCACGCGGCGGGGTCGGGATCGCCTCGTCGACGGCGGCCATGAGCTCGAGCAGCTTGCTGCCCCACTCCTTGTCGCCCTCGAGCGCCTTGAGCGCCGAGACCCGCACGACCGGAAGGTCGTCGCCCGGGAACTCGTACTCGGAGAGGAGCTCGCGCACCTCGAGCTCGACGAGCTCCAGGATCTCCTCGTCGTCCACCATGTCGGCCTTGTTCAGCGCGACCACGATGTACGGAACGCCGACCTGGCGGGCCAGGAGCACGTGCTCCTTGGTCTGCGGCATCGGGCCGTCGGTGGCGGCGACCACGAGGATCGCGCCGTCCATCTGCGCGGCACCGGTGATCATGTTCTTGATGTAGTCGGCGTGCCCGGGGCAGTCGACGTGCGCGTAGTGACGGTTCTCCGTCTGGTACTCGACGTGCGCGATCGAGATCGTGATACCGCGCTGCCGCTCCTCCGGCGCCTTGTCGATCTGGTCGAACGGCGTGAAGGGGTTCAGGTCCGGGTACGCGTCGTGCAGCACCTTGGTAATCGCCGCGGTCAGCGTCGTCTTACCGTGGTCGATGTGACCAATGGTGCCGATGTTGACGTGCGGCTTAGTCCGCTCGAACTTAGCCTTCGCCACTGGGGTCCTCCTGTGGACTGGTTCTTTACGCCGTACGACGTCGGGTATCGGGGGTGAGCCGGGGCGGGGGCACCGGAGTCCGGATACGGACCCCGGGTCCCCCTGGTATCGCTGGTGCCGCTGGGGCGGTGATTACTCGCCGCGCGACTTGGCGATGATCTCCTCGGCGACGTTCCTCGGAACCTCGGCGTAGGAGTCGAACTGCATGGAGTAGCTCGCGCGACCCGAGGTCTTGCTGCGGAGGTCGCCGACGTAGCCGAACATCTCCGACAGCGGGACCAAGGCCTTGACGACGCGCGCACCGAAGCGCTCGTCCATGGCCTGGATCTGGCCGCGACGCGAGTTGAGGTCGCCGATCACATCGCCCATGTAGTCCTCGGGCGTGGTGACCTCGACGGCCATCATCGGCTCGAGAAGAGCCGGGCTGGCCTGCCGGGCCGCTTCCTTGAACGCCTGCGAACCGGCGATCTTGAACGCGAGCTCGGACGAGTCGACCTCGTGGTAGCCACCGTCGATCAGCGTCAGACGCACGCCGACCATCGGGTAGCCGGCGAGAACGCCGTACTGCATGGCCTCCTGCGCACCCGCGTCCACCGAGGGGATGTACTCCCTGGGGATACGGCCACCGGTGACCTTGTTGACGAACTCGTACGCGTCACCCTCGAGCGGCTCGAGCGCGATCTGCACCTTGGCGAACTGACCGGTACCACCGGTCTGCTTCTTGTGCGTGTAGTCCACGCGCTCGACGACCTTGCGGATCGTCTCGCGGTAGGCCACCTGCGGCTTGCCGACGTTGGCCTCCACGCGGAACTCGCGCTTCATCCGGTCGACCAGCACCTCGAGGTGCAGCTCGCCCATGCCGCCGATGATCGTCTGGCCGGTCTCCTCGTCGGTGTGCACCTGGAACGAGGGGTCCTCGGCGGCGAGGGACTGGATGGCGACACCCAGCTTCTCCTGGTCGCCCTTGGACTTCGGCTCGATGGCCACCTGGATGACCGGGGCCGGGAACGTCATCGACTCCAGGATCACCGGGTTCGCCGGGTCGCAGAGCGTCTCACCGGTGGTGGTGTCCTTGAGACCCATGACGGCGATGATGTCGCCCGCGCCGACCGACGGGATCTCCTCACGCTTGTTCGCGTGCATCCGGTAGATCTTGCCGATGCGTTCCTTCTTGCCCTTGACCGAGTTCAGCACGGAGCTGCCGGCCTCGAGGACACCCGAGTAGACCCGGACGAAGGTGAGCTTGCCCAGGTGCGGGTCACGCATGATCTTGAAGGCGAGGCCCGCGAAAGGCTCGTCATCGCTCGGCTGGCGAACGATGACCTCTTCCTCCTTGTTCACCGCGTGGCCCTGGATGCCCTCGATGTCGAGCGGCGACGGCAGGTAACGGACGACCGCGTCGAGCAGGGGCTGAACACCCTTGTTCTTGAACGCGGTACCGCAGAACACCGGAGTGAACGTCGGCTGGCCCTTGTTGTCACCCTTGGTCGAGGCGATGGTGGCGCGACGGATCGCGGCCATGAGCTGCTCCGTGGTGGGCTCTTCGCCCTCCAGGTACAGCTCCATCATCTCTTCGTCGTACTCGGCGATCGTCTCGAGCAGCTTGCCGCGGTACTCGGCGGCGGCCTCGGTGTGCGTGGCCGGGATGTCGACGACGTCGTACATCTCGCCCTTGGCCGCCTCGGCCGACCAGACCAGCGCCTTCATGGCGACCAGGTCGACAACGCCCTGGAAGTCCATCTCGGTGCCGATCGGAAGCTGCATGACCAGCGGAACCGCGCCCAGCCGCTCGTCGATCATGTCGACACAGCGGTGGAACTCGGCGCCGGTGCGGTCGAGCTTGTTCACGAAGCAGATACGCGGCACGCCGTACCGGTCGGCCTGACGCCAAACGGTCTCGGACTGCGGCTCCACGCCGGCGACACCGTCGAAGACGGTGACGGCGCCGTCGAGCACACGCAGCGAACGCTCCACCTCTACGGTGAAGTCGACGTGGCCCGGGGTGTCGATGATGTTGATCGTGTGATCGACGTCTTCGAGCGTCCAGTGACAGGTCGTCGCGGCAGACGTGATGGTGATGCCGCGCTCCTGCTCCTGTTCCATCCAGTCCATGGTGGCAGCGCCCTCATGAACCTCACCGATCTTGTAGTTGACCCCGGTGTAGAACAGGATCCGCTCGGTGGTGGTGGTCTTGCCCGCGTCGATGTGGGCCATGATGCCGATGTTTCGGACCTTGGCCAGATCAAGAGCAGTGGTAGCCATCGTGGCTTGTCTTCTCTCGGCTTCTCGTCGTTGCGGGTGGAACTACCAGCGGTAGTGCGCGAAGGCCTTGTTGGACTCGGCCATCTTGTGCGTGTCCTCGCGGCGCTTGACCGCGGCACCGAGACCGTTGCTCGCGTCCAGGAGCTCGTTCATCAGACGCTCGGTCATCGTCTTCTCGCGACGAGCGCGGGAGTAGCCGACGAGCCAGCGGAGAGCGAGGGTCGTGGAGCGGCCCGGACGGACCTCGACCGGCACCTGGTAGGTCGCGCCACCGACACGGCGGCTGCGGACCTCGAGGGTCGGCTTCACGTTCTCGAGCGCGCGCTTGAGCGTGATGACCGGGTCGGTACCGGTCTTCTCGCGGCAGCCTTCGAGAGCGCCGTAGACGATCTTCTCGGCGACGGAGCGCTTGCCGCTCATCAGGACCTTGTTCACCAGCGAGGTGACCAGCGGCGAGTTGTAAACCGGGTCGATGATGACCGGTCGCTTGGGGGCAGGGCCCTTACGCGGCATTAGCTCTTCTCCTTCTTCGCGCCGTAGCGGCTGCGCGCCTGCTTGCGGTTCTTGACACCCTGGGTGTCGAGCGAACCACGAATGATCTTGTAGCGGACACCGGGGAGGTCCTTCACACGACCACCGCGAACGAGCACAATCGAGTGCTCCTGGAGGTTGTGACCCTCACCGGGGATGTAGGCCGTCACCTCGATGCCACTCGTGAGGCGCACACGCGCGACCTTGCGAAGCGCAGAGTTCGGCTTCTTCGGCGTCGTCGTGTAAACACGGGTGCACACGCCGCGACGCTGCGGGCTCCCCTTGAGCGCCGGAGTCTTGGCCTTGTCGACCTTGTCCTGGCGGCCCTTTCGGACCAGCTGCTGGATCGTGGGCACCGCGTCTCCGTCTTCTTCGTGCCGAGCGGTCTTTTTGAAGCGACTGCAATGTCTGAATCGGCCTGCATCCCGGTCGACGCCGGAGCCAACCGCAAGTCCGACCCCCGCGGTCGGGCGTGTCGCCCGGTCTTGGGAGTGTGCTTGCTGTGGAGGCTGCGGGTCGGTCCCTTACGCCCTCTCACGCACGCATCCCGTGGGGATTGCGGTGAGCGCAGGCACAAGAGCCCGGGGACACCCCAGGCACAAGGAGAGAGACTACCTACCACAGCAGCAGAGGTCAAAGCGAAAAGAAAGACCCCCGCCACGACATGGAATCCGGCGCTCTCACCTTGGTGGAGCACCGAATCGTTCAGGGCGGTACATCACCCTCCGAGCCCCACCGTACCCGGCATTGCGGCCGGTGGCGAACGAGCCCACGCGCGGCCGTCGTCCGGGCGTGACGTGGTGACTCAGCGCACGGCGCGCAGTGCGCCGAGCAGGTTCATGTGGTCGGAATGGTCGTGACCATCCGAGTCCAGCACGACGATCACGATGACCAGCGCGAGCAGCGCCATGCCGATCCAGCCCAGCACCACGCCGGCGATCGCCATGCCCCGACCCTGCTGACCGGTGCGCGCGGTCTGGGCCAGGGCTATGTGCCCGAAGATCACCGCGAGCAGGCTGCCGATCCAATAGATCCAGACGATGCCCAGGATCATCGACGCGATGGCCAGGCCGTTGGTGCCCGGCTGGGGCAGGTATCCGCCGTAGCCGGGGTGTTGGTAGTAGCCGTACGCGTACGGCTGCTGCTGCCCGTACGGCGGCGCCTGGCCGTACCCGTACGGCCAGGGCGGCTCCCCCGGACCGTAGCCCTGGCCGTAGGGCGGGGGCGGCTCGCCGTAGGGGCTCCACGCGTCGCCGGGGGGCTGCTCTTCGTGGGGGTCGTATCGGGCCTCGTACTGGGGCCCGTCAGGGGTGCTCATGGGGGTTCTCCCGGGGTGGGACGGCGCGTTGGCAGCATCGTCGCACCGATCGGAGCCGGCATGGAGTGCCTGCGGACAACCCGGGGTCCGCGGACGCGACAGGGCCGCCACCCCGAAGGGTGACGGCCCTGTTCCCGGCTGCGGGCGGATCAGCCCTGGTAGCCGCCGAAGTCGTACTCCTCCAGCGGGACGGCCTGGCCGGAGCCCGAACCGAACGCGGAGTAGTCGGCCTCGTCGTACCCGGACATCGAGTACATCGCGGCCTTGGCCTCTTCGGTGGGCTCGACCCGGATGTTGCGGTAGCGGGGCATGCCCGTACCGGCCGGGATGAGCTTGCCGAGGATCACGTTCTCCTTCAGGCCGAGCAGCGGGTCCGACTTGGCGTGGATCGCCGCGTCGGTCAGCACTCGGGTGGTCTCCTGGAAGGAGGCCGCCGACAGCCACGACTCGGTGGCCAGCGACGCCTTCGTGATGCCCATGAGCTGCGGACGACCCGAGGCCGGGTGCCCGCTCTCCGACATCACCCGACGGTTCTCGGTCTCGAACCGGCCGCGCTCGACGAGCTCGCCCGGAAGCAGCTCGGCGTCGCCCGACTCGATGATCGTCACGCGGCGGAGCATCTGCCGAATGATGATCTCGATGTGCTTGTCGTGGATCGACACACCCTGCGAGCGGTAGACCTGCTGGACCTCCGCCACGAGGTGGATCTGCACCGCGCGCTGGCCGAGGATGCGCAGCACGTCGTGCGGGTTGACCGCGCCGACGAGCATCTTCTGACCGACGTCGACGTGGTCGCCCTCGTCGACCAGCAGGCGCGAGCGCTTGCTGACCGCGTACGCCAGTTCCTCGGAACCGTCGTCCGGGACCACCACGACCTTGCGGGTCTTCTCGGTGTCCTCGATGCGCACCCGACCGGCCGCCTCGCTGATCGGGGCGACACCCTTGGGGGTGCGCGCCTCGAAGAGCTCGACGACACGCGGCAGACCCTGCGTGATGTCGTCACCCGCCACACCACCGGTGTGGAAGGTACGCATCGTGAGCTGGGTGCCGGGCTCACCGATCGACTGGGCGGCGATGATGCCGACCGCCTCGCCGATGTCCACGAGCTTGCCGGTCGCCAGCGAGCGGCCGTAGCACATGGCGCACGTACCGACCTTGGACTCGCAGGTCAGCACCGAACGCGTCTTCACCGACTCGACGCCTTCGGCGACGAGGTGGTTGATGATCACGTCGCCGAGGTCGGCGTTGGCCGGGGCCAGCACCTTGCCGTCGACGACGACGTCCTCGGCCAGGTTGCGGGCGTACACGCTGGTCTCGACGTCGTCGTCCTTGCGGAGCACGCCGTCGGCGCCGCGGGTGGCGATCGACAGGACCAGGCCGCGGTCGGTGCCGCAGTCCTCCTCGCGCACGATCACGTCCTGCGAGACGTCCACCAGACGACGGGTCAGGTAACCCGAGTCGGCGGTACGCAGCGCGGTGTCGGCCAGACCCTTACGGGCACCGTGCGTCGAGATGAAGTACTCGAGGACGGACAGACCCTCACGGAAGGACGCCTTGATGGGACGAGGGATCGTCTCGTTCTTGGCGTTCGACACCAGACCACGCATACCCGCGATCTGACGCATCTGCATCATGTTTCCGCGAGCACCCGAGTCGACCATCATGAAGATGGGGTTCGTCTTGGGGAAGTTCAGGTTCATCGCCTCGGCAACCTCGTTGGTCGCCTTGGTCCAGATCTGAATCTGCTCCTGCTGACGCTCGTCCTTGGTGATCAGGCCGCGCTCGTACTGCTTCTGGACCTTCTCGGCCTGGGCCTCGAAGCGCTCCAGGATCTCCTTCTTCGCCGGCGGCACGACGACGTCGGAGATCGAGACGGTGACACCGGAACGGGTGGCCCAGTGGAAGCCGGCCTCCTTCAGGTTGTCCAGCGTCGCCGCCACGACCACCTTCGGGTACCGCTCCGCCAGGTCGTTCACGATGATCGACAGCGTCTTCTTGCCGATCTCCTCGTCGACGAACGGGTAGTCCGCCGGCAGGAGCTCGTTGAACAGCGCGCGACCGAGCGAGGTGCGCACGCGCAGCGCCGAACCGGGCTCCCAGCCCTCGGGCGCGACCCAGCCGCGCGACGGGACGGTGCCCGCCGGCAGTCGCAGCTCGATCTTCGCCTGCAGGTCGAGCTCACGGGCGTCGAACGCCATGATCGCCTCGGCCGTGGACGCGAACACGCGTCCGTCGCCCTTGGTGTTCTCCCGCTCGGAGGTCAGGAAGAACAGGCCCAGCACCATGTCCTGGGTCGGCATGGTGACGGGACGACCGTCGGCCGGCTTCAGGATGTTGTTGCTCGACAGCATGAGGATGCGGGCCTCGGCCTGCGCCTCCGCGGAGAGCGGCAGGTGAACGGCCATCTGGTCACCGTCGAAGTCCGCGTTGAACGCGGTGCACACGAGCGGGTGGATCTGGATGGCCTTGCCCTCGACGAGCTGCGGCTCGAACGCCTGGATGCCCAGACGGTGCAGCGTCGGTGCGCGGTTGAGCAGCACCGGGTGCTCGGCGATGACCTCTTCGAGCACGTCCCACACCACGGGGCGGGCGCGCTCGACCATGCGCTTGGCCGACTTGATGTTCTGCGCGTGGTTGAGGTCCACCAGGCGCTTCATCACGAACGGCTTGAACAGCTCGAGCGCCATGGCCTTCGGCAGACCGCACTGGTGCAGCTTGAGCTGCGGGCCGACGACGATGACCGAACGCGCGGAGTAGTCCACGCGCTTGCCGAGCAGGTTCTGGCGGAAACGACCCTGCTTGCCCTTGAGCATGTCGGACAGCGACTTGAGCGGCCGGTTGCCCGGGCCGGTCACCGGACGACCGCGGCGGCCGTTGTCGAACAGCGCGTCGACGGCCTCCTGGAGCATCCGCTTCTCGTTGTTCACGATGATCTCGGGGGCACCGAGGTCGAGCAGACGCTTCAACCGGTTGTTGCGGTTGATCACGCGGCGGTACAGGTCGTTCAGGTCGGAGGTCGCGAAGCGGCCACCGTCCAGCTGCACCATCGGACGCAGGTCCGGCGGGATCACCGGGACGCAGTCCAGGACCATGCCGTTGGGGCTGTTCCGGGTCTGCTGGAACGCGGAGACGACCTTGAGGCGCTTGAGCGCGCGGGTCTTCTTCTGGCCCTTGCCGGTGCGGATGATCTCGCGCAGCTTCTCGGCCTCGGCGTCGAGGTCGAACGACTCCAGCCGACGCTGGAGCGCCTGCGCGCCCATGCCGCCCATGAAGTACGTGCCGAACCGGTCCCGCATCTCGCGGAACAGGATCTCGTCGCCCTCGAGGTCTTGGACCTTGAGGTTCTTGAACCGGGTCCAGACGTCGTCGAGACGGTCGAGCTCGCGCTGGTTGCGGTCGCGAAGCTGCTTCATCTCGCGCTCGGCACCTTCGCGCACCTTGCGGCGGACGTCGGACTTGGCGCCCTCGGCCTCCAGCTCGGCGAGGTCGGTCTCGAGCTTCTTCTGGCGCTCTTCGACGCTGGCGTCGCGACGCTGCTCGATCTGCTGCCGCTCGACCGAGATCTTGGCGTCGAGGGACGGCAGGTCGCGCTGGCGACGCTCGTCGTCGACGTACGTGATCATGTACGCCGCGAAGTAGATGACCTTCTCGAGGTCCTTCGGGGCGAGGTCGAGCAGGTAGCCGAGGCGGCTGGGCACGCCCTTGAAGTACCAGATGTGCGTGACCGGCGCGGCGAGCTCGATGTGGCCCATGCGCTCACGACGCACCTTGGCGCGAGTGACCTCGACGCCGCAGCGCTCACAAATGATGCCCTTGAAGCGGACGCGCTTGTACTTGCCGCAGTAGCACTCCCAGTCCCGGGTCGGACCGAAGATCTTCTCGCAGAAGAGCCCGTCCTTTTCCGGCTTCAGGGTGCGGTAGTTGATGGTCTCGGGCTTCTTGACTTCACCGTGCGACCACTGGCGGATGTCGTCTGCGGTAGCGAGGCCGATACGCAGCTCGTCGAAGAAGTTGACGTCGAGCACTGTTTCGTCAATCCCTCTTTCGGGGTTTGGTCCCGGCGGTCACGGCGGGGGCTGTGCCGTGATCACCAGTGTGTGTCTTCATCAGGACTGGGGTCGAAATCCCGGGGCCGGCCTCACGGCCGGACCCGGGAGGGAGCCTCAGACCTCTTCGACGCTGCTCGGCTCACGCCGCGACAGGTCGATACCAAGCTCCTCCGCAGCGCGGAAGACGTCCTCGTCGGTGTCGCGCATCTCGATCGACATACCGTCGCTGGAGAGGACCTCCACGTTGAGGCAGAGCGACTGCATCTCCTTGATGAGCACCTTGAAGGACTCGGGGATGCCCGGCTCCGGGATGTTCTCGCCCTTGACGATCGCCTCGTACACCTTCACGCGGCCGAGGACGTCGTCGGACTTGATGGTCAGCAGCTCCTGGAGGGCGTAGGCGGCACCGTATGCCTCGAGTGCCCACACCTCCATCTCACCGAAGCGCTGGCCACCGAACTGGGCCTTACCACCCAGCGGCTGCTGGGTGATCATCGAGTAGGGACCGGTCGACCGGGCGTGCAGCTTGTCGTCGACCAGGTGGTGCAGCTTGAGGATGTACATGTACCCGACCGAGACCGGGTGCGGGAACGGCTCGCCGGAGCGGCCGTCGTACATCTTCGCCTTGCCGGTGCCGTCGATCAGACGGACGCCGTCGCGGGTCTTGTTGGTCGAGTCGAGGAGACCGGTGATCTCCTCCTCGCGCGCACCGTCGAAGACCGGGGTGGCGACGTTGGTGCCGGGGGCACCCTGGTCGGCCGCGATCGCCCGGAGGCGACCCTTCCAGTCCTCGTCGTCGCCCTCGACGCTCCAGCCGGTCTTGGCGATCCAGCCGAGGTGCGTCTCCAGGACCTGACCCGGGTTCATGCGGGACGGGACACCGAGCGGGTTGAGGATGATGTCGACCGGGGTGCCGTCCTCCAGGAACGGCATGTCCTCGACCGGCAGGATCTTCGAGATGACGCCCTTGTTGCCGTGGCGACCGGCGAGCTTGTCACCGTCGGTGATCTTGCGCTTCTGCGCGACGTAGACGCGAACGAGCTGGTTCACGCCCGGCGGCAGCTCGTCGCCGGCCTCGCGGTCGAACACGCGGACGCCGATGACCTTGCCCGACTCGCCGTGCGGGACCTTGAGCGAGGTGTCGCGCACCTCGCGCGCCTTCTCGCCGAAGATCGCGCGGAGCAGGCGCTCCTCCGGGGTCAGCTCGGTCTCGCCCTTGGGCGTGACCTTGCCGACCAGGATGTCGCCGGGGACGACGTCGGCGCCGATCCGGATGATGCCGCGCTCGTCCAGGTCCGCGAGGACCTCCTCGGAGACGTTCGGGATGTCCCGGGTGATCTCCTCCGGGCCGAGCTTGGTGTCCCGGGCGTCGACCTCGTGCTCCTCGATGTGGATCGAGGAGAGGACGTCGTCCTGCACCAGACGCTGCGACAGGATGATCGCGTCTTCGTAGTTGTGGCCCTCCCACGGCATGAACGCCACGAGCAGGTTCTTGCCGAGGGCCATCTCGCCCTCTTCGGTGCACGGACCGTCGGCCAGCACCTGGCCGGCCTCGACCCGCGCGCCCTCGTCGACGACGACCTTCTGGTTGAAGGACGTGCCCTGGTTGGAGCGCATGAACTTCTGCACGCGGTACGTGGTGTACGTCGCGTCGTCGTTCATCACGGTGATGTAGTCGGCCGAGACGTCCTGGACCACGCCCGGCTTCTCGGCGGTGATCACGTCGGCGGCGTCGACCGCGGCGCGGTACTCCATGCCGGTGCCCACCAGCGGGGACTCCGCCTTCAGCAGCGGCACGGCCTGGCGCATCATGTTCGAGCCCATCAACGCGCGGTTCGCGTCGTCGTGCTCGAGGAACGGGATCATCGCGGTCGCGACCGACACCATCTGGCGCGGCGAGACGTCCATGTAGTCGACTTCGTCGCCGGGGATGTAGTCGATCTCGCCGCCGCGGCGACGCACGAGCACACGGGCCTCGGCGAAGACGTCGTCTTCCTTGAGCGGCGCGTTCGCCTGGGCGATGACGAAGCGGTCTTCCTCGTCGGCCGTCAGGTAGTCGATGCCGTCGGTGACCCGGCCCTCGATCACCTTGCGGTACGGGGTCTCCACGAAGCCGAACGCGTTGACCCGACCGTAGGACGCGAGCGAGCCGATCAGACCGATGTTCGGGCCTTCGGGGGTCTCGATCGGGCACATCCGGCCGTAGTGCGACGGGTGCACGTCACGGACCTCGAAGCCGGCCCGCTCACGGGAGAGACCACCGGGGCCCAGCGCGGACAGACGACGCTTGTGGGTCAGGCCCGACAGCGGGTTCGTCTGGTCCATGAACTGGGACAACTGGCTGGTGCCGAAGAACTCCTTGATGGAGGCGACGACCGGCCGGATGTTGATCAGGGTCTGCGGCGTGATCGCCTCGACGTCCTGGGTGGTCATCCGCTCGCGGACGACGCGCTCCATCCGGGCCAGGCCGGTACGGACCTGGTTCTGGATGAGCTCGCCGACGTTGCGCAGGCGACGGTTGCCGAAGTGGTCGATGTCGTCGACCTCGACCACGATCTCCTGGCCGGACGCGCCTTCCATGGCCTCTTCGCCGGCGTGCAGCTTGACCAGGTACTTGATGGTCGCGATGACGTCTTCGACGGTCATGACGCCGGCGTCCAACGCCTGCTCGACCCCGAGCTTCTTGTTCACCTTGTAGCGGCCGACCTTGGCGAGGTCGTAGCGCTTCGGGTTGAAGTAGAGGTTCTCGAGCAGGGTCTGCGCGGCCTCGCGGGTCGGCGGCTCCCCCGGACGCAGCTTGCGGTAGATGTCCAGCAGCGCGTCGTCCTGGCCCTGGGTGTGGTCCTTCTCCAGGGTCTGCCGCATCGACTCGTACTGGCCGAACTCCTCGAGGATCTGGGAGTCGGTCCAGCCCAGCGCCTTCAGCAGCACGGTGACGCTCTGCTTGCGCTTGCGGTCGATGCGGACACCGACGGTGTCGCGCTTGTCGATCTCCAGCTCGAGCCAGGCGCCACGCGAGGGGATCACCTTCGCGCTGAAGATGTCCTTGTCGGACGTCTTGTCGACCTGGCTGTCGAAGTAGACACCCGGGGAGCGAACGAGCTGGGACACCACGACACGCTCGGTGCCGTTGATGATGAAGGTGCCCTTGTTCGTCATGAGCGGGAAGTCGCCCATGAAGACCGTCTGGCTCTTGATCTCGCCGGTCTCGTTGTTGGTGAACTCGGCCGTGACGAACAGCGGCGCCGAGTAGGTGAAGTCGCGCTCCTTGCACTCCTCGATGGAGTTCTTCGGAGGCTCGAACCGGTGGTCCCGGAACGTCAGGGACATCGACCCGGAGAAGTCCTCGATCGGGGAGATCTCTTCGAAGATCTCTTCGAGGCCGGACTTGGTGGGCACATCCTGTCCGCCCGCGAGGGCGGCCTCGACCCGTGCCTTCCACGCACTGTTGCCGAGCAGCCAGTCGAAGCTCTCGGTCTGCAACGCGAGAAGGTTCGGAACCTCCAGGGGTTCCCTGATCTTGGCGAAGGAGATGCGGAGCGGGGCAGTGGCGGCGCCGGGGTTGGTAGCGGAGGCGGTGCGCGAGGCGGCCAAGAGGGGTCCTTCCGAGGGCTCGGACTCACTATGCGCATACAAGACGGCCCGGGTTCATACACCGGGAGAAGTCAATAGGCAGCGCAAAGGGTCAGTGTAGCCACAAGGCACACCGCTGTCCAGCCCCTACGAAGGGCCGGTCCACAACCCGGATTCAGAAACCATCCGGCAACCGTGCTTCAGGGGTGCGTCCGAAGAATTGCGCGCCCCGAACCGTTCGTCAAGGGGTTGCTTTCCCCCTCAGAGCCGACGGAACCCTTCCGCGGACCGAGAAAACCGGACGGAGGTCCCGATCCCGCGGCCTGCGACGAGAGTCTCGTCACAGTGGCCGACCGCGTTCGCGAGGAGCCTCGGGAAGCCTGGAAAACACGGTAGACCGGCGGTCCGACAACGACCGGATCCAGCGCTCGCAAGTCGCCGCGCGCGCCGTGCCGCGCGCCCTCGCCGAGGCGCGACGGGCCTGGTACGAGGGGGTCCGACGGGTGCCGAGGGTGTTGGGAGTATCACCCTTTCGAGCGAGGCCGACAGGGGTATCCCCGCCCTCGCGCGGCTCGCCGCGGTGCTCGACCGACGCCGCCGAGGCGCCCCCGGAGAGCCGCGGAAAGCCCGAAGGCGACCGCCCTGACGGACGATCGCCTCCGGTGATGCCACCCGGTGGGCGGCGTCGAATTACTTGACCTCGACCGAGGCGCCGGCGCCTTCGAGGGCGGCCTTCGCCTTCTCGGCGGCCTCCTTCGAGACCTTCTCCAGGAGCGCCTTGGGGGCGGAGTCCACGAGGTCCTTGGCCTCCTTCAGACCGAGGCTCGTGAGCGCGCGCACCTCCTTGATGACCTGGATCTTCTTGTCGCCGGCACCCGTGAGGATGACGTCGAACTCGTCCTGCTCCTCGACGGCCTCGGCAGCGGCGCCGCCGCCGGCCGGGCCGGCCGCGACGGCGACCGGGGCGGCGGCCTTCACGTCGAAGGTGTCCTCGAACAGCTTCACGAAGTCCGCGAGCTGGATGAGGGGCATGGCCTTGAACTCTTCGATGAGCTCTTCGTGGGTGAGCGCCATGATCGGCGGTCCTTCCTGATCAATTCGGCTGGTGCCGGGTGGTGTGGATGGGCGGGGGCGCTGCCCCCGGCGACGTCGGTCGCGACTGCCGAACTACTCGGCGGTCTCGGCCTCGGCGGCGGGAGCCGGCTCGCCGGCACCGCCCTGCTCGACCTTCGCCCGAAGCGCGTCCGCGGTGCGGGCGAACTGCGAGAGCGGAGCCTGGAAGGTCGCCGCGGCCTTGGCCATGGATCCCTTCATGGCACCCGCCAGCTTGGCGAGCAGCACCTCGCGGGACTCGAGGTCCGCGAGCTTCTTGATCTCGTCGGCGCTGAGCGCCTTGCCCTCAAGGACGCCGCCCTTGATGACGAGAAGGGGGTTCGCCTTGGCGAAGTCACGCAGGCTCTTCGCGGCCTCCACGGGGTCACCCGTGACGAACGCGATCGCGGACGGGCCCTCGAGGAGGTCGTCGAGCTGATCGATGCCCGCCTCGTTGGCGGCGATCTTGGTCAGCGTGTTCTTCACCACGGCGTACTGCGCGTTCTCACCGAGCGAACGACGCAGCTCCTTGAGCTGCGCGACGGTGAGCCCGCGGTACTCGGTCAGCACTGCGGCGTTCGAGTCACGGAACTGCTCCGTGAGCTCGGCGACCGCGGCCGCCTTGTCGGGCCTCGCCATAGGGCTGGCCTCCTTCCGCGATGCGATTGCCGATCGACCGTGGCGGTCGATCGTGTGCCGGATGAATACGCCGGTCCGCAGGGCGGAAGGGGTCCACATACGAAGAACGCCCCGGCGCAGGCGCACGGGGCGTACATCCTCGAATCACGCGTCATGCGCGTGCCTCGGGGGCAACGTCTCACGTTCACACCTGCGCAGGTCGTCCGCGACGCGGAACCTTCGTTTGCCGACCCTGCCTTGCGGCACGACGACAACGACCGACGGTCTTTGGCTTGGACTCAAGGTACGTGACGGCACTCGTTCGGAGCAAATCGGTTGCCGGCGGGCGGCCGACGACGGCTCGTCGGGCGGGCGTTCGGCCCGTCCTCGGTGCCCGCGCCCCCGTCGACCGAGGGCGGGCGAACGCGCCGAGGCCCGGCACACCGTGGGGTGTGCCGGGCCTCGTTCGCGTGCGGGGCGGTCAGACCGCCTCTTCCTCCACCAGGAGGTTGCGGGTGCGGTTGGGGTCGACCTGGATGCCGGGGCCCATCGTGGTCGAGACGCCGACCTTCCTGATGTAGCGGCCCTTGGCGGCCGACGGCTTCGCGCGGAGCACCTCTTCGAGGGCGGCGGCGTAGTTCTCGACGAGCTGGGTGTCGTCGAACGTCGTCTTGCCGATGATGAAGTGCAGGTTCGAGTGCTTGTCGACGCGGAACTCGATCTTGCCGCCCTTGATCTCGTTCACGGCCTTCGCCACGTCGGGCGTGACCGTGCCGGTCTTCGGGTTGGGCATGAGGCCACGCGGGCCGAGCACGCGGCCCAGGCGGCCGACCTTGCCCATCAGGTCCGGGGTGGCGACGACGGCGTCGAAGTCGAGCCGACCCTTGGCGACCTCGTCGATGAGCTCGTCGGAACCGACGATGTCGGCGCCGGCGGCCTTGGCAGCCTCGGCACGGTCACCGGTCGCGAAGACCAGGACCCGGGCGGTCTTGCCGGTGCCGTGCGGGAGGATGACGGTGCTGCGGACCATCTGGTCGGCCTTGCGCGGGTCGACGCCCAGACGCATGGCCACCTCGACGGTGCCCGCGAACTTGGTGGGCGAGGTCTCCTTGGCCAGACGAACGGCCTCGAGGGGCGAGTAGAGCCGCTCGTGGTCGATCTTGGTGTCGGCCTCGCGGTAGGACTTGCTGCGCTTCACTGAAAGCTCCTGGAATTCTGAAAGGAGTTGTGGTGGGAGCGGGTCGCGCGGACCCTTCCACTCCGCAAGGTCGTGGGCTGTCGCACACGTCCTCGCGTCGGTTCCGGTACTGCCTGACTGCGGGGCTCGATCAGCCCTCGACCGTGATGCCCATCGAACGCGCGGTGCCGGAGATGATCTTCTCGGCGGCGTCGATGTCGTTGGCGTTCAGGTCGGCCATCTTGGTCTGCGCGATGCCGCGGATCTGCTCGCGGGTGACCTTGGCGACCTTGGTCTTGTGCGGCTCGCCCGAGCCCTTCTCGACACCGGCGGCCTTGAGGATCAGGCGCGCGGCCGGCGGCGTCTTCGTCACGAAGGTGAAGGAGCGGTCTTCGTAGACCGAGATCTCCACCGGGACGATGTCGCCACGCTGCGACTCGGTCGCCGCGTTGTAGGCCTTGCAGAACTCCATGATGTTGACGCCGTGCTGACCCAGCGCGGGGCCGACCGGCGGGGCCGGCGTGGCTGCGCCGGCCTTGATCTGCAGCTTGATGATCGCTGACAGCTTCTTCTTCTTGGGAGGCATTTTTTCCGGGTCCTTCGACGAGATGTACGTCCCGATCACCACGCGGAGCGCGGACGTGTTCGGGCCCGCCACGCGGTGCGGCGCCCCCTCAACGATAACCACCGTTGTGAGGGCGCCTTGTCCACCACCCGGATGCGACCCCGGCGAAACGGGGTCCCACCTGGGGGAAGTATCAGTTCTTCTGGATCTGGTTGAACGAGAGCTCGACCGGCGTCTCGCGCCCGAAGATCTCCACCAGGCCCTTGACCTTCTGCGAATCGGCGTTGATCTCGTTGATCGTCGCCTGCAGCGTCGCGAAGGGACCGTCGATGACGGTGACCGAGTCGCCGACCTCGAAGTCGAGCACCTTGACCTCGGTCGTGCTCTTGGCACCGCTGCCGCCGCCGGTCGCCTTCTCCTCCTCGGGGGCGAGGATCTTGACGACCTCGTCGAGGGTGAGCGGGAAGGGCTCGTGCGCGTTGCCGACGAAGCCGGTGACACCGGGGGTGTTCCGGACGGCGCCCCACGACTCGTTCGTCAGGTCCATCCGGACCAGCACGTAGCCGGGGAACTTGTTGCGCTTGACGGTCTTGCGCTGGCCGTTCTTGATCTCGACGACCTCTTCCTGCGGCACCTCGACCTGGAAGATGTAGTCCTCCATGTTGAGCGAGGTGGTGCGGGACTCGAGGTTGGCCTTCACGCGGTTCTCGTAGCCGGCGTACGAGTGGATGACGTACCACTCGCCCGGGGCGCGGCGGAGCGCTTCCTTGAAGTCCTCGACCGGGTCGCCCTCGGGGGCGTCCTCGAGCTCGGCGTCGTCGTCCTCGGCCTCGGCGGCCTCGCCGTCGTCCTCGAACTCTTCGTCGTCCGCGCCCTCGGCGTCGTCCTCGGTGGCCTCGGCGTCTTCCACGTCGTCATCGGTGGAGACGGCCGGGGCCTCGGCCGCGTCCTCGAGGGCGTCCTCGAGAGCAGCGGCCTCCGCCTGCTCCGACAGGGCCGCCGTCTCGTCGGCGGAGTTGTCGGCGGACAGGTTCGGGTCAGACACGTTGGGTGCTTCTTCCTGGCTGGGGGTCGAACGGTCGTTGCAGGCGCGCTGCGCAAGGATGGGGCTCAGCCGAAGATGGCGAGCGCTGCCTTCGCGAAGCCGAGGTCGAGTCCGTAGACGATGCCGATGATCATCAGACAGAACACGATGACCACCGTGGTGTACGTGCTCAGCTCGTTGCGGGTCGGCCAAACGACCTTGCGCAGCTCGGCGATGATTTGCCGGTAGAAGAGAGCCGCCCGCGCGAACAGGTTTTTCTTCTTCTGCTCCGGCTTGCCCGAAGAGCCCTTCGGGCGATTCGCCCGGCGACCGCCGGGGGGCTCGTCGTCGGAGCCGCGGCCATCAGAGCTGCTGTGCTCAGGCGTAGCCGTGGAGCCGTGGGCCTCCGTCAACTCGTCCTCACCTGATCCGGTCCGACCGTGGATCACCGACGGGGTTGTCGGCGCCGACAGTTTGCGCTGACTGCGTACGAGTCACGATCGATCCGGGGATCGATCGCGGTCGCACATCGCAGGGCACGAGGGACTTGAACCCCCAACCCCCGGTTTTGGAGACCGGTGCTCTGCCAATTGAGCTAGTGCCCTTCACGTGGTCATCAACCTAGCGGAGTCGCCGACCCGAGAACACGAAATTTTCGGGCGCGGCAGCACGCAGGTTGGGACCGCCAAGCGTCGAGTGTACGGGGTCGAGTGCGTCAGGTCGAACCCGTGCCGTGCGGGCCGGCCGTCGGGCGCCCCCCGGCCCGTTTTCCGTGTGCCCCCGGTGGGAGGGGAATGGCACCATGCCGGGCATGACGGCGCCCACCTCCGGTTCCGCGTCCGTGCCCGCGTCCAGGCGTCGGATCTCCGCCCTCGTCGGCGCCATCGCCGAGTCCGCGACGCTCGCGGTCGACGCCAAGGCCAAGGCGCTCAAGGCCGCCGGTCGCCCCGTGGTCGGCTTCGGCGCCGGCGAGCCGGACTTCCCGACACCCGACTACATCGTGGACGCGGCGGTCCCGGCGTGCCGCGAGCCCGGGTTCCACCAGTACACCCCGGCCGGCGGGCTGCCGGAGCCGAAGGCCGCGATCGTGGCCAAGACGCTGCGCGACTCGGGCCTGGCGGTGGAGCCGGACCGGGTGCTCGTCACCAACGGCGGCAAGCAGGCCATCCACGAGGCGTTCGCCGCCCTCCTGGACCCGGGCGACGAGGTGCTGGTGCCGGCGCCGTACTGGACCACCTACCCGGAGTCGATCAAGCTCGCGGGCGGGGTCCCGGTGGACGTGGTCGCCGACGAGACCACCGGCTATCCGGTGTCCGTCGAGCAGTTGGAGGCGGCGCGCACCGAGCGCACCAAGGTGCTGGTGTTCGTGTCGCCGTCGAACCCGACCGGCGCGGTGTACTCGCGGGCGCGGACCGAGGCGATCGGGCGCTGGGCGGGAAGGTGGCCTTCGACCGCCGCCGGCGCACGATCGTGCGGATGCTGAACGAGATCCCGGGCGTCGAGTGCCCCGAGCCCAAGGGCGCCTTCCACGTGTATCCGTCGGTCAAGGGGGTGCTGGGCCGAAGGATCCGCGGCGCCCGCCCGAACAGCTCGGCCGAGTTGGCGAACCTGATCCTGGACGAGGTCGAGGTGGCCGTGGTGCCGGGCGAGGCCTTCGGCACCCCGGGCTACCTGCGGTTGTCCTACGCGCTCGGCGACCACGACCTGGTCGAGGGCGTCGGGCGGATCGCGCGGCTGCCGGGCGAGGCCGAGTAGGCGTTCGCCCACCGCGGGGCCGTCGCGCGGGAGACCGGGCGGCGGCCCTTTCGCGTCGGTCCCGGACGCGGGCGGACGCGGGGGCGTTCACGCGCCGGCCTCCGAAGTTTCCGCTCTCCTTCAGGGGGATCATCCGCGGTACCCCTCACGTGGGCGGGACCGGTGGTCCATGATCTGTGGATGGATCGTCCCGCACGCGATGTCCGCACCCTCCCGAAGGCTCATCTCCACCTGCACTTCACGGGATCCATGCGGTCGGAAACCCTGTTGGAACTGGCGGATCTGCACGGAGTGCGGCTGCCCGACTCGCTGACCTCGGGTCGACCACCACGATTGCGGGCCACCGACGAGCGGGGCTGGTTCCGCTTTCAGCGGCTGTACGACATCGCGCGCTCGTGTGTGCGGACCCCGGACGACATGCATCGGCTGGTCCGCGAGGCGGCCGAGGACGACCGGGCCGAGGGGTCGGGCTGGTTGGAGATCCAGGTGGATCCGACCTCGTACGCGCCCCGTCTGGGCGGACTGACGCCTGCGGTGGAGATCGTGCTGGACGCGGTGGAGGCCGCCCGCGCGGCGACCGGGATCGGGATCGCCGTGGTGATCGCGGCCAATCGCACCAAGCACCAACTGGAGGCGCGCACGCTGGCCCGGCTCGCCGCGCAGTACACCGATCGCGGCGTGGTCGGGTTCGGGTTGTCCAACGACGAGCGGCGGGGCCGCGCGCCCGCGTTCGAGCGGGCCTTCGAGATCGCCCGGCACGCCGGGTTGTTCGCGAACCCGCACGGTGGCGAACTGGACGGGCCGCGCAGCATCCGCGAATGCGTGGACGTGTTGGGCGCGCGCCGGCTCGGGCACGGGATCCGGGTGGTGGAGGATCCCGAGCTGATGGCCCTGCTGGCGCGGCGGCGGATCGTGTGCGAGGTGTGCCCGGCCTCCAACGTCGCGCTCGGCGTCTACGACAAGGTCTCGGACGTGCCGCTGCGGAGGCTGTTCGAGGCGGGGGTGCCGATCGCGCTGGGCGCCGACGATCCGTTGTTGTTCGGGTCCCGGTTGGCCGCTCAGTACGAGCTGGCCAGGGACGAACACGGGTTCACCGACCCGGAGTTGGCCGAGCTGGCCCGGCAGTCGATCCTCGGGTCGGTGGCACCGGCGCAGGTGCAGCGGGCGTTGCTGGACGGGGTGGACGGGTGGCTGGCGGCGCCGGGCGCCGCGCCGGCTCAGGCGCCGGACCTGGTTCCGGCCCGGCCGCCGGTCGGGTGAGCCGGCGGGGGCGCGGGCTTCGGGCGGCCGGAGCGGTCAGAGCTTGGCGTTGATCAGGACCGGTTCGTTGATCAGGGTGACGCCGAAGGTCGCGTGCACGCCGTCCCGGACCTCGCGGGCCAGGGTGAGCAGGTCCTCGGTGCTGGCCTGGCCCCGGTTGGTCAGGGCCAGGGTGTGCTTGGTGGAGATCCGCGCCCGGCCCCGCCCGTAGCCCTTGGGGAAGCCGGCGCGTTCGATCAGCCAGGCCGCGGAGGTCTTGACGTGGTCGGTGCCGGACGGGTAGCGCGGCGGGGCGACGTCGGGGCCCAGGTGTCGCGCGGCCCGCGCGGTCAGGTCGGCGAAGGCGTCGTGGGTCAGGATCGGGTTGGTGAAGAACGAACCCGCGCTCCAGGTGTCGTGGTCGGCCGGGTCCAGCACCATGCCCTTGCCGCGCCGCAGGCCGAGCACCGCGGCGCGGGCCGCCTCGACCGGGACCCGCTCGCCGGGCTCGACGCCGAGCGTGCGGGCCAGTTCGGCGTACCGGATCGGCGCCGAGCGGCCCGCGTCGTCGCGCAGTCGAAAGCGCACCCGCAGTACCACGTAGCGGTCGTCGCCCTTGAACACGCTGTGCCGGTAGGTGAAGAGGCACTCGGCGGGGGTCAGCGTGCGCGGGGCGCGTTCGGTGCGGTCGTAGACCTCGACCGAGGCGATCGTCTCGGCGACCTCCTGGCCGTACGCGCCGACGTTCTGCACCGGGGTCGCGCCGGCGCTGCCCGGGATGCCCGCGAGGCATTCGATGCCGGACAGGCCGGCTGCGACGGCGGCGGTGACCACGTCGTCCCACGGCACGCCGGCCTCGACGCTCACATCGGTGCCGTCGACACGGAGTCCGGTGGTGGCGATCCGCAGCACGTCGCCCGCGAAGCCGTCGTCGCCGACGACCAGGTTGCTGCCGCCGCCGAGCACGAGCAACGGGATGCCCTGCTCGTCGGCGGCGCGCACGGTCGCCAGTACCGCGTCGGTGGTCGTGGCCGTGTGGAGCCGACGGGCCGGACCGCCGAGGCGGAGGGTGGTCAGGGAGGCGAGAGGCGCGTCGGTTTCAGGCTGCACCGTTGGATTCTCGCATCACCCGACCGGGGCGGTACTCAGGCGAGCTGCACGATGGCCCTGGGCACGCCCAGGACCTTGGCGCCGGCGGCGGTGACCAGCAGGTCCACCCGGGCCCGCCGGTCGTCCAGGAGCACCGCGACCTTGCCGCTGACCTCGATGGTCGCGCCGTCGACGGTGTCGGGGACCACGACCGGCTTGGTGAAGCGCACACCGAACTCGATCAGCGCGCCCGGGTCGCCGAGCCAGTCGGTGACCACGCGCGCGGCCTCGGCCATGGTGAACATCCCGTGCGCGATGACGTCGGGCAGGCCGACCTCGCCGGCGAAGCGGCCGTTCCAGTGGATCGGGTTGAAGTCGCCGGAGGCGCCCGCGTAGCGGACCAGGGTCTCGCGGGTGACCGGGAAGCTGCGCGCGGGCAGTTCGGTGCCGACCGCGACGTCGTCGAAGGAGATCTTGGCGGTCATGGTCAGGCCTCCGAATCGGCGGCCCGGGCCACCAGGGACGAGAGCGCGGTGACGATGTGCTCGCCCTCCACCGTGGTCACCTCGGCGCGCGTGGTGAGGATGTCGTTGCCCGCGAGGGACCTGATGTTGTCCACGGTGGTCACCACGGTCAGTCGGTCGCCCGCGCGAACCGGCCGCGTGTAGGTGAACTTCTGGTCGCCGTGCACGACGCGCGAGTAGTCCAGGCCCAGTTCGGGGTCGTGCACCACCTGGTCGGCCGCGCGCATCGTGACCACGATCGCGAACGTCGGCGGCGCGATCACGTCCGGGTGGCCAAGCGCCTTGGCCGCCGCGGGGTCGTTGTACGCGGGATCGGGGTCACCGATCGCGGCGGCGAACTCGCGGATCTTCTCCCGGCCCACCTCGTACGGCTCGGTGGGCGGATACGTCCGTCCGATGAACTTCGCGTCCAGCGGCATGAAGCGGGTCTCCCTGATGGATGGGCGGGCGGATGGATGGGCGGGCCGGCGGGTCGCGGGCCGGCGGAGGCGGGCCGGTGCCGGCGACGTTGCGGAGAATACGACAACGAGGCCACCCCCCTTGCGGGGAGTGGCCTCGTCGGTGTCGTGGTGCGAACCGCCTAGCGGGTTTCGCGGTGCGCGGTGTGCGCGTTGCAGCGGGGGCAGTGCTTCTTCATCTCAAGACGGTCCGGGTCGTTACGCCGGTTCTTCTTGGTGATGTAGTTCCGCTCCTTGCACTCCACGCAGGCCAGCGTGATCTTCGGGCGGACGTCGGTGGCAGCCACTGGAGTGCCTTCCTTGCGGTCAGGGGTGAATACAGCAAAAGCAGCCGATGCGGAGTCTCCCCCGAATCGGCTCGCTTGGTAGCGGCGACCGGACTTGAACCGGTGACACAGCGATTATGAGCCGCTTGCTCTACCGTCTGAGCTACGCCGCCTCAACGAGGCCCCCGCCTGTTCCCAGGCGGGGATCCCATCGTCTGAGCCCCAATACGGAATCGAACCGTAGACCTTCTCCTTACCATGGAGACGCTCTACCGACTGAGCTATTGGGGCGAGCAGGAAAACCATACACGCTGCCCGTCACCGATCGGAAATCGATTGGCGCAACGCCCCCGGCCCGACTACTCCGTGGACCAAACAGCCCTGGTCAGAGCCCCTTCGACGGTTTGCGCGTACACGGCGGCGGCCAGCCACGCAGCGGACAAAAGGTCGTTGTCGCCCGCGCGAAGACGCCCGAAAACATCCCGTTCGCGGCCCGCCGCGACGTGCGTGAGGCGCTCGACCAGATCCGCCCCCGTGGTCAGTCCGACCCGGCGCAGTCGGGCGGTGTCGCCGGCGGTGGAGCCGGCCAGGGCGAGCACCGGCCGGCCGCCGCTGATCGCGCGTTCGACGTGACGGTGCATCAGGTACAGCGGGGCGGGCGGCGGTTCCTCGGCCCCGCCGGTCGGGGTCCCGACCGGCGCCGCGGTGGGGAGGTCGGCACGGTGCAGCCGGTCCAGGCCCAGGTCGATGCGGCCCAACCGCTCCTCGGTCAGCCGCAGGGTGGGCCCCTCCCCCGGCGGGACGCCGATCGCCAGCACCCGGACCGCGCGGTCGGCGCCGGGTTCGAGCCGACCGATCAGCCGCAGCCGCAGGCCGGGGCAGGTCGCCAGCAGGCGCAGGTTGTCCCGGTAGGCGAAGGCGGGGTCGGCGTGCGCGACCAGCAGGTGCACGTCCAGTTCGTCGCACGCGGCGTGCACCCGGTCCCGGGCGCCGGGAGTGGTGCCGAGCACGGTGACGTCGAGGAAGAGCAGATCGGCGCCGGCGGGACGGTCGTCGGGAGGCAGGTCGCGATGACCCACCACGCGGTCGACCTGGGCGGCCGGCGGGACCTCCCACAGGCCGCGCAGGGGCTCCTCGGTCCAGGCCGCGCCGCTCGCCCGCGCCGCGCGCACGCCCTGGCCGGCGCCCAGCCGGCCGCCCGCGGAAGCGGTGGCGCCGGAGACGACCAGGCCCGCTCGGGTGAGCGCGACCGGGTCGATGGAGGTGTCGCCGACCCGGATCGCGCGGGTCGCGGCGCCGACCGCGCGTTCGGCGCCGCCGGGTGCGACGTCGCCGATCGTGCGCAGCGTGCCGGTGGAGTCCACGGTGGTGGTCACCGCGCCCGCGAAGCCGCGTGCGGTCAGCACCGGTTCGGTGAACAGGCCGTACAGGCGCAGCGAACCGGCCGCGGCGTAGGCCCGGCGGGAGGTGCCGCGCAGCGCCTCGAGCGGCTGCCCGGCCGCATCCGTGGAGGTCCGCAACGCGTGGGCGACGTCGAGCAGTTCGCGCAGCGCGGCGACCAGGTCGGCGAGCCGGTACGCGGGGTCGTCGGCGCGGGCGCCGCGCAGCCCGGTGGCCACCGCGACGGCGGCGGCGGACGCCCGGTGCAGTCCGGCCAGGCGTGCGGTGTGCGCGGCGCGCAGCAGGCCGGCCTGGAGCACCGCGCCGGCGCTGTCCAGGCCGGCGTCCACGATCGCGGCGCCGGCGGTCCACAGCGCGTCGGCGGCGGCGCGTTCGGCGGCGGTGGGGCCGACGGGTTCGGCGCCGATGGATTCGGCGTCGGCGGGGCCGGCCGCCTCGGTCGGCGCCGCGGTCCCGGCCGGGTCCGCGGTCTCGGAGCCGGCGGGTGCGCCGGGTGTGTCCTCGGCGACCGGGGCCGAGGCGGCGGCTGCGGCGCGGTGTACGCAGGCCGGTGCGAGCAGGCACGAGCAGCGCAGGTCGGCGGTGGTGGTGACCGCCCCGGTCGGGATGTACAGGGTCAGTTCGGCGTCGTCGCCGACGGTGATCCGCACGGTGTCGCCGTCGCGTTCGACCGCACACGCGGCGAGTTTGCCGATCGCGGCGTCCAGGCGTTTGCGCAGGCGCGGGGTGAGCGCCTCGACGATGTCGGCGGTGACGTCCGGCGCGACGGGTGGCAGGCCCTGCGTGCTCATCGGACCTTCTCTCCGACCCAGCGGGCCAGTTCGGTGGGGCTCAGGGCGGCGACCGGCATGCCGGCGGCGACGAGGCCGCCGGCGACGGCGGTGGAGTAGCGCGGGCGGCCCGCGTCGTCCAGGCTCGCGCAGCCGAGGATGTGGCAGCCGGAGGAGGCCAGCGCGCGCACCTCGCCGAGCAGGCCGCCCAGCGGGTAGCCCTCCTCGAAGTCGCTGATCACGGTGATCAGCGTGCGCGAGGGCACGGTGACCAGTTCGCGGGCGGCCCGCAGGCCGGCGGCGATGTGCGTGCCGCCGCCGACGTTCACCTCCAGGAGCAGGCCGAGCGGGTCGTGCACATGTTCGGTGAGGTCGATCACCTCGGTGGAGAAGGCCAGGAAGTGCGTGCTCAGCGACGGCACGCCGGCCAGGATCGACGCGGTGAGCGCGGACCAGATGGTGGACGCCTCCATCGAGCCGGACACGTCGACGACCAGGATCAGCCGCCAGTCGTTGCTGCGGCTCGCGCGGGTCTTGAAGATCGGCCGCTCCGGGACCACGACCACGGTGCCCTCCGTGTCGCGGCGGGCGGTGGTGAGGTTGGCGCGGAGGGTGCGCGGCAGGTCGAGCGCGCCGCCGGGGCGGCGGGTCGGGCGGGGTGTGGTGATGCCGGTCAGGGCGGGGCGCAGGCGGGTGGCGAGTTCGCGGGTTAGCTCGGCGACGATCCGGGCGATCAGCGGGCGCAGCAGCGCGAGTTTGCCCTCGGGGAGGCCGCCTGCGTGGGCCAGGACGGTCTTGAGCAGGTCCACGGAGGGGCGGGCCGCGGCCGGGTCGAGGTGGGTGAGGACGTCGGTGCGCCCGGCCGCCGCGGCGGCGGCCAACACCTCCTCGCGGACGGCGGGGCCGAACAGGGCGATCAGTTCCTCGGACCATTCCCGCACGCCCGGGTAGGGGGCTTCCCGGCCGCCGCGATCGCCGTCGCCGAGGTCGCCTCGGGCGCCTTCGCCTCGGCCGGTGCCGTAGAGCTCGTCGAGCGCGGTGGCCATCCGGGCGGCGCTGCCCGGGAGGCGGTCGGACCGGCGGCCGAGGATGAGCTTCCAGCGCTGAGAGCTCGGGAGGTCGTGGGCGGGTGGCGGGGTCGCGGTTCGGTCGGCCGGGAATTGTGCCCACCCGCCCGTCCGTTGCGCGGAACTCGAAGGCCGCGGTGTCACCGCGTCGGGTGAGCCGATCCCGCCTCGCGGCGCGCCGGCGGTGGGTTCGGGCGGGGGTAGCAGGCCGCGTCGGGTGAGGGCTTCGCGGGCGGCCAGGTCGGCGCCGGTCCAGCGGGCCAGTTCGATCGGGTCGGTGTCGGTGTCGACCCGGTCGCCCAGGTGGTCGGCCACCGCGTCCAGTACCCGGTCGCGGGCCGCGGGGCTGAGCGTGTCGAAGCCGCCGCGCAGCGCCGGGAGGCGCTCCAGGAACGGGCGGTCGGCGAGGGTGTCGACGCGGTCCAAGAGCGCCGACAGCACCGGGCCGCCGGTTTGCAGCAGCGGGCCGGCCGCGGTGAGCAGGCCGGTGAGTCGGCGGGTCAGGTCGGCGCGGGCCGCCGGGGTGGTCGCGGTGTCGATCCAGGAGCCGATCCGGTCGCCGAGGACGGCCGCGTCCTCGTGCCCGAGCAGGACCCGGATCGCGCCGGCGGCGGCGGAGATCAGCGGCGAACCGTCGGCGGCCAGCCGGGCCAGTCCGGTGGACAGCCGCAGTCCGCCGAACGCGTCGGCGCGCCCGGCCAGATCGGCCAGGGCTCGCGCGTCGGCGGGATCGTCGGATCCGTCCACGCCGTCGAGGTGGCGGACGGCGGCGGTGAGCAGGGTCCGGGTGATCTCGGGAGCCCCACCGGGGACGGCGCCGGGCTTCGGGTCGAGCGCCTTCGGGTCGAACGCCTTCGGGTCGAACGTCGTCGGGTCGGCGTCCGGCGCGTCGTTGCCCGGCTCGGACCCGGAGGCGGCCTCGGGCTCGGACGCGGGTGCGGCCTCGGGCGCCGGTGCGACGCCCAGGTGGCCCGCGTGGATGCGGTCGGTCAGGGTCAGCGCGGTGAGCAGGTTCGGGAGGGTGGCGATGCCGGGGAGGGTGTCGGCGGTTTCGGTCAGCCGGGTCGCGGTGAGTTCGCTCAGGCCGCACGCGGCCGCGCGTTCGAGCCCGGTGAGGATCTGTTCGGCGGTGGGGCCGCCCTCGTCGAGTTCGGTCCGGTGCCGTGCGCGCAGGGTGCCCTCGGCCGCCTGTTCGGGGGTCACGCCGCGCATGCCGGCCGCGTCCAGCAGGGCCGCGGCGGACGGTGTCCAGCGCACCCGCCAGCGGGTGGTGACCGCGTCCGCGCCGCCCGCGCCGACCACCGCGACCGGTTCGGCGTACGGGATCCGACAGGTCGTCAGTTGTTGCAGGAGCAGTTCGCGGCGCCGGTCAAGGTCGCTGCGCAACGGGTCCAGGCGCAGGTCGCGTTCGGCCGGGTCGGCGGGGCCGGGCAGGCCGAGTTCGGCGATCCGGCGTTCGACCTCGGGGCCCAGGCCGCTGCGTGGCGCGGCCGGCGCGGGGCGCCCGGCCCGGGTGCCGACCAGGACGTGTTCGAGCGCACGGGCCACCGAGCGGCCCCGGCCCAGCGGCTCGCCGTGGGTGAGCACCGTCTGCACCGCCTCGAGCAGTTCGCCGCGGCCCGCCGCGGGCAGGCCGCGCAGGTTGGCCAGGTCGCCCGCGAGCCGGACGATCTCGCGGGCGTCGGCCGGCCCGCTGGGGTGGCCCTGGCGGCGCAGTTCGGCGCAGATCCGGACGGCCGCCGCGATCAGCGCCTCGTGCAGCGCGCCCGGATCGCCGCCGGATTCCAGCACACTCTGCTGCCACTCCGGGTCGCGGATGCCGGCCGGGTAGCCGGAGCGCGCGTCCAGGAGCGGGTAGGTGTACGGGATCAGCGACATCGTGACGTCGGCGATCTCGGCGCCGGGCGCGGCGGTGTCCTCGTGGAGCAGGGCGTCCTCGTCGAGCAGGGCCGGCGCGTGGAACGCGCCGAGCACCACCGCGGCGCGCGCGCCGCCGGCGGTCGCCTCGCGCACGGTGGCGCGCATCCACGCCTCGCGGCGCAGGTCCACCGGGTCCACGGTGCCCGCGTCGCGGCGCAGTGCCCAGCCGACGGTGAGCGCCGCCCGGCGGATCGCCTCGGCGGGCGAGCCGGGTGCGGTGGCCTCGACCAGCCGGTCCCACAGGTCGTCGCCGGCGCGACCGGTGAGCCGGTCGCGCAGCGCGGCGTGCAGTGTCCCCGCGCCGTGTACCGCGCCGCCGTGTACCGAGCCGTCGCCGTCGCCGGCGTCCGCGGGCACGTGGTCGGTGCGGTCCCATCCGGGGTGCCCCAGCGGGAGGTCGCAGGGGATCGCCGGCACGCCGTTGCGGGCGGCCCAGCGCAGTGCGGCCAGCTCCGGCGAGAAGTCGGCGAACGGGTAGAAGCCGAGCCCGTTCGGGCCGGTCCCGGCCAGCGCGATCGGCGCCCGGGTGTGCTCGTGCGCGAGCCACTCCAGCCAGGGCGCGGCCTCGTGCGGCAGTTCGACGAGCAGCACCTCGGGGCGGGCCGCGTCCAGCAGGGCCGGGACGGCGGCGGCGAGCGAGGGGGCGTGGTGGCGCACGCCGATCAGATAGGGCTGCCGGGACGCGGCCAGGCGCTCGGCGGCGGGACGGGCCTCGTCGATGGGCCCGTCCGTACGTGTGGTCGACACCTCGTCAGCCCTCCAGGACTCCGCGCAGGTCCCACAGGGTGCGCCAGGTGGCCGAGCCGTGTTCCGCGCGGCGGCGCACCGCCGCGTCCCAGTAGGACAGGAGCCGGGCGGCGTCCGCCGGGTCGTCCTTCTTCGCGACGCCGAGCAGGTGTCCCGGGAGCAGGCTCAACACGTCCCGGTCGCCCGGGAAGTAGGCCGCGGCCAGCGCGAGGGAGGAGGCCACCGAGACCGCCTCGGCGGTGCTCAGCACGGTGGAGGGGCGTTCGATCTCCCAGCCCTCGGCGGAGCGGCCGGTGCGCAGGTCGCGGAACGCGGTCACCAGTACCTCCAGGACCGTGTCGTCGACGGCGTAGGCGGTCCCGGTGCGCTCCACCGCGGCCTTGGCCTGGCGGCGGACCAGCGCGATCTCCGCGTCGTGGTCGCCGATCGGGCCGACGGTCTCGAAGTTGAACCGGCGCTTGAGCGCGGCGGACATCTCCGAGACGCCCCGGTCGCGCAGGTTCGCGGTGGCGATCAGGGTGAAGCCGGGCGCGGCGTGTACCTGCGCGTCGGCGCCGCCCGCGAGTTCGGGCACCGCGATCCGGCGCTCGGACAGCAGCGACACCAGCGCGTCCTGCACCTCGGGCAGGCAGCGGGTGACCTCTTCGATCCGGGCCACCCCGCCGGTGGTCATCGCGGTGAGCACCGGCGAGGGCACCAGGGCGCCCCGGCTGGGGCCCTGGGCGAGCAACAGCGCGTAGTTCCAGCCGTACTTGAGCTGGTCCTCGGTGGTGCCCGCGGTGCCCTGCACGGTGAGCCCGCTGGTGCCGCACACGGCGGCGGCCAGCAGTTCGGACAACATCGACTTCGCGGTGCCGGGCTCGCCGACCAGGAGCAGGCCGCGTTCGCCGGCGAGGGTGACCACGCAGCGCTCGACGAGGGCGCGTTCGCCGACGAACTTGGCGCCGATGGTCAGGGTGCGCGGCAGGCCCTCGACCGGTTCGCGCAGCTTGAGTTCGTCGCCGCTGCCCATCACGAAGGTGACCACGGCGCGCGGGGTCAGCCGCCAGGCCGGCGGGCGCGGGCCGCGGTCGTAGGCGGCCAGGAAGGCGAGTTCGCTCGCGTACAGGTCCTCGGGGGGTTGTACCTGGCGCCCGCTCGCGGCGGGTTCGGTTGCGGTTGCCATCAGCGGCGGCCCTTCCGGGTGGTGCGGGTGACGAGTTGTTCGAAGCCTGGCGCATCGCCGTCCCGCACCCGCCGCCAGGCCCGGTGGAACAGTTCGGGCACCGGGCATTCGGGCACGATCGTGGTGTGGGTGGGCTGCGCGTACAGCCCTTCCTTCCAGGTCTCCACGGGCAGTGCGGGGGTCTTGAGCGCGCTCCAGCCGCCGGGCAGGAACAGCGTGCGGCCGGCGCGCGAGCGCTTGGCCTCGATCACCAGGTCGGTGCCCGCGAGTTCGGTGCGCGCCTTCTTCAGGCGCGCGGGCTTCCAGCCGGTCCAGCGGGCGACGTGCCGGTCGGTGGGGTCGGGCAGGGCGAGCAGTTGCAGGTACAGGACCGCCGCGTCCTCGCCGATGCCGTGCGTCTTGGCCACCTCGGCGAGCAGGTCGGGCACCGCGTACGCCGGGTCCTGCTGGATGCCGGGCGGGCCGTCGGCGCGCAGCAGTTCCTCGAAGGCCGGGTCCAGGATCCGGCGGAAGGACTTGAAGTTGGTCGAGTCGTTGCTGCCCCGGAGGGCGATCAGCCGGTCGAACCACGGGTCGTCGGCACCGGTGAAGCCGGCGGGTCGGACCTCGGCGAACTCGCTCTCGCCGTACCAGGGCCGCAGCCAGAAGCGGTCCTCGAGCCGGAGCACGCCGTCCGGGTCGGCGCCGCCGGTGGCGGGCAGTCCGACCGCCTCGCGCAGCAGGGCCGCGGTGGGGCCGCGCTCCGCGTACTCGATGTCCAGGTCGAACACCAGGCCCGGGTCGGCCAGTCGGGTGCGCAGCAGGCCGAGCACGTGCGGCAGGTGCGCGCGCAGCGGGTCGCCGTAGGGCAGCCGGTAGGCGAGCCAGGCGAGCGCGGTCACCGTGGCGTTCAGGCCGTGGCCGCTGGGCACCGCTTCACCGTCGGAGGCGCGCAGGCGGCCGTCCTTGTCCACCGTGTGGGTGGAGGTGCCGGTGATCCACTTGCACGATTCCGGGGTGAGCACGCTCTCGAACGAGGCGGCGGACAGGCCCCGGACGTCCGCCGCGACGTCCTCGGGCAACCGGAGCACCCGGCCGAACGCGGTGTTCCAGGCGCGGCAGCCGGCCTCGATGTCGCAACCCGTGGTCCACAGGGTGTGGATGTCCTCCGGGCGTTCGGGAATCAGCGCGCCCAGCACGCCGGCCCGCTCGGTGCTCTCCAGCCGGTCCAACTGCGAGCGGGCGCTGTCGATCTCGGCCACCTTGAGCCGGAGCAGGGCCCGCTGGTCCTTGTCCAGGTCGTCGGCGGTCAGTCCGGTCAGCAACAGGCTCGCCTCGGCCCGGCCCAGGCCGGTGCCCTCCATCAGAGCGGTGACCGCCTCCGGCCGCCAGGTCACCGGACCGTGTTCGCGGATCCCGCGCACCACGGCGGCGACCCGCTCCGGGGACATCGGCTCGACGTAGCGGTGTTCCTCGTGGGTGGTGAAGCCGTCGATCGCCGCGAACGTCCCCGAGGGGTCGTGGTCGAGCGCGATCCAGTGCTCCTTGTCGTTGCCGTAGGTGTACTGGCTGTCCAGGATCACGATGGTGCGGTCGCCGCGGCGGATCACCCGGCCCCGGCGCTTGTTGTCCTCGCCCTTCTTGCGGCTGGGCTCACACAGGGTGACCGAGCGCAGCGTCCCGTCGGGCGTGCCCAGCGGGCCGGCGGCGAGCGCCTCCAGTGCCACGAGCAGCGACGCGCGGTGCTCCTGGGAGGTGAACGGGGACAGCGCGCGGGCGAGCATCGCGGCGCGATGGTCGAGCAGGTCGTGCCAGGACATGTGCGGTTCGGCGAGCCGGTCGGTCTCGGTGGTCCACTCGGCCGGGCCGTCGGTGCGGGCCAGCACCTCGGCCACGGCGGTGATGTGGTTCAGCGTGGTCCACGCGGCCGGGCCCGTGCCGTGGTAGCCGTATCGGCCGTTGCGCGCGATCCCGGCGAGCGCCGGGCGCAGTTCGGCGTCCTGGCCGTGCGCGGGGCCGGTGGGCACTACGCGGGCCTTGCGCTCCTTGACGGTGACCTTGCCGAAGTCGCGGAGTTTGCGGGCGAGTCGGGAGGTGTCCGCGGCCAGCCCGGCGACGCAGCGCACGAGGCCGGCGTGGCCGATCTCGGGCAGCAGTCGGCGCACCGGCGCGATCCGCACCGCGTCGGGCCGGCTCGGCTTGTTCTTGTCCTCGGACTTCTTGGCGATCGTGTACTCGGCCATCGCCCGCTCATGGTCCGCGTGCACCTCGGTGACCAACTCGGCGGCCCGCTCGGGGGTGAGCGCGCGCAGGGCCAGCGAGCCGGCCTCGTCGCGCGGGCGCAGTGCGTGCCAGAACGCCGGCTGCGGGACGATCCGGCTGCCCAGAGCCAGGTCGCCGATGCCGCCCCGTTGGCCGCACTGGCCGAGCAGCACGTCACCGGCCCACAGCGTCACGTTGCCGCCGCTCTCGACGACCGCTGTCGGGGCCGCGCCGCCGGGCAGGCGCAGCGCGCCGATCGGCACCTCCTGCGGCGTGTTGTCCCAGTGCCGCCGGTTGCGCACGGGCGCGGCGACGGTGCGTCCGTCCACGGAGCCGGCGGTGATCGTGTCGCCGTCGACGCGGACCCAGCGGCCGAGCAGGGTGCCGTCGGTGCCCAGCGGAGTGTTCTCCAGCCCGGGCAGCAGCGGCAGCAGTTCGCATCGGTCGGCCACCAGCGCGCCGCCGTCGGCGACCGCGGCGGCGAACGGGGCGGGCAGCGAGGCCCGGCCGTGGATGCCGGTGGCCGGGTCGTACTCGGTCCACTTGCGGTCGCTGCGGTCGTAGTCGAGCGACCAGTGCGTGGTGCCGTCGGTGAGCACGCCTCGGCGCGGCGGCAGCTTGGTGTCGCCGGCGTACAGCGGCCGGCCGCCGGTGGTGCGACCGCCGTCGGGCAGTGCCAGGGAGAGCATCGGATTGGTGTCCGAGCCGCCGTTGGGGCTCTCGCCGGTGAGCGGGAAGGTCTCGGTCGGGCGCCCGGACCAGTACGCCTCCCAGTCGTAGTCCTTGTTGTACCAGGCGACCAGGAGTTGTCCGTCGACGTAGCGGAACGCGGGGCGCTGCCACGAGGTGCGCTCCTTGGGCAGCCGCGGCTCGTGGTCGAGCAGGATGCCCTCGGGGCCGACCACGATCGCGCGCTTGTCGGAGGAGAGCACCAGCGCGGGCCACGCCTCGTCGACCCGGATCTCGCTCTTGCGGCCGAAGAGTTCGACGGCCTCCTCCAGCGCGGGCCAGCCCAGCTCGTCGTACACGCCGGCGCGCAGCGTGGTGGTCAGCAGGGCGACGGCGTCGAACGCGCGGATCCGGGCGACCAGGTCCGGGGTGACGTCCTCGACCACCTCGCGGAACTCGTTCAACACCTTGAACTCGCGATCGGCGGTGGGCAGGCCGGCCGCCGAGGTGACCCGGGCGCCCTGCTCGGTCAGCCAGCGGGCGAGCACACCGCGCAGCACCGGGTGCGCGGCGGTGGCCGCGTGGTGGTTGCCCTTGAGGCCGCCGATCGCGGTCTGGAGCAGGGCGGTGTAGCGCTCGTCGGCGGCGACGTGGGCCAGTTCACTGCGGCCCGGTGCCTGGTCGTTCCACCATTCGCCGAGGTCGATCGAACCCTTGGGGTCCGGGTCGGCCAGCGGTATGCCCTCGGCCAGGGCCGTGTCGAGCAGGTCGATGTCCGCGCTGGAGCGCCAGCCGTTGCCACTGAACAGGTCGATCGGCACCGCCTCGGCGCGCAGCGCGTCGGCCATCTCGGCGAGCAGCTTCGTGGTGCGCTCGCTGCGCGCGTTGTGGCGCCAGCCGCGCTGCCGGTGCGTGGACCAGCGGGTGACCCATTGGGCCCGGGCGCCGGCGACCAGATCGCCGCCGACCAGCAGGTCCAGGACTCCGGCTTCGGCGAGCAGGTCGAGCCACAGGTCGTCGAGTTCGGCGTCCGGGGTCGAGCCGCCGGGGGTGGGCAGGATCTCCAGCAGCCGGACCCGGGTCTCCGGTTCGGCGGCGGCCAGGGCCGCGATCGGCTTGCGGTTGACCTTCCAGAAGGACAGCGGCGCGCGGCCGATCGCGGGTGTGGCGAGCAGTTCGCGCAGCAGCGCGTGCTCCTCGGCGGTGTGGTCGCCGCCGGCCGCGCGGATCAACGCGCGGGCGTCCTCGGCCAGGCCCGCGTACGGCGGCATGCCCGCGGTGCAGCGCTCGACCGCGAGTTGGCGGAACTGCGCCCACGCCTCGACCGGACCCAGCCGCGCGGACAGTGCCTTGGCGTGTTCCTTGAGCGCCTTGGCGGTCAGCGCGCCGGCGAAGGCGAACTCCAGGAAGACCGCGCGCAGCCGCTCCTCCTCGATCGGCAGGTTGTGCACCCGCTCGGCCTCGCGGGCCTTGCCGAAGAACGCGGACGCGTAGGTCGTGTTGTCGTGCTTGAGGAAGATCCGCGCGGCCTGCTCGTGGAAGGTGGGCAGGAAGTGCGGTACGGCCCGGCCCAGTCGGGTCGCGAGCTGGTCGAAGCCGTCCTTGGCCGCGCCGGGCTTGGCCTTGGCCTGCCGGTCCAGCCGCTCGATGTCGCGGACCAGGGCCAGCGCGTGGTGGCCGTTCGCCGGGTCGTTGACCAGGGCCCAGGCCGGGAAGCCGAGCGCCTCGCGGCGGACTTGGCCGACCTCGGGCGCGTCCTGTTCGCGGGCCAGGCCCAGGAAGCCGAGCGCCAGGTCCTCGGCCTCGCCCAGCGTCGCCGGGACCAGCCGGACGATCGGGCGGTCCTCGAACGCGGGGTGCAGGTAGGTGCGCACCGTGAGCGTGTCGATGTCGTCGCCGGTCAGGGTGTCGGCGGGCAGGATGCCGCCGGCGTCCAGCAGCACGCGGGACGGGTCGGGGGTGGTGCTCATGCCGCTTCCTCCGTGGTCTCGATCGTGCGGCCCGCGTACAGCGCGGCGCCCATGCGCATGCCTTCCGACCAGGCCACCGGCGGAACCCGGTCCAGGGTCAGCGTGCTGCCGCCCTCGGTCCAGGTGACCGAGCCGGTCTCGGTCGACTCGTAGCCGTCGTAGTCGCCCAGCCACATCCGGGCCTCGACCTCGCGGTCTCCGTCCAGCACCGCGCACACGGCCTGGCCGCCGCGCACCTGGTAGCCCAGTTGGGTGGCCCGGCCGATCAGGAAGCGCAACTGGTCGTAGCGCCCGCCGGAGAACTCCTCGATGCCGCTGCGCGTGCCGTCCAGGTCGGCGGGTCGGTGCCACACCTCGCGGTAGAGCTGCTGCACCCGCTGCTCGACGCCCAGTTCGACGGCGAACTCGCGCAGGTCCTCCAGGTCCTCCAGCAGCACCGGGTGCGGGATCCGCACGGTCCGCGCGTCGAGGTAGACGGTGTCGCCGTCGGGGTCGACGATGCCGACGCCGCGCTCGGGGTCCGCACCGCGCAGGAATCCGGCCACGTCGGCGCCGTCGGCGGTGACCACCAGATCGCGCAGGACCCGCTGCCAGGACGGATCCGGCCACACCCGGGACAACACCGCGACCGGGACCGGGAGCGAGCCGATCATCCAGCGCTCGACCGCGTCCAGGCACGAACGGTCGTGCCGCTCCAGCCACTCGACGAGCTGGCGCAGGCCCACCACGGCCGGGTCCTCGACGAGTTTCCCGGGCACCGACTTCAGTTGCCGCCCCTTGGCATTGCGGCACACCACCTTGCCGTCCTGCACGGCGACCTCATAGTCGCCCGCCCGGATCCATCCCACGATCGTTCCCTCCACAGCTCTTCGCGAATGTCGGTGACACCCCGTCAAATGCCAAGCGGCACAAGGCGCTCGGCGCCGGTGACCAGGTTGGCGGGAACGTTAGCCGCCGATTCCGACAGCGCCGTCACCCGCCAGGATGAAACCCCGGGGGAATCCGCCTTCGATGGCCGAATATCGCGCCCGCGAGGGAAACTCGGGGCGGCGCTTGGGCTAACTTGCGTGGAATGACAGTGCCCGCCGTGCCCCGAGGTCTGCGCAGCCTGATTCCCGGTCCCGGGCCGGAAGGCGATCCCGCCGCCACGGCCGGCGGTACGGGCGCCGGCGCGCCGGTCTCGGCCGGGCCGGTGTCGCAGCCGGCCGAACCCGCGCCGGTCGCCGCGCGTACCCGTTCGGTGCTGGACGCGCTGGCGCCGGTGACGGTGCCGCGCGCGGTCGCCGAGGCGTCCGCGGACGTGCTGTGCGCGCTGGCCGCGACCGCGCCCGCGGAACTCGCGCAGGTGGCCCACGAACTGGCTCTGCGGCTGCGCGCCGCCGCCCATCCGGCGTAACTTCGCCGATCGCGACCGCTCGTTCGGCGGTGTCGCCGTATCCGACGGCAGGTTGGCGCGTTGTTCAGGATCCACCCGCCGCGGGTGGAACTTGTACGAACCGAAAGGACCGACACAAGATGTCGCGTATCGCCAAGGCCGCAGTCCTGACCGCCACCGTGGGCGCCGCTCTCGCGGGCGCTGCCGGGCCCGCCATGGCCAGCTCCGAGGCGGACGGCGCGGCCGTGGGCTCGCCCGGCGTGCTCTCCGGCAACAACGTCCAGGTTCCGGTTCACGTTCCGGTCAACATCTGCGGCAACACCGTCAACATCATCGCCGCCATCAACCCGGCCTTCGGCAACACCTGCATCAACGCAAGCTGACGTCGACGGCGGCTGACAAACACTTCGGCCCCGCTCGGTGCGTTCTTCCACGCATCGAGCGGGGCCGTGTCATGTGCCGCGACGGGCGGCGGGCGGCGGCCCGGATCGAACCCGGCGGCCGGCTTCGGACCGGGACGCCCCGGCCTCGAACCGGGGTTCGGTGCGGCGCGGCGCCGGGGTAGGCATCCGCGCATGACGACCTACGCCCTGCACCACGTACAGCTCGCCATCCCGGCCGGCAGCGAGGACGCGTGCCGCGCCTTCTACCTCGGCGTCCTGGGCATGACCGAGGTGGCCAAGCCGCCGGTGTTGGCCGCGCGCGGCGGCCTGTGGGTGCGGGCCGGCACGCTGGAGATCCACCTCGGTGTCGAGGCCGACTTCCGACCCGCGCGCAAGGCGCATCCCGGCATCCTGGTCACCGACCTGGACGAGGTGATGGCCGCACTCACCGCGAACGGCACCGAGGTCGTCCCGGACGGCGAGTTCCCCGGCCACCGCAGGTGCTACGCACAGGACGCGGTGGGCAACCGGCTGGAATTCCTCCAGCCACTGTGACCGACCGCGCGGCCCGAGGTCACGGGCGGCGGGCCACCACGTCGATCTCGACCAGGATGTTCATCAGGTCCGAGCCGACCGTCGTGCGCACCGGGTACGGCGCGGTGAAGTACTCGCGGTAGACCTCGTCGTAGCCGGCGAAGTCGCGCTTGAGGTGCTCCAGGTGGGTGGTCACCTTGACCACGTGGCTGAAGTCCAGGCCGGCCTCGGCCAGCACGGCCTTGAGGTTGTCCAGCACCTGGCGGGTCTGGGTCGCCACGTCGTCGCCCACGGTCGCGCCGGTGGCCGGGTCGATCGGGCCCATGCCCGCGGTGTAGACGAAGTCGCCGGCGTCGATGCCCTGCGAGTACGTGCCACCGGGCTTGGGCGCGGCGTCGGTGCGGATTTCCTTGTGTGCCATGGGTGTTCGCTTCCTTGATCGGTTCGTTCGTTCGTGCGGGTGGATGTGATGTGGGCCGGCGGTTCAGCGGGCGACCGCGTCGTCCTGGTGCAGCAGCCGCAGTTCGTCCCGGCGGGGCAGGCCCTCCCAGTCGCCGGGCACGGTGACCGCGAACGCGCCGGCCGCGGCGGCGGTGGCCACCCGGGCGGCGACCGAGCCGCCCTCGACCAGTTCGGCGAGATAGCCGGCGGCGAACGCGTCGCCCGCGCCCACCGGGTCGACCGCGTCGACCCGGTGCAGCGGCACCTCGTGCGGCCGGCCGTCGACGACCGCGACGGCGCCGCGCGAGCCCTGCTTGAGCAGCACCTGGGTGGGGCCCAGCGCACCGAGTTCGCGCGCGAGGTCGAGCACCGGGGTGTGCTCCGGCGCCTTGAGCACCAGGCGGGCCTCGTCCTCGGTGGCGAAGACGATGTCCGCGCCGGCGGCCAGCGCGCGCAGTTCGGTCGCCGCGTCCTCGGCCGACCACAGCGCCTTGCGGTAGTTCAGGTCGAGCGAGACCGGGACGCCGGCCGCGTTCGCCTCGGCCACGGCCGCGCGGACCGCCGCGCGCGCGGTCGTGGACAGTGCGGGGGTGATGCCGGTGATGTGCAGGATCCCGGCCGAGCGCACCAGCGCGGGATCCACGTCCTGCGGGCACAACCGCGAACCGGCGCTGCCCGCGCGGTAGTAGCGCACGTCGGTGGCCGCGCTGGTGCGCCGCGCCTTGACCATCAGTCCGGTGGGCGCGTCCGGGTCGACGACCGCGCCGCGGGTGTCCAGCCCCTCGCCGCCGAGCACGGTCAGCACCAGCCGGCCGAACTCGTCGTCGCCCACCCGACCGATCCAGGCGGCCCGCCGGCCCAGTCGGGTGATCCCGATGGCCAGGTTGCTCTCGGCCCCGCCGGTGGCGACGTCGAGCGTGCGAGCGTGCCGCAGCGGGCCGATGTGCGGCGCGGTGAGCAGCACCATGGTCTCGCCGAGCGTGACCACGTCCGGGGCTTCCCGGGGTTCGGCGGTCATGATGTCCTCTCGCGTGATTCGCGTCATCGGTGGCATCGGATTCGGGGTCGGGTTCCGAACCGGGTTCGCGCTCGGGTTCGGAGTCGGGTCGGGTTTTCGGATTCGGGACGGCTCGGCGGTGGATCGAGGGTCGGGTCGCCGGCGCGGCGACCCGACCGGTGGGGCTGAGAAGCGGGTGTTCGGAAGCGGGTGTTCAGAAGTGGGTGTTCAGGACGTCCACGACGCGGTGGTCGTCGTCCACCACCGGCACCGCGCGCCACTTGTCGAACGCCGTACAGGGGTGCGAGATACCCAGGCAGACCAGCTCGCCCGGGGCCATCGTGGTGCCGCCGAGGTCGACGTAGGCGTGCTGGTCGTCCAGCTTGACCACGCGCGCGTCCCCCGCTTCGCGCATCGTCCCGTCCAGCGCGCGCACCCGCAACGGAATCGGCAGGTCCTGGTCGAACGGCACGTCGCGGCGGCCCGCGCCGAGCACGGCCAGACCCGGCTCGGGCGCGGAGAGCACCTGCGCCCACACCTCCAGGGCGGCCGCGAGCGAGCCTTCCTCGGGGTGCCTGGCGAACGGCGTCACGCGCGTGTAGAAGCCGTCGTCGTGCGAGACGTAGGCGCCGCTGCGCAGGATGATCGTGCGGTCCGGCAGCGGTTTGCCGTCCGGCGCGAGCACGTCCACGACCGCGTCGAACCAGGCACTGCCCCCCGCCGAGACGATCGGCGTCCCGGGCACCAGGTCGGCGATCGCGTCGGCCAGCCCGGCGAGTTCGCGCATCCACTCCGACACCGCCGCGGCGTCCGGCAGGCCACCCTCGTAGCCGGCCACACCCGCGACGGTCAGCCCCGGCACCTCGGCCGCGACCCGGGCCAGCTCGACGCCCTCGGCGATGCCGCGGCAGCCGGTCCGCCCGCCCGGGCGACCCAGCTCGACCAGCACCGACAACCTCCCGCCGGGCACCGCCGCCAGCGCCCGCGCGGCGACCTCGACGCCGGCCCGGGAGTCCACGTAGAACAGCAGGTCCGGCCGGGTGGCGGCCCAGCGCAGCACCTTCTCGTCCAGCACCTCGTTGGCGATCAGGATCCGCGGCACCCGGAACCGGTGCGCGGCCAGCGCCTGGTTCGCGGTCGCCACGGTGATCCCCCAGGCGCCGGCGGCCAGTTGCTCGGCGAACAGCTCGGGCGACATGGTGGTCTTGCCGTGCGGCGCGAACAACACGCCGTGCCGCGCGGTGTACTCGCTCATCGTGGCCACGTTCGCGATCAGCGCGGACTTGCGCGCGACCATCACCGGCCACGTGAACGGCCCGTCGAACAGGCTGTGCTCGGCGGCGCCGAGTTCGTCGTCGGTGAGTTCCTCATACGGCAGCCAGGTGCCTTTGGTGTACGAGTCGAGGGTCATCGGGTCGCTCCCAGGGTGCGCGATACACGGAGGGCCGCCCCCGCGACGGCGGGTCCCAGTTCGCGGACCCGCGCGGCGGTGACGCGGGACGTGAGGCCGGAGACCGACAGCGCTCCGACCACGACGTCGTTGTGATCGAAGATAGGCGCCGCGACACAGCGCACCTCGGGCTCGTTCTCCCGATCGTCCACCGAGTAGCCCCGGTTGCGGATCCGGGCCAGTTCGGTACGCAGCAGCGCCGGGTCGGTGAGGGTGCGGGCGGTGACGGTGGGCAGGCCCGCGTCGACCACCTGCGCGAACACGTCCTCGGGCAGCCAGGCGAGCATCGCCTTGCCCACGGCCGTGCAGTACATCGGCGCGCGGCTGCCGATCCGCGAGGCCATCCGTACGGCGGTCTCGTTCTCCACCTTGTCGATGTAGACGATGTGCGGCGCGTCCGGAACGCACAGGTGCACGGTGCCGCCCGCCTCGCGCATCAGCCGGTGCGCCTCCTCGGCGGCGGCGGTGCGCAGGTCGATGCCGGCCAGGTACGCCTGGCCGAGCGCGAGCGCGCCGGGGCCGAGTCGGAAGTGGCCGTGCCGGCGGTCCCGGGCGAGCAGGCCGGTGTCCAGGAGCGGCTGGGCCAGGCGCAGCACGGTGCTCTTGGACAGGCCGAGCGCGTCGGCGAGTTCGGTCAGGTTCAGGCCCTCGGCGCCCGCGTGGTCGCGGACCTCCTCCAGGACGGCGAGGGCGCGACGCAGCGACGCGGACTGGTTGCGCGCCGCCGGCGGGCGGTCCTCGCCGCGCGGTCCGCCGCGGGTCTCGCCGCGGGGCTCGCTCGGCGACTCTTCGGCGCCGCGCTCGTGCTCGTGAGTGCTCACTGGCATGTCCTCAGGACGGTCCGACCGGGCGCCCGGGCGTGTTGCCCGTCAGGGCCCCGGACGAGAGTACGGCGACACCGGCCACCAGGACGTCGTCGATGCCGGCGGCGGGTCGGCGGGCGTCGCCGTAGTCGGCGAGGTCGGCCACCCGGCTCGGGTCGATCACCGCGAGGTCGGCGGCCAGGCCGACCCGGAGCAGGCCCCGGTCGGTCAGCCCGAAGCGGCGGGCCGGGTGCGACGCGAGGTGCACGGCGGCCTGTTCCCAGGTCCAGTCGCCCAGTTCGACCACGTGTCGGGCGAGCAGTCGGGCGAACGCGCCCCAGCCGCGCGGGTGTGGGCTGCCGCCGATGTAGATGCCGTCGGAGCCGCCGACGTGCGCGGGGTGGCGCAGCAGCGCGCGGACCGATTCGTCGCTGTTGGTCGGCGGCTGGTCGAACACGGCGCTCGCCACCAGGTCGGTGGCGATCAGCAGGTCGGCGCAGAACTCCGCGGGACTCGCGCCGACCTCGGCGGCGGCGTCCACGAGGCGGCGGCCCTCGGCCCAGCGGAAGTCGGCGGCGGGCACGTGCGCGAGGGTGATCCGGGGCCACAGGGCCGGGTCCACCTCGTCGGCCAGCAGGCGTCGGGTGGCCGGGCGGGCCAGTGCGGCCACCACCTTGTCGGGATCGGGGTCGTCCAGCGCGCGGGGCAGCGCGACCATCGCCAGGATGCTGCAGCCGCGCAGGTAGGGGTACGCGTCGTAGGTGAGGTCCAGGCCCTCGGACCGGGCCGCGTCCACCATCGCGATCAGTTCCTCGGCCGGGCCGTGGTAGTGCGAGACGTGGGTGGCCACGCCGGCCGCGCGGGCCACGTCGAGCATCTCGCGCATGGCCGGTCCGGCGGCGCCCTCGTAGCCGCGCATGTGCGAGACGTGCGGCAGGCCGCGGGCCGCGACGGGGGCGAGCAGGGCGGCCAGCTCGGCGGTGTCCGCGTAGCGACCGGGCACGTATTCCAGGCCGGTGGACAGGCCGCACGCGCCCTCGTCCAGGCCCTGCTCGACCGCCTTGGTCATCGCGGCCAGCTCGGCGGCGTCGGCCGCGCGCGCGGTGGGGCCCAGTGCGCTGTAGCGGACGGTGCCGTGCGGCACGAGGTAGGCGGTGTTGACCGCCGTGCTGCGGTCGTAGGTGGCGAGCAGGTCGGCGACCGAGACCGGACCTTCGCCCAGGCCGGGGTGGGTGCCGTTGATCGCCGCGAAGTAGCGGGTCGCGTAGGCCAGCGCGGCGGGGGTCGCGGGGGCGTAGGACAGGCCGTCCTGGCCGAGCACGAAGGTGGTCACGCCCTGGCGCAGCGCGGCGAGCTGGACGTCGGGGTCGAGCACCGCGGCATCGCCGTGCACGTGCGCGTCGACGAATCCGGGTGCCACGTACCGGCCGCTCGCGTCGATTTCGGTCGCGCCCCGGGCGCCGTCCAGCCGGCCGATCGCGGCGATCCGGTCGCCGGTGATCGCGACGTCGGCCCGGAAGGCGGGTGCGCCGGTGCCGTCGAGCACCTGCCCGCCGCGCAGCAGTACGTCGTACATGCGAGCCCTCCCTGCCCTTCGTGGTCCCTCGCGTCCGAGCCGGTCGGAACGGGCGGTGTCCTGCGGATGGCCGACGGATCGACCGAGCAGGGACGTTACGTGTCCGTGAGCACTCGGTGCCACTTTCGCAGCACACCATTTTGCAGTGCACAACGTTCGGCGGGACGCCTTGTCGGAACGCGGCGCCGCTTTCTAACGTCCCGCTCACGCCGCACCGGATGTTTCCCCCCTTGCGGCCCGTTCGTGTCGATTGATGCAGACGTCCAGACGTACAGGCCGACCCTCGGGTCGCGGCATCCCCGCGATCGCTCCGGCCTGCCTCGCCGCAGGAGGAATTGTCGTGAAGATCCGGAGTTTGGCCGCCGTCGCAGTGGCCGGCATCGCGCTGGCGGCGTGCGCGCCGGGCACGGCGTCCAAGTCGAAGTCCGCCGACGAACAGACCGGCACGCTCAAGGTGTGGCTGTACGACGAGGCGAACCGCGGGCCCAAGGAGAAGGTCGTCAACGCGGCCGTCGCCGAGTTCAAGGCCGCGCACCCGAAGGTGAACGTCGAGCTCGGCTACATACCCACCGACGCCGGCCCGCGCGCGGAGAAGATGAAGGGCGCGTTCAACGATCCGAACAGCGCGCCGGACGTGGTCGAGTTCGGCAACACCGACCTGTTCGGCTACGTCCAGGCCGGCGGCCTCGCGGACATCTCCGCCGACCTGGGCAACTGGTCCGAGGCGGGCGACCTGCCCAAGGACCTCAAGGACACCACGCTGGTCGACGGCAAGACCTACGGCCTCCCGTGGTGGCTGGGCCTGCGCTCGCTGTACTACCGCACGGACGTGTTCACCGAGCTCGGCCTGAAGCCGCCGACCTCCTACGCCGAGCTGGTCGACGCCGCGAAGAAGGTGCGCTCGGCCAAGCCGGACATGTTCGGCATCGCGGTCGGCGGCAAGTACACCTTCGGCGGTCTGCCCTTCCTGTGGGCCAACGGCGGCGACATCGCCACCCAGCAGGGCGGCAAGTACGCGGCCGCGATCGACTCGCCGCAGTCGCAGGCGGGCGTCAAGGCGTACACCGACCTGTTCTCCAAGGACATCTGTCCGCCCCAGCAGTGCGCCGACCTGACCGGCGGCAAGACCGTGGAGGCCTTCGCGGCCGGCACCGCGGGCATGGCGATCCTGCCCAACTCCTCGCGCAGTGCGGTCGAGGCGGGCGTGGCCAAGGGCAAGTACGCGGTGGTCCCGCTGCCGGGCAACGCCCCGGGCTCGATCGCGCCGGCCTTCTCCGGCGGCAACGACCTCGGTGTGATGAAGTCCTCGCAGCACCGCTCACTCGCGGTCGACTTCATGAAGATCCTGGGCGGCAAGAAGTACCAGCTCCAGATGTTCGACGCGATGGGCAACCTGCCCACGCTCGCCTCGGCGCGCGGTGACGTGGTGGCCAAGGACCCGTGGCTCAAGCCGTTCATCGACACCCTGAACGCGGGCACCAAGTTCGTGCCCAAGGACGCCGCGTGGGCCAAGATCGACTCGCAGTCCGTGGTGCCGACCATGTTCCAGAAGGTGGTCACCGGCAAGTCCGACGTCCCGGGGGCGACGGGCGAGGCCAAGACCGCGATCGACAACGCGTTCGCCGGGAAGTAGCACGGTGACCACGACCACCACGCCCGCGCGGGCGGACCGGCCGGCCTCGGCCCCGGTCCGCCCGCGCGGCGGCGCGAAGAAGACGAGGACCGGGCGGCGCCGCTCGTGGACGCCACTGTGGCTGTTGCTGCCCTCCGCGGTCGTCCTGATCCCGCTGTTCGGCTACCCGCTCTACCAGCTCGGCCTGCTCTCCTTCCTGAAGTTCGGGCAGCCGCAGGCCTCGGCGGGCGAGGTCGCGGAGTTCGTCGGCTTCGACAACTACTCGACCCTGCTGGGCGACGATCAGTTCTGGGACGTGCTGTCCCAGACCGTGATTTTCGCGGCGGCCTGTGTGGTGGCCACCCTCGTGGTCGGCGCGGCGCTCGCGGTGCTGCTGACCCGGATCGGCAAGTGGCCTCGGCTGCTGCTGATGTTCGCCGCGCTCGGCGCGTGGGCGGCCCCGGCGATGACCGGCTCGACGGTGTGGATGTTCCTGTTCGACACCAACCTGGGCCTGGTCAACGAGGTCCTGGGCATGCAGGGCCACAACTGGTTCTACGACAAGTGGTCCGCGTTCGCGCTGGTCGGCGTCGTGGTGGTGTGGCACTCGTTCCCGTTCGTGATGATCTCGCTGTACGCGGGCATCGAGTCGATCCCGGTCTCGGTCCTGGAGGCGGCCCGGCTGGACGGCGCGTCCACCTGGACCACCTTCCGGCACGTGATGTTGCCGATCCTGCGGCCGATCCTGACCATCGTGGTGATCCAGTCGATCATCTGGGACTTCAAGGTCTTCACCCAGATCTACGTGATGACCGGGGGCGGCGGCATCGCCGGCCAGAACCTGGTGCTCAACGTGTACGCGTACCAGAAGGCGTTCGCGTCCTCGGACTACAGCCTGGGCGCGGCGATCGGCGTGCTGATGACGCTGATCCTGCTCGTCGTCACGGTCTTCTACATCCGCGCGCTGCGTCGCTCCGGGGAGGAGCTGTGAGCACTGTGTCCACTTCTTCGGGCTCCGCGGTCCCCGGGTCGGGCGCCGCCGTTCGCCCCGGCGGGCCGCGTCGCTCCAAGGGGAACCGGAAGGTGTCCCGGCGGATCGCCAACACGACCGCGATCGTGGTCGCGCTGCTGACGGTGTTCCCGCTCTACTGGATGGTGCTCTCCGCGATCAAGCCGGACGGCGAGATCAACTCGGTGAACCCGCGGCCGTGGACGTGGCATCCGACGCTGGACAACTTCCGCGACGCGTTCGGGGTCAGCGGCTTCGGCGGCTACTTCCTCAACAGCCTGATCGTGGCGACCGTGGTGGTCGTACTCTCCGGCCTGGTGTCGTTCCTGGCGGCGGTGGCGCTGACCCGGTTCAACTTCAGGTTCCGCACCACGATCCTGGTGATGTTCCTGGTCGCCCAGATGGTGCCGGTCGAGGCGCTGACCATCCCGCTGTTCTTCCTGGTCCGCGACATCGGCACGGTGGCGCCCGGTTTCGGGCTGAGCACGCTGGGCTCGCTGATGCTGGTCAACCTGGCCTTCTCGCTGCCGTTCGCGATCTGGATGTTGCGCGGCTTCGTCAAGGCGATCCCCGAATCGCTGGAGGAGGCCGCCCGGATCGACGGCGCGAACCGGTTCACCATCCTGTGGCGGATCCTGTTCCCGCTGGTGGCGCCCGGGCTCGCGGCCACGTCGGTGTTCTCGTTCATCACCGCGTGGAACGACTTCGTGTTCGCGAAGACCTTCATCCTGGACACCGACCACCAGACGCTGCCGGCGGCGCTGATGGTGTTCTTCAAGCCGGACGAGAACGACTGGGGCGGCATCATGGCCGCCTCCACCCTGATGACCATTCCGGTCCTGATCTTCTTCGTGCTGGTCCAGCGGCACCTGGTCTCGGGGCTCGGCGGAGCGGTGAAGGACTGATTCCTCCATGACCACCTCCTCGTCCTCCTCGACGGGTGGCTCGTCCTCGACGGGCGCCTCCTCCTCGCTGGGTGGCTCGTCCTCGCTGGGTGGCTCGTCCTCGACGGGTGCCTTCGCCTCGCCGTCGCCGGCGATGTCCGTGCTGCCGCGGCCGGCTCGGGTCGCCCCGGGCGCGGGCACGTTCACGCCCACCGCGACCACGGGGGTGACCCATCCGCCGGAACTGGCGGCCGAGGCCGCGTGGTTGCGCGGCGCGCTCGGCCCGGCGACCGGATGCCTCCTGGGGTCCGGTCCGGGCATCACACTGCTGCTCGACCCGGACGCGCTGCCGGCCGAGGGCTACCGGTTGGAGGTCACCACGACGGCGGTCGAGTTGCGCGGCGGCTCGGCGGCCGGGGTGTTCGCGGGTCTGCAGACGCTGCGCCAACTGCTGCCGGCGGACGCGTTCCGGCGCGCGCGGGTGGGCACGGCCGCGTGGTCGCTGCCGGTGTGCGTGATCGAGGACGAGCCCGCCTTCGCCTGGCGCGGGGTGATGCTGGACGTGGCCCGGCACTTCCTGCCCAAGCAGGACGTGCTGCGCTTCGTGGACCTGATGGCGGTGCACCGGTTGAACGTGCTGCACCTGCATCTGACCGACGACCAGGGCTGGCGGATCGAGGTTCCGGGATGGCCGCGGCTGACCTCGGTGGGCGCGTGGCGCACGGGCAGCATGCGGGGATCGCGGCAGCACGAGACGTTCGACGAGCGTCCGCACGGCGGCTACTACACAGGTGCGGACCTGCGCGAGATCGTCGCGTACGCGGCCGATCGGCACATCACCGTGGTGCCCGAGATCGACCTGCCGGCGCACGTGCAGGCGGTGGTGGCGGCCTATCCGGAGCTCGGCGCGGTACCGGTGGAGGGGGTGCGCACCCGGTGGGGCGGGTTGTCCGACGGGGTGCTCGCGCCGACCGAGGAGGCGCTGGGGTTCTGCCGCGACGTGCTGGCCGAGGTGTGCGCGATCTTCCCGTCCCGGTACGTGTGCGTGGGCGGCGACGAGGTGCCGACCGGGCCGTGGGAGCGGATGGGTCACCCCGATCCCGGCTCGCTCGGCGGCTGGTTCGTGGCCGAGTTGGCCGAGATGCTGGCCGCGCACGGGCGGCGGCTGTTCGGCTGGGACGAGGTCCTCGCGGGCGGCGCGGCGGTGCCGGCGGACGCGCTGATCGGCGGCTGGCGCGGCGAGCACGGCACGATCGCGGCGGCGCGGGCCGGGTTCGACGTGGTGGCCTGCCCGGACACCTCGGTGTACTTCGACTACCGACAGGGCGAGGGCGCGGACGAGCCGATTCCGGTCGGGCCGTTGCTGACGTTGGCGGACGTGTACGCCTTCCGGCCGGTGCCCTCGGCGCTGACGGCCGAGGAGGGCGCGCGGGTGCTGGGCGGGCAAGCGCAGATCTGGACCGAGCACATGGACTCGGTCCGGCGGATCGACTACATGGCGTTCCCGAGGTTGTGCGCGTTCGCCGAGGCGGTGTGGTCGGGTCCCGGCGACTTCGCCGAGTTCACGGAGCGGTTGACGTCGGCGCACCTGGCTCGGCTGGACGCGCTGGGGGTGGAGTATCGGCCCTTGGCCGGCCCGCATCCGTGGCAGACCCGGCCGGACGCGATCGGGTGGCCCCGGGAGCGCGCGGATCGCGAGGCGGAGTTGTTGGAGTTGACGAGGGACATTCGGCGGGGGGCTTGAGGCGGGACGGGGTGGGGCGGGGGCGGGGCCCGGATCGAGGCGTTCGGGACGTGGCTTCCGATCGAGACATCTGACGCAACGTCAGCTACGGTCGGGCTGCGGTCGCGGTGCGCCGCGGGTCGGGCCGTTGCCGTCGGTCGAAGCGTCGAGAGGTCGAGAGGTCGCCGTCATGTCGTCCGGATACCACGCGATTCCGAATCTGATCGGGCTGTACGCCGAGCGCATCGACGCCGGCGACTACGCGGGCGTGGGCGAGTTGTTCGCGCACGCGGTGATCACCGCCGAGGGCCAGAACCTGAAGGTGGCCGGGGCCGACGCGGCCCGGGCGATGTTCGAGGCGTGGACACGCCGCTATCCCGACAACGGCACACCGCACACCCGGCACGTGACCACGAACCTGGTCCTGGACGTTGACGACGAGGCGGGCACCGGAACGTGCCGCAGCTACGTGACGGTCTTCCAGGCCCTTCCCGACTTCCCGCTCCAACCCGTCTTCACCGGCCGCTACCACGACACCTTCGAACGACCCGAGGGAACCTGGCGCTTCACCCGGCGCCACATGATCACCGACTACGTGGGCGACCTGAGCCGGCACCTGAACCAGTCGTTGTGACGGGCGGGGCGCGGCCGACGCGTGGTGACGGGCGGGGCGTGCCCGACGCGTGGTGACGGGGCGGGGCCTGCCCGACACGTGGTGACGGGGCGGGGCCTGCCCGACACGTGGTGACGGGGCGGGGCCTGCGCGACGCGTGGTGACGGGGCGGGGCCTGCGCGACGCGTGGTGACGGCCCGAAGTGCGCCCGACGAGACCGGTCGTCGTGACGGAGCGAGGCAGGCCCGACGGTCGGCCGATCGCGCCGGACCGCTCGTGACCCCCGCGGCTCCGGCAGCCGGGGCGGGCGGCGGCGCCCGCTCCTCGCACCTACTCGAACGTGACGCCCTCCGGTGGTACGTCCACCCGGCTGTCGTCGTCGAGGATCGGGACGCCGAGGCGTTCGTGGGCAATGCGTTGGGCGGCCAGTGCCTGGAGCAGACGCGCGTCGTGGCCGCCGCCGAGGAGTGCGACGGCTCGGCGCGGGGTGACCAGGGCGCGGCTCCACGACCATCCCGTCGCCGGGTCGGGGGCGAGCGGACCGAGTGCGGCGAGCCGCGCGGCGCTGCGGGATCTGACGTCGCCGCCGTCCGGGTCGGACAGATAGCCCACATGGGTGGTCTTGCCCAGCACCGCGTTGGCCTCCTCGGCAACCTCGCGCGTCAGGGTCGCGAGCGCGTCCACGTCCTCCGGTTCGGCGCCGCCGCCGGGCAGCGCGTACCCGCCGTCCGGGTCGCCGACCAGCAGCACCCGACCCTCCGGGTCGAACAGCCAGCCCGCCGCGCGGCGGACCGGGGTCCCGGCCGGGATCGGTTCGTCCTCGTGCCACACCCGCTCCTTGGCCGGCCGGTACTCGCGCCCGTCGACCACGTACAGACAGGCCCCCGACGCGTACGCCTCCAACGCCACCGACACCCGCCGCCGAGTCCGCCCCGCGAAGCGCGGCAGCGCCTGGTCGGGCGTGAGTACGTACACCGCGTGCGACCCGGCGTCGACCGGGGCCAGTGCGGCGACCTGCTCGTCGGTCAGCGTCGGCCCGTCGAAGAGGAAGTCGAGCACGACCCGGCCGTACGCCCCGGCCGTCGAGGTGCACACCGCGAGCAGCCGGTCGACGGTGAGGTCGAGAGCCAACGCCTCCCGCACCGCGCGCCGGGCGGCCTCGTGCGGGGTCTCCCCCGGCTCGGCCGGCCCGCCCGGAAGGTCCAGTCCCGGCTTGTGGCGGGGATCCAACACCACGAGTCCGCCGTGCCGATCACGCAGCAGGACGGACGCGGCCACCGGCATCCCCCGCGGGGTCGCGTGGTGGTCGATCGGTCCCTGGGATACCGGTTCGTCGTTGCCGCTCACGCTCATCCGCTCCCCCGCCGCGTCCGTCGTAGTCGTGGCTCCATCCTGGCCGACGGTCGGGTGTAGCGGATTTCGGGGGCCGGATGCGGGGGCCGGATGCGGGGCGGATGGGCGGGTTCGGCGCGGGGCCGGGGCGGGAGCGGACGCGGGGTCGGTGGCGCGGGGTCGGTGGCGCGGGTCGACGGATCGCAACCTTCGGGGCCTCAGGACAGGCACAGGGGGGTCAGCCCGTCCATCGGCGAACCGGCGAACCCCGCCGATCGGTCCCGGATGCCACACTCCCGGATGCCGCCCCTTCGGGTGTCACCGCCATCGGAGTCGCCCCTACGGGTGCCGCCCCCACGGCAGCCGCCGCTACGGAGTGTCGCGCAGCATCTCGATGGCCTCGGCCGGGTCGAGCTCGGTGTCCTTCGCGGGCGCCCACCGCGCGAGGACATCGGCGGCGCCGAGGGCCAGTTCGGCGGGCAGGCCGACGGCCGTCAGAGCCGCGGCGACCTCTCTCATCTCCGGCTCCCAGCGCCAGGCCTTGGCGGCGACGTCCGCGATGTAGTCCGGCTCCGCGAGGTGCCGCGTGGAGTGATCCCGGGCGATGTCGAGCAGCTCCGCCCCGACGCCGTATTCGCTCGCCATCGCATGCGCCACGGCGGCAAGCGCCCTGCTCGCCTTCTGATAGCTCGCGAACGAGAACTTCAGTCCGGACGCCTGCCCGATCCCGCCGGGAAGGCTCCGCACCCGCACTCGCGTGTCGGCGAACAACTCGGCGACACGGGCCACCTCGCCGTCCGCACCGGACAGGTACAGGCGCGGAGACCGGGTCGGCGAAGGCGGGGACCCGACCACACTTGCATCGACAACGGCGGCTCCGCCCGCGGCAAGCAGCGCGGCCAGCCGCCCCATCCGCTCCGGACTCACCGCGTTCGCCTCCACGTACAGCCCGGCGTACCGCCGCTCGGCGACCGAACGGGCAACCGCCTCCGCCGCCGCGGGCGGGCACAGCGAGATCACGCAGGCACTGCGATCGAGCAACTCGTCGAGTTCCTCGACGGGTTCGAGACAGAACCCGTCCGCGCGCGCCGCGGTCGCCGCACCACGACCCGTGGGACACCACAACACGGTGATCCCGCGGCCGGTCAACTCCCCCGCCACCGCCGCGCCCATGCTGCCCGGATGAAGAATTCCGATCGTGGTCATGTCGCCCCTCGAAGCAGGTGGGTCGGGGTGCGTCGATCCGGCGCCCGGTCACGCACAGCCTGCCGGATCAGCGCCGCGGACTCGTCCGGCGACGTCCGGTCGGTCCGCACGATCACGGACCACGGCACCTCGCGGTGCGCCTCCAGGTCCGCGTACGTCTCCGCCCAGACCCTCAACCGGGCATCACCGTCGACATCGCCGCGCCCGGCCGAGCGCTCGGCGGTGACCTCCCGCGAACACCACAACAAGACCCGCGTCCAGTGCACCGGATACGCCGCAAGCGCGAAGACCGCCTCGACCTGTCCCACGTGCACCACGGGAACGCACCCGCGCGCCGTAAGCCGATCGAGCTCGGGTACGTCCGTCGCGTACTCCGCCCCGTAGCGCCGGTTGCCGTGCACGATCAACCCGTCCCGCCGCAACCCCGCCAACACTTGCGAGTCCGTCATGCGATACCCGGTCGAACGCCCCGGCCCGGCCTTCAACCGCCGGAACTGAACAAACGCCCCGTCCACCCGCGACAGGGCCGCCGTGACCGTGTCCTTCCCGGCCGCGGGCGGCCCATAAAGAACCACAGCCCCCGAAGTCACCGCCACCCTCCCCACCCACAACCCACGAGCGAAGTATGCCGCCGACCCCGCCCCCACCCCTCAACCCCCCGACCGATCGGCCCCACGCACAACAAAGGCCCCCGACCGCGTCTCCGCTGGTCAGGGGCCTTTGTTTCGGTGTGGCGGGTGTTGGGTTCGAACCAACGTAGGCATACACCGGCAGATTTACAGTCTGCTCCCTTTGGCCGCTCGGGCAACCCGCCGTGTGCGCCTTGCGGCGCGACGGGACAACAATAGCGGACCACCCGGGGTGCTTCGCCACTCGGTATCGGATCGGGCGGGGTGGGGCGCGGTCGGAGTCCGGGTCGTGGGGGACGCTCTAGGCTGGAGGGGTTGCCTTCCCTCTCACTTCAGATCCCACAGAAAGCGATTCCGAGCCTTGGCTGACTCCTCTTTCGACATCGTGTCCAAGGTCGACCGTCAGGAGGTCGACAACGCGCTGAACCAGACCTCGAAGGAGATCGCGCAGCGGTTCGACTTCAAGAACGTCGGCGCGCACATCGGCTGGACCGGCGAGCAGATCGAGATGCGCGCCAACTCCGAGGAGCGCGTGAACGCGATCCTCGACGTGTTCCAGGGCAAGCTGATCAAGCGCAGCATCTCGCTCAAGTCGCTCGACGCCGGGGAGCCGAAGGCTTCCGGCAAGGAGTACAAGATCTTCGCGTCGATCCAGGAGGGCATCTCCCAGGAGAACGCGAAGAAGGTCTCCAAGATCATCCGCGACGAGGGGCCCAAGGGCGTCAAGGCGCAGATCCAGGGTGAGGAGCTGCGCGTCTCGTCCAAGAACCGGGACGACCTCCAGGAGGTCATCGCGCTGCTCAAGGGCAAGGACCTGGACTTCGCGCTCCAGTTCGTGAACTACCGCTGACCGAGGCCGCCACCCTGCGGCGGCGGGATCGTGGCGGGCCCGGTGGGTGACGGGTCGAGGGCACGGCGAGGGCGGATCGCCGGTCGGTCACGGCCGGTGGATTCACCGCCCTCGCCGTGCCCGTTTTTTGTGCTCCGGGCGCGCGGCCGTGGAGGACGGTGTCCGCGTGTCGCGATCGGCTTCCCGAGCCGGAACCGCCCGACCGCCGCACGCGCTCCACCAGCCGGAACCGCCCTACTGCTGCACGCGCTCCACCAGGGGCCCGCACGCGTCGATCGTCGGGGTGTGGGCGCCGGTCAGGACGGCGGACAGGCGGGTGGGTACGGCGTCCTCCTCCAGGCGGCCGGTGAAGCCCGCGTGCAGGACGCGCAGGGCGTCCTCGTAGGCGAACGGGGCCAGGTGCGCGCCGGTGGACAGTTGTTCCCGGGCGATCGCGAACATGGTCAACGCGTGTCGGCGGAAGCGCGCGACGCGGCCGGTGGGCGGGACCGGCCAGCGGGCGATGATCGTGCGGTAGGTGTCCTCGTACCGGCTCAGCGAGTCGAGCTGGGCCGCCGCGCCGCCGGACAGGCTGGAGTCGGCGGGTTCGCGGTGGTAGACCACGCCGGGCTCGGACAGCCGGGCGAACGACCAGCCCCGATCGTGCACCAGCCGCAACCACAACGACCAGTCGACCAGAAGCGGCAGCTCCGGGTCGAAGCGGAACCACGACGCGGGCGCGGTGTGCGCGGGATTGCGGGCGACCACGGCGGTGGTCGGCACGAAGTTGGCCACCGAGAGCATGTCCGGGTCGTACGGGAAGTCGTAGCGGTACGGGCTGCCCGGCGTCTCGCCCGGCGCCGCCCGGTCGCCGCTGAGGATGCAGTCCGCGTACACGGCGTCGGAGCCGGTGCGCTCCAGAGCGGCCAGTGCCCGGTCGAGATGGCCGGGCAGGTACATGTCGTCGTCGTCGAGGAAGGCGACGAACCGCCCCGTGGCGATCTCCAGACCGGCGTTGCGCGCCGCCGCCGGGCCGCGCGAGCGCGGGAAGGAGAGCAGCCGCACGGTCATCCCCCGCACGCCCAGCGGCAGCACACCCGCGACGTCCGCGCCGCCGTCGTTGACCACGACGACCTCGATGTCCCGCGTGCCCTGGAGGGCCACGCTGCGCAGGGCATCGGCCAGTAGGGCCGTGCGGTCGCGGGTCGGAACGATGACACTGACCGTCGCCGCCACGGCAACCTCCGCGCTTCCCGGTGTGGGTCTGCTTCCCGGTGTGGGTGTCTTCTCCGTCTACCCGGGCCTACCGGGACATATCGACACACCGGGAGCGCGACTACAGCGGTTGGCTCCGGTCTCCCTCGTACGAGACCACACGATTGGCCTGTCCGGGCTCAGCGACCGCCCGACGGGCGATCGCCGAGGCCGCCCAACCGTTCAGACGCCCACGTGCATCGGGTCGTCGGTCGAGACGATCTCGCGGCCCAGCGGAGTGAGCGACACCGGGATCAGCTTGAAGTTCGCCAGCCCGAGCGGGATGCCGATGATGGTGATGCACAGGAGGAGGCCGGTGACCAGGTGCGCGAGCGCCAGCCACCAGCCGAACAGCACGATCCACAGGATGTTGCCGAGCATCGATCCGGCGCCGGCGTCGCGACGCCATTCCACCCGGCGGCCGAAGGGCCACAGCGCGTACGCCGCGATCCGCCAGGACGCGATGCCCAACGGGATGGTGACCACGAGGAAGAACAACAGAAAGCAGACGATGCCGGCGACGGCGTAGCCGATGGCCAGCCACAGGCCGGAGAACACGAGCCAAATGATGTTCAGGACAGTTTTCACGAACTTGTTCTACCCCGCCCCGGGCCCGCTGACGTCCCCGCGGGACCGACGGCCCACCGAATCCACCCGTCGAGGCCGGCGGCCCAGTCGCCGCGCGGCCTCGATGCCCCTCGGTGCACCGGCTCGGTGCCCCTCGATGCCCCGCCTCAGTGCCCCGCCATCGCCTCGAGCCGCGCGATCCGGTCCGCCATCGGCGGGTGCGTCGAGAACAGTTTGCTCATCCCGCCCGCGCCCCGGCGGAACGGGTTGGCGATCATCAGCGAGCTGGTGGTCTGCAGCTTCGGCTCCGGCGGCAGCGGCCGCGCCTGCGTGCCCGCGTCCAGCTTGCGCAGCGCGCTCGCCAGCGCCATCGGGTCTCCGGTGAGGCGGGCCCCGGAGGCGTCCGCCTGATATTCACGCGAACGGCTGACCGCCAACTGGATGACACCGGCCGCCAGCGGACCCAGGATCATGATGGCCAGCATCCCGAACAGACCCGGGCCCTCGTCGTCGTTGCTGCGGCCGAACGGGATCAGCCAGGCGAAGTTGACCAGGAACATGATCACGCTGGCCAGCGCACCGGCCACCGACGAGATCAGGATGTCCCGGTTGTAGACGTGCGAGAGCTCGTGCCCGATCACTCCGCGCAGCTCGCGCGCGTCCAGGATGCGCAGGATGCCGGTCGTACAGCACACCGCCGCGTGGCGCGGGTTGCGGCCGGTGGCGAACGCGTTCGGCGCCTCGGTGGGCGAGATGTACAGGCGCGGCATCGGCTGCCGGGCGTCGTTGGAGAGCTCGCGCACGATCCGGTACAGCTCGGGGTTCTCCGCCTCGCTGACCGGTCGCGCGCGCATCGAGCGCAGCGCGATCTTGTCGCTGTTGAAGTAGGCGTAGCCGTTCGTGGCCAGGGCCACGAACAGGGCGATGATCAACCCGGTCCGACCGAAGAAGCTGCCGACGACCAGGATGAGCGCCGACATGCCGCCGAGCAGTACGGCGGTCTTCAGTCCGTTGTGCTGGCCGTGCACGGCAGAGTCCTCTCGCAAGCGTCCCAGGGGTGACAATGCGGGTCCGTGCGGGGTATCCGCCGGCTTGTCGCCCTCTGCCCGTTGTCTCTTCTTTCGCAACGGGACAACGCCTCGCAGAGTTCCCTCCCGGGGCGGGCGTAACCCCCCGCTCCGGGACCGGAACCGCAGGTCAGCCGAGTAGGCCCGGCACAGTGAGCACGCGCAGCACAAGCTGTGGCGCGACCGAGAGCAGCACTCCGAGCGCCCCCGTGAGCACCAGCGCGGCGACCAACGGAGCCGGCGTCCGACCACGATCGAAACCGCCACGCGAGCCGGCCGAGCTGGCCGAGACGACCGAGGCATCCGAGCCGGCCGAGCCCTCCGCACCCCCCGCGCCGTCCGAGCCCCCGACCGCGCCCGGCGCCCCCGGCACCCCGGCCGCCGCGGGAGCGAACAACTGCGCCGTCCAGGCCAGGTAGTAGTACAGCCCGATCACCACGTTGACCGCCATCACCACCGCGAGCCACCCGGTGCCGGAGTCGATCACCGCCTGGAACACGGTCACCTTCGCGAACAGCCCGGCCAGCCCCGGCGGGATGCCCGCCAGGCACAACAGGAAGAACGCCATCGCCGCGGCGCAGACCGGGCGCGACCGGAACAGCGCGCGGTGGTCGGAGACCAGCCCGCCGCGCTCGCCGGCCACCAGCGTCACCACCGCGAACGCGCCCAGGTTCATCACCGCGTACACCGCGAGGTAGGCGACCGCCGCGGGCAGCGTGTCGGCCAGGTCCTCGCCGTGCCCGGCGGCGGTTCCGAACGGGACGAGTACGTAGCCCGACTGGGCGATCGAGGACCACGCCAGCAGTCGCACCGCGTCGGTCTGCCGCAGCGCGGCCACGTTGCCCGCGGTCATCGTCACCGCGGCGAGCACCGCCATGCCCGGACCCCAGATGTGCGCGTAGGGGCGGAACGCGATGCCGGCGACCAGGAGCAGCCCGGCGAACCCGGCGGTCTTGGAGACCACCGACAGGTAGGCGGCCACCGGGATCGGCGCGCCGCGATAGGTGTCCGGCACCCACGAGTGGAACGGCACCGCCGCGACCTTGAAGGCGAACCCGACCATGGTCAGCACCGCGCCGGTCGCGGCCACCTCGGTCAGCCGCGGGTCCAGGTGTTCCAGGTCGCCCGCGATCCTGGCCAGGTGCACGCTGCCGGTGCTCCCGTAGACCAGGCTCACGCCGAACAGCATCACCGCCGTGGCGGCCACGGACAGCAGGAAGAACTTCAGCGCGGCCTCGCCGCCCTGGCCGTCCCGACGCAGGCCGACCAGCGCGAACGCGGGCAGCGACAACGTCTCCAGGGCCACCACCAGGGTGAGCAGGTCGCGCGCGCCGGCCAGCGCGACCGCGCCGGTCACCGAGGACAGCAGCAGGAAGTGGTACTCGCCGCCGGGCACCTCGCCCTCGTCGCCGTCCGCACTGTGCCGGGTCATCGGCATCGACAGCAGCACGACCACGAACGCCGAGCCGAGCAGCACCAGTTGCAGGACCAGGGTCAGGTCGGTGACCACGTACGAGCAGCCCGACGGCGAGCAGAAGGTGCCGCGCGCGGTGTCGCCGTCGGCGCGCAGCGGCAGCAACAGCACCAGCGCCGCGCCGAGGCCGGCCAGGGTGAGCCAGGGCAGCGCGGCCTTGCGCGCGCCCTCCGGGAACAGGTCCGCGAGCAGCACCACGAGGGCGGCGACCGCGACGGCGACCACCGGCCCGATCGCGAGCCAGTCGATCGACTGGACGTCGAACGGCATGTCAGCTGCCTCCCATGAGGGCGCGCACGGCCGGGTCGGTGATCGCGAGCACGGTGGCCGGCCACAGCCCGGCGAGCAGGGTCAGCGCGACGAGCGGGGTCCACACCACGACTTCGCGGCCGGTCACGTCCGCCTCGGGCCGCCCGGTCGGGGCCTCGCCCGCCGGGCCCATGCACAATCGGCGGACCAGGCCGAGCATGTAGGCCGCGGTCAGCACGGTGCCCAGGCCGGCCAGGACCAGGAAGGTCCGGTAGCCGCCGGTGGACAACCCGGCCGCGGGTTCGTACGCGCCGTACATCGCGAGCAGTTCGCCCCAGAAGCCGGCCAGCCCGGGCAGCCCGAGACCGGCCACCGCGCCGAACGCCACGAGTGCGCCCAGCCGCGGCGTGCGCCCGTACATCCCGCCCCCGAGTCGGCCCAGCAGCGCGGTGCCGTGCCGGTCCTTGACCGCGCCGGCCAGGAAGAACAGCAGGCCGGTGATCAGGCCGTGGCCGATGTTGACGAACAACGCGCCGTTGATCCCCTGCGGGGTCAGCGTCGCGATGCCCAGCAGCGCGAAGCCCATGTGGCCCACCGACGAGTAGGCGATGATGCGCTTGAGGTCGCCGTCCGGGTCGCGCAGCAGGGCCAGGCACACCAGCGAGCCGTACACGATGCCCACCACGCCGAACGCGGCCAGATACGGCGCGAACGTCTCGGCGCCCTCCGGCAACATCGGCACCGCGATCCGGATCAGGCCGTACGTGCCCATCTTGAGCAGCACGCCGGCCAGCAGCACCGAGCCCGCCGTCGGCGCGGCGGTGTGCGCGTCGGGCAGCCAGGTGTGCAGCGGCCACATCGGCACCTTGACCGCCAGGCCCAGGCCGATCGCCAGGAACGCGAGCACCTGGGCGCCGTGCGACATGCCCGCGCCGTGCCGGTCGGCGAGCTCGACCATGTCGAACGTGCCGGTCTTCGCCTGGATCAGCAGGAAGCCGAGCAGCATCACGGCCGACCCGAGCAGCGTGTACAGGATGAACTTGTACGAGGCGGGGCCGCGCTCGCCCGGACTCCCCCAGCGGTTGATGAGGAAGTACATCGGGACCAGCACGACCTCGAAGAAGAGGAAGAACAGGATCAGGTCGAGCGCCGCGAAGGTGCCCAGCGTGCCGGTCTCCAGGAGCAGGAACAGCGCGACGAACGCGCGCGAGTCGCCGCCGGGCGGAATGTTCCACAGGCTGTGTACGGCGACCAGCAGCGTGAGCAGCGCGGTCAGCAGGAGCAGCGGCAGCGAGATGCCGTCGATGCCCAGGTGGAAGCGCAGGCCCAGCGAGGGCGCCCAGGACGCGTCGGTCTCGAACTGCATGCCGCGGCCGCGGTCGAACCCGCACGCGAGCACGACGGCGCCGAGCAGGGTCGCGGCGCTCGCGGCGACGCCGATCAGCCGGGCCGCGCGATCACCGACCCCGGGCAGCGGGAGCAGGGCGGCGCCGAGCAGCGGCGCGGCCACGACGAGGATCAGCACGACGCTCACCGCGAGGTCTCCTGGGCATGAGGGGGCGTCGGGGGCAACGGTCGACGGCGCGTCACGAGCCCACCGCCACCGCGACGGCGAGCACGACCACGCCCGCGAACAGGCCGGTCAGGTACAGCCGGGCGTTGCCGTTCTGGCCCCGGCGGATTCCGCCGCCGAGCAGCCACGCGCCCTGTGCGGCGCCCTTGACGTAGGTGTCGACGACGGCCCCGTCGGTGAACCGGGACGCCTTGGCGGCGAGCCGGACGGGGGTCAGGACCAGCGCCGCGTACAGCCCGTCCACGTCGAACCCGCGCAGGGCCGGGCCGCGCAGCGGACCCAGCGCGCGGGCCGGGTCGGCGGCCGGGTCGCGCCGCCACAGCGCGGCGACCGTGCCGGCCCCGAGCCCGAGCGCGATCAGGGCGAGCACCGTGGTCAGCGGGTGCGGGGCCAGGTCGTCGTAGCCCAGGTCGCTGCCGAGGGACGGCAGGCCGGAAAAGGCCACGAAGCCGAACAGCACGGTGGGCACCGTGAGCACGATCAGCGGCCACGACATCGCGGCGGGTGCCTCGCCCGCGTGCGCGGGCTCGCCGTAGTCCGCCGCGTCCGCGTGCGCGGGCACCTCCACGCCGGGCGCCGCCTCGCGCGCCGACCCGAAGAACACCCGCAGCCACACCCGGGCCGCGTAGGCCGCGGTCAGCACCGCGGTGAGCAGCCCGGCCACCAGGACCAGCCAGCCGGCCACCTGCGGTACCGGGCCGTGGCCGCCGGCGGTGTGCTCGGCCGCGCCGAGCACCGCCTCCTTGCTGAAGAAGCCGGAGAACGGCGGGACGCCCGCGAGCGCGGCGAGTCCGGCGGTCATCGTCCAGAACGCGATCGGCGCGCGGTGCCGCAGCCCGCCCATGCCGGCCAGCGCACCGGTTCCGGCGACGTGGATGGCCACCCCTGCGCCGAGGAAGAGCAGCGCCTTGAACGCGCCGTGCGAGAGCAGGTGGAACACCGCCGCGTCGCGCCCGCCGACCGCGAGTCCGCCGGTCATGTAGGCGAGTTGGCCGACCGTCGACCACGCGAGCACCCGCTTGAGGTCCTCCTGGGCGAGCGCGGCCAGCGCGGAGCCGATCATCGTCACGGCGGCCAGCACCGCGAGCACGATCAGCGTCGCGTGCGCGGCCAGGAAGGCCGGGTACAGGCGGGCCACCAGGTAGGCGCCGGCGGCGACCATGGTGGCCGCGTGGATCAGCGCGGACACCGGGGTCGGGCCGGCCATCGCGTCCGGCAACCAGGTCTGCAGCGGTACCTGCGCGGACTTGCCCGCGACGCCGCCCAGCAGCAGCAGGGTGCCCGCGGTGACCCACCCGGCGCCGCCCTCGGGGACGGCGGCGAGCACGTCCCGGATCAGGAACGAGTCGGCTCCCGCGGCGAGCACCAGGATGCCGATCAGGAACGGCACGTCGCCGAGCTTGGTGACCACGAACGCCTTGATCGAGGCGGAGCGGGCCGCCTCGGTCTCCCAGTGGTGGCCGATCAGGAAGTACGAGCAGACGCCCATCACCTCCCAGCCGACCAGGAGCACGATCAGGTCGCCGGTGAACACGACGAGCAGCATCGCCGCGGTGAACAGCGACACCAGCGCCGCGTAGGACGAGTAGCGCGGGTCCTCGCGCAGGTAGGCGGCCGAGTAGACCTGCACCAGCAGCGCGACCACGGTGACCAGCACCGCGGACAGCGCGGCGAGTCCGTCCACCTGCAGCGCCAGCGTGATGTCCAGGGCGCCGGTGGGGGTCAGCCGCACCGCCGATTCGCGCGTGTCGTCGCCGATGCCTGCGGCCACGACGATCGCGAGCACGGTCGCGACCAGGGCGGCGGGGACGGCGATCAGGGCCGGGCGCACCCGGCGTCCGAGGAACAGCCCGAGCAGGGCCGCGAGCGCGGGCAGGCCGGTGGCCGTCGCGGCGGCGACCGTCATACCGATCCCTCCTTGTGCTCGGCGAGCTCGCGCAGTTCGGGAACGTCGGTGGTGGCCCGGTTGCGGAACACCATCAGCACGATGGCCAGCCCGAGACCGATCTCGGCGGCGGCGATGGTGATCACGAACAGGGTCAGCGCCTGACCGGCGTGCAGCGTGTCGCGCAGATACATGTCGAACGCGACCAGGTTGATGTTGACGGCGTTGAGCATCAGCTCGATCGACATCAGCACGAGGATCGCGTTGCGGCGCGCGATCACCCCGTAGAGCCCGATGCCGAACAGCAGGACGGCGAGGACGAGCGGATAGACCAGATGCATCGCGGGGTCAGCCCTTCCGGCCCGAGCGCACGCCCGATCGGGAGCGGGACAGCACGATGGCGCCGATCAGCGCGGCCAGGAGCAGCACGGACAACACCTCGAACGGCAGCACCCACACCTTGAACAGGCTCTCCCCGGTGACCCGGGTGCTGCCCACGGTGTCGTCGCCCAGATGCAGGTAGGCGGTGCGGAAGGCGTCCACGATCACGGTGAGCAGGGTCGCGGTGGCGCCCAGCGCGACCACGGCGGCCGGGATCCGGGCGGCGGGGTCGGCCGGTTCGGAGTATCCGATCGGCGCCTTGGTGAGCATCAGGCCGAACAGCAGCAGCACCACGACCGCGCCGACGTAGATCAGCACCTGGACCCAGGCGATGAACTCGGCGGTGAGCAGCAGGTACTCGGCGGCCAGCCCGCCGAGCGTGACCACCAGCCACAGCGCGGCGTGCACGACCTGACGGGTGGTCACCACGAGCAGCGCGGAGCCGAGCACGACGACGCCGACCAGGACGAAGGCGATCTCGGCGCCGGTGGGCGAGAGGAAACCGTGCTCGGTGGCGGCGAGGTTCACGGGGTCTCCTCCGCTTCCGGTGCGGCGGCCCGGGCCGCGGCCGCGGCCTTCTCCGCCTTCTCGACGGCCTTGCGGGCCTGGATCAGTTCCTTGGGGTCCTCGGCGTGCTCGTCCAGGGCGGGTGGTGGCGGCACGGTCCACATCCACTCGCGCAGCTTGTCCTTCTCGTGCGTGAGTTCGTGGATGTCGCCGGTCGCGTACTCGAACTCCGGCGACCAGAACAGCGCGTCGAACGGACACACCTCGACGCAGATGCCGCAGTACATGCACAGCGCGAAGTCGATCGCGAAGCGGTCGAGCACATTGCGGGTGCGGTCGCGCGCGCCGGGTTCGCGGGCGGGCACGACCTCCTTGTGCGAGTCGATGTAGATGCACCAGTCCGGGCATTCGCGCGCGCACAACATGCAGACCGTGCAGTTCTCCTCGAACAGCGCGATCACCCCGCGCGAGCGGGGCGGCAGTTCCGGGAGGACCTCCGGATAGGACTGTGTGACGGACCTCTTGGTGAGCGTCCTCAAAGTCACCGCGAGGCCCTTGGCCAGGCCCTTCATCAGGTCGCCACCTTTACCACGCCGGTCAGGACGAGTTGGCCGAGCGCGAGCGGGACGAGCACCGTCCACGCGAGCTTTTGCAGTTGGTCCTCGCGCAGTCGCGGATAGCTGACCCGCAGCCAGATCACCACGAACGCCAGGACGCCGGTCTTGAGCAGAGTCCACAACCAGCCGACCGAGTCCGACCACGGTCCGTGCCAACCGCCGAGGAACAGCACGGTGGTCAGCGCGCACACGATCAGGATCCCGGCGTACTCGGACAGCAGGAACAGCGCGAAGCGCAGGCCGGAGTACTCGGTGTAGGCGCCGAAGATGATCTCCGAGTCGGCGACCGGCATGTCGAACGGCGGGCGCTGGATCTCGGCGAGGCCGGCGGTGAAGAACACCACGCCGCCGATCGCCTGCCAGGGCAGCCACCACCACTCGAAGCCCTCGACGATCCCGGACAGCGACACGGTCCCGGCGGCCATCGCGACCGAGGCCGCGGCCAGCAGCATCGGCAGTTCGTACGCCATCAACTGGGCGGCCGAGCGGATGCCGCCGAGCAGCGAGTACTTGTTGGCCGAGGCCCAGCCGCCCATCAGCGAGCCGAGCACGCCGACGCCCATCACCGCGAGCACGAACACGATGCCGGCGTCGACGGTCCGGCCGACCAGGCCGTTGGGGCCGATCGGGATGGCGATCAGCACCACGAAGTAGGGGATCAGCGCGACAGCGGGCGCGAGCTTGAACACCCTGCGGTCGGCACCGGCCGGGACGATGTCCTCCTTCTGGGCGAACTTGACGCCGTCGGCGACCAACTGCGCCCAGCCGTGGAAGGCGCCCGCGTAGATCGGGCCGACCCGCGCCTGCATGTGCGCCATCACCTTGTGCTCGGTCTGCCCGATCAGCAGCGGCAGCACGAGGAACGCCCCGAGCACGAGAACGAGCCGGAGGCACACGTCGAGGAGACTCACGGGGTGTCCCCTTCGGTGGACGGGCGGGTCGGGCGGGACGGACCGCTCTCGCGCGGCTCGACGGCGGGCGCCTCGGGCTCGGACGGCGCGTCGGGCTCGGCGGATGCCTCGGGCTCGGGTGGCGTCTCGGGCTCGGGTGGCGTCTCGGGCGACGCACCGGATTCGGAGGGCGGCGTGGACTCGGGTCGCGCGGCGGGCTCGGGTGGCGCCGCAGGCGCCGGTGACGTCGGCTCGGCCGGCGGAGTCGAGCCGGTCGCGGGAGGCTCGGGCGACGCCGGCTCGGGCGCGGCCGGCGGCGCGCCGGTCTGGCTCGCCGAACCCTGCGACACGCTGCGGGTGCGGCGCGCGGGCGGCGCGCCCTCGCCCGCCTGGCTCGCCGAACCGGCCGCGACACTGCGGGCGCGGCGCGCCGGCGGTGCGCCCTCGCCGGCCTGGCTCGCCGAACCGGCCGCGGCGCCGCGGGCGCGGCGTGGGCGTTCCTCGGCGGCGGCTGCGGCCTCGGCCGCCGCCTCCTCCTTGTGCGGACCCCAGGTCGCCGGATCCGGTACGCCCGGCGGCAACGTGCGGCGGCGGCCCGGCGAGCGGCCCGGCCCGGTGCCGTGGTCGGACTCGCCCGGCTCCTTGGCGCCCGGCCACGCCTTGGCCACCCGCGAGGCCAGGACGAACTCCTTGCGCAGCGGATGTCCCTCGAAGCCGTCCGGCAACAACAGCGGATCCAGGCCCGGGTGGTCGGTGAAGTCGATGCCGAACATCTCGTGCGTCTCCCGCTCGTGCCAGCGGGCCCCCGCGTACACGCCGGTCACGGTCGCGAGCACGGCGGCCTCGCGCGGCACGCGGGTGCGCAGCAACAGCCGGGGCCCGGTCGGGATCGCGCACACGTGCGCGACCACGTCGAACCCCTCGGCGAGTTCGTCGACACCGGTGAGCCAGTCGAAGAACGCGCAGCCGAGCCCGTCGCGCGCGGCGGTCAGCGCGGCCTGCCAGTTCTGCGCCGCGACATCGACGGTGACCAGTCCGTACGCGTCCGACACCGCGAGCACCAGGTCCTCGCCCAGGCCCGCGCGGATCTCCTCCGGGGTCATCCGGCATCCCCCGTCGCGGGCTTCGGCGGCGCGACCAGCGGTCGCGCGAGCGCGGCGGCGGGCAGCTTGCGGGCGTACCGGGCGGCCGGGTTCTCCACCGCGATCCGCTCCTGGAGCTTGAGGATGCCCTGGAGCAGCGCCTCGGGCCGAGGCGGGCAGCCGGGCACGTACACGTCGACCGGCACGATCTGGTCCACGCCCTTGGTGACGCAGTACGAATCCCAGTACGGCCCGCCGCAGTTCGCGCAGGATCCGAACGAGATGACGTACTTGGGCTCGGGCATCTGCTCGTACAGCCGCTTGATCGCGGGCGCCATCTTGTCGCTGACCGTCCCCGAGACGACCATCAGGTCGGCCTGCCGGGGCCCGGGCGCGAACGGGATCACGCCCAGTCGGATGAAGTCGTGCCTGGCCATCGAGGACGCGATGAACTCGATCGCGCAGCACGCCAGGCCGAAGTTGAACACCCAGAGGGAGTAGCGCCGTCCCCAGTTGAGCACGAGCCGCACCGGGTCCGGCGCGAGCCGCGAAAGCACCCCGAGCCGCGGCTGCGGGAGGTCGACCGGTGTGCGTTCCACCGGTGCCGGTGTCAGGTCCATGCGAGGACGCCCTTTCGCCACGCGTACAGCAGTCCGGTGGCCAGGAAGCCGACGAACACGAACATCTCCACCAGGGTCGCGGCGCCGAAGCCCGGCGCGTCGAACACCGTCGCCCAGGGGAACAGGTAGATCACGTCGACCGCGAAGATGACGTAGAGGTACGCGTAGAGGTAGTACCGGATGTGGACCTGCGCCCACCCCACCCCCACCGGGTCGACCCCGCACTCGTACGTCGTGAGCTTCTCGTGCGTGGGTACGCTCGGTCGCAGCAGTCGCCCGCCGGCGAACGCCACCGCGACGAAGGCCGACGCGACGAGAAGCACCAGACCCACGAGCGCGTACGTTCCGTAGTAGCCCTCCACCTGGCGCCTGCCTCCCGATCCGACATTGCCCGAACGTTGCGTGGACGTTGCTTACGTTTGTGGCACGGGAGTCTAGGGGGGTTGCGCCGGACCTGTCCCCGGTGTCCAATCCGCCGGCCGGCCGGATCGGCGATACCGCTCCCGAGCCGAAGGTGGTAGGGACAACCCCACCCCCAAGACACCGACCCGCGCCATGGGACCCGCCCGGGTCACCGGGCAGAGTTGACCCAACGGATCGGCTTCTCTCCCAGCGAGGCAACTCCATGTCCATGCCCTCACCCGTGACTGCCTACGACGGGTCCACAGGTGATGCCCCGGCCCGAGCGCGGCCGGGCATCCTGCGCGCGCCGTTCACGGTGCGCACGTGGACCGACACGATCCATCTCGTGCTCAATCTGCCCATCGGCATCATCGGCTTCACCTACGCCGTGGTGTTCATCGCGCTCGGCGTCGGTCTGACCCCGCTGTTCCTGATCGGGTTGCCGATGTTGGCGTTGACCCTGATGGGCAGCAGGCTGTTCGGCCGGATGGAGCGGGCCCGGGCGAGCGCGCTGCTGGACGAGCATGTGCGCGCACCCGCCCCGCTTCGGCCGCGGCCGGGGATCACCGGCTGGATCAAGTCGGCGCTGACCGATCGGACCGGGTGGCGGGCCAGTCTGTATCTGTTCGTGCAACTGCCCTGGGGCGTCTTCACCTTCGCCGTCACCACGGCGCTGTGGGCGGCGTCGCTGACCATGGTCACCTATCCGCTCACCCAGCCGCTGTACCGCCGGGCCGACATGCCCGGCGCGAAGCTCTCCGGCGACGGCCCGCACGCGCCGGGCGCCGACCACTACCTCGCCGGGCCCGGTCCGGTGACGCTGACCATGGCGGCGGGCGTGCTGCTGTTCCTGGCGACGCCGTGGCTGGTGCGCGGGATGGCCAACGTGGACCGGGTGATGGTGCGCGGGCTGCTCGGCCCGAAGTTCCTGTCCGAGCAGGTGCGCGACCTGACCGTCTCCAGGGAGGCCGCCGTCGACACCGCCGCGTCCGACCTGCGCCGGATCGAGCGCGACCTGCACGACGGCGCGCAGGCCCGACTGGTCGCCCTGGCGATGGACCTGGGCATGGCGAAGGAGAATCTGAACGCGAGCGAGGACACCGAGACCGCGCGGATGGTCTCCTCCGCGCACGACGAGGTCAAGCTCGCCCTCCAGGAGCTGCGCGACCTGGCCCGGGGCATCCACCCGGCGGTGCTCACCGACCGGGGTCTGGACGCGGCGCTGTCCTCGATCGCGGCCCGCTGCACGGTCCCGGTCCGGGTCGAGGTGGACCTGCCCGCCCGGCCGGCCGCGCCGATCGAATCGGTCGCCTACTTCTGCGCGTCCGAACTGCTGACCAACGTCTCCAAGCACGCCCGTGCCACCCACGCGTGGGTGACCGTGGGCCACCAGGACGGCCGGATGTATCTGATCGTCGCCGACGACGGCGCCGGTGGTGCCTCGACCGGCAAGGGGTCCGGGCTGGCCGGCCTGATCGAGCGGGTGCGCGGGGTGGACGGCACGCTGACCGTGGACAGCCCCGAGGGCGGGCCCACCAGGGTCACCGTGTGGTTGCCGCTGTGAGGACGCGGCGGGGCTGAGATCCGACCCGCCCGCGGTACACCGCATCGACTCGAATCCGGAAGACTGTAGCCGCACCCGCTCCTCGGGTGCGGCTACCGGATTTGGGGGATGTGAACGCTGTGCGCGTCGTCATCGCTGAGGATTCCGTACTACTTAGAGATGGTTTGTCCCGTCTGTTGACCGCTCGAGGCCACGAGGTCGTGGGCGAGGTCGGGGATGCCGAGCGGCTGGTCGCCGTCGCGGGCGAACTGCTCCCGGACGTGTGCGTCGTGGACGTGCGCATGCCGCCCACGCACACCGACGAGGGCATTCGCGCGGCGGTGCGGATGCGGGCGACGCTGCCGCAGGTCGGCGTGCTTGTCCTGTCACAGTACGTCGAGGAGCAGTACGCGACGGAGTTGCTGGCGGGCAACACCAGCGGGGTCGGCTATCTGCTCAAGGACCGGGTCGCCGACGTCGGCGACTTCGTCGCCGCGGTCGAGCGGGTCGCGACCGGCGGCACGGCGCTCGACCCCGAGGTCGTCTCCCAGCTGCTCGGCCGTTCCCGCAAGCGCGACGTGGTGGAAAAGCTCACACCGCGCGAGCGCGAGGTGCTCGGCCTGATGGCCGAAGGACGCACGAACGCGGCGGTCGCGCAGGCCCTGGTGGTATCCGACGGAGCGGTGGAGAAGCACGTCAGCAACATCTTCGGGAAGCTCGGCCTCGCACCCAGTGACACCGATCACAGACGAGTCCTCGCGGTACTCGCGTATCTCGGATCCTGACATCGTAGGGATCGAATTACTGGACCCATGCAATCATCCGGTCGATCGGAGCAGCCGTCCCACATCGGGGCGGGCTCTTGGTTTGCTCGGATATAGGCGGATATGTACCCCCCTGCGGGTCATGTCCGCAGCGTGACACCGCTCACGTCACGCGCCAGGGCGGATCCTCGCCCGCTCCGGGGGGCGCCACGGCCCCCATCTGTACCGCCGTACGATGAAACTGCGACATCCGCGCGGTGCGCGGACCAACCGCCGCAGCGCCGAGGAGGTCCTTCCCCGTGACCAAGCAGGTCAAGCAGCTCGACCGGGTAGTGATCCGGTTCGCCGGCGATTCCGGTGACGGAATGCAGCTGACGGGCGACCGTTTCACGTCCGAGACGGCGACGTTCGGAAACGATCTGTCGACCCTTCCCAACTTCCCGGCCGAGATTCGGGCGCCCGCGGGCACCCTGCCGGGCGTGTCGAGTTTCCAGCTCCACTTCGCCGACCACGACATCCTGACGCCGGGCGACGCCCCGACCGTCCTGGTCGCGATGAACCCGGCGGCGCTCAAGGCCAACATCCGCGACCTGCCGCGCGGGGCCGAGATCATCGTCAACACCGACGAGTTCTCCAAGCGCGCGATGGCCAAGGTCGGCTACGCGAACAGTCCGCTGGAGGACGGCTCGCTGGACGCGTACAACGTGCACGCGATCCCGCTGACCACGCTGACCGTGGGTTCGCTGGCCGAGTTCGAGATCTCCAAGAAGGACGCCGAGCGGGCGAAGAACATGTTCGCGCTCGGGCTGCTGTCCTGGCTGTACCACCGGCCGACCGAGGCGACCATCGCCTTCCTGCGCAAGAAGTTCGCCAAGCTGCCGGTGATCGCCGAGGCCAACGTCGCGGCGTTCAAGGCGGGTTGGAACTTCGGCGAGACCACGGACGACTTCGCGGTCTCCTACGAGGTGGCCCCGGCGAAGCTGCCGGCCGGGACGTACCGCAACATCACCGGCAACCTCGCGCTGTCCTACGGCCTGGTGGCCGCGGGGCAACTGTCCGAGCTGCCGGTCTACCTCGGTTCGTACCCGATCACCCCGGCCTCGGACATCCTGCACGAGCTGGCCAAGCACAAGAACTTCGGCGTGCGCACCTTCCAGGCCGAGGACGAGATCGCGGGCATCGGTGCCGCGCTCGGCGCGTCCTTCGGCGGCGCGCTCGGGGTGACCACCACGTCCGGCCCCGGCGTCGCGCTCAAGTCCGAGACGATCGGCCTGGCCGTCTCGCTGGAACTTCCGCTGCTGATCGTCGACGTGCAGCGCGGTGGGCCCTCGACCGGCCTGCCGACCAAGACCGAGCAGTCCGACCTGCTCCAGGCCATGTTCGGTCGCAACGGCGAGGCCCCGGTGCCGATCGTGGCCCCGCAGACCCCGTCCGACTGCTTCGCGGCCACCATCGAGGCGGCCCGGATCGCGCTGAAGTACCGCACCCCGGTCTTCCTGCTGTCCGACGGCTACCTGGCCAACGGCTCGGAGCCGTGGCGCCTGCCGGAGACCTCCGAACTGCCGGACCTGCGCGTCGAGTTCGCGACCGAACCGAACCAGGAGATGCCGGACGGGACCAAGGAGTTCTGGCCCTACAAGCGCGACCCCGAGACGCTGGCCCGCCCGTGGGCGGTCCCCGGCACGCCGGGCCTGGAACACCGGATCGGCGGCATCGAGAAGGCCGACGGGATCGGGTCGATCTCCTACGACCCGGCCAACCACGACCTGATGGTGCGCACCCGACAGGCCAAGGTCGACGGGATCGCGAACGACATCGAGCCGCTGTGGGTCGACGACGCGACCGGTGACGCCAAGGTGCTCGTGATCGGGTGGGGTTCCACCTACGGTCCGATCGCCGCCGGTGTCCGTCGCGTACGGGCCGCGGGCGGCAAGGTCGCGCAGGCCCACCTGCGTCACCTCAACCCTTTCCCGGCCAACACGGCCGAGGTGCTCGCGTCGTACGACAAGGTGATCGTCCCGGAGATGAACCTGGGTCAGCTCGCCCTGCTCCTGCGCGGGAAGTTCCTCGTGGACGCCATGTCCTACACCCAGGTTCGCGGTCTGCCGTTCAAGTCCGAGGAACTGGCTCACGTGATCCAGGAAGTGATCGAGAGTGTCTGAGTCCGCGAACGGCGCCGGCGGTTTTCCTTCGCTGTCGCTGATCCCGAAGGCCGACGGCAAGCAGTCCATGAAGGACTTCAAGTCGGACCAGGAGGTGCGCTGGTGCCCGGGTTGCGGGGACTACGCGATCCTGGCGGCCGTGCAGGGCTTCATGCCCGAACTCGGTCTCCGCAAGGAGAACATCGTGTGGGTCTCGGGCATCGGCTGCTCCAGCCGCTTCCCGTACTACATGAACACCTACGGCATGCACTCGATCCACGGGCGCGCGCCGGCCATCGCGACCGGTCTGGCCACCTCGCGCGAGGACCTCTCGGTATGGGTGGTCACCGGTGACGGCGACGCGCTGTCCATCGGCGGCAACCACCTGATCCACGCGCTCCGGCGCAACGTCAACCTGAAGATCCTGCTGTTCAACAACCGGATCTACGGCCTGACCAAGGGTCAGTACTCGCCGACCTCCGAGACCGGCAAGATCACCAAGTCCACCCCGATGGGCTCGCTCGACCACCCGTTCAACCCGCTGTCGGTGGCCATCGGCGCCGAGGCCTCGTTCGTGGCCCGGTCGATCGACTCCGACCGCAAGCACCTGACCTCGGTGCTGCGCGCGGCGGCGGCGCACGAGGGCACCGCGCTGGTGGAGATCTACCAGAACTGCAACATCTTCAACGACGGCGCGTTCGAGCAGCTCAAGGACCCCGATAAGCGGGACGACGTGACCATTCGGCTGGAGCACGGGCAGCCGATCCGGTTCGGCTCGGACGGGCAGTTCGGTGTCATCCGGGGTGCGCGCGGTTCGCTGGACGTGGCCGAGGTGGCCAAGGTCGGCGAGGACGCGCTGATGGTGCACGACGCGCACGCGGACAACCCCGAGTTGGCCTTCGCGCTGACCCGGCTCGGCGATCTGACCAGCAACACGCACACCCCCATCGGCGTCTTCCGCGACATTCGGCGCCCGGTCTACGACCGGCTGATGTCGGCCCAGATGGCCGAGGCGGCGAGCACCCAGGGCGCCGGCGACCTGGCCTCGCTGATCCGGGGCAACGACACCTGGACGATCAACTAGCGACACCGGCACGACCGGCGACGGTACGCGGGAGGGGCCCGGCGGATTTTCCGCCGGGCCCCACGCGTGTGTCCGCCCCGCGCGCCCCGCGTGCCGTACCGGCCGCACCGCCCCTGTTCGGCCGAGCGCGGGCATGTGCGGCGGGGCACCGGGGCAGCCGAGGGGTCATGCAGCCACCCACCGGCCCGCCCGCTCCGCTCAGCGTGGACGTCCGGATTCCCGAGACGGTCGGATACCGGCTCAAGAAACGACTGCTCGGTCCGCCGCTGGTGACCGCGCGGCTGCGCGGCGAGAAGTTGTCCAATCCGACCGCGCTCGGCGTACTGGCCTCGGACTGCATCTCGTCGTCGGCGTACGGCACCGAGCAGATGTTGCGGGCGCTGGTGCCCTACATCGGCCTCGCGGCGTTCACCCTGCTCCTGCCGGTCACCTACGCGATCCTCGCGGTGCTGCTGTTGCTGACCCTGTGCTATCGGGACGTGGTGACCCTCTACAGCAAGGCGGGCGGCTCCTACATCGTCGCGCGCGACAACTTCGGGCCGCGCGTCGCACAGGTCGCCTCGGTCGCGCTGCTGATCGACTACGTGGTCACCGTCGCGGTGCAGACGGCGGCCGGCACCGACGCCATCGCCTCGCTGCTGCACCTGTTGTGGGGCACCGACATCAGCGGCTGGAAGCCGGAGATCTGTGTCGGCGTGGTCGGGGTGCTGTTCTACGGCAACCTGCGCGGGGTCAAGGAGGCCGGGCGCACCTTCGCGCTGCCGGCGTACCTGTTCATCGGCGCGATGGCGATCGTGTTCGCGGTCGCGCTGGTGCGCTGGGCGAGCGACGGCGCGCTGCCACAGGCGGACGTACACGCCGCCGGCGCCGTGCCGCTCGGCGAGTCCGGCAACGGACTGCTTTACGGCGCCTCGTTGTTCGTGGTGCTGCGGGCGTTCGCCAACGGCGGCTCCTCGCTGACCGGGCTGGAGGCGCTCTCGAACAGCGTGTCCACCTTCCGCGAACCGCGCGCCCGCAACGCGCGCAGGACGCTGGTGGCGATGTCGCTGGTGCTCGCGACCCTGGTGTTGGGCATCTCCCTGCTCGCGCACGCCACCCACGCGATCCCCTACCTGGAGGGCGATCCGACGGTGATCGCGCAGGAGGCGCACCTGGTCCTGGGCGAGGGCGTGCTCGGTCGGGCCGGGTTGATCTTCGTGCAACTGGCCACCGCGCTGATCCTGTACACCGGCGCGAACACGCCGTTCAACGGCTTCCCGTTCCTGGCCGACTTCGTCGCCGAGGACGCGTTCCTGCCGAAGATGTTGCGCAAGCGCGGCCACCGGCTGGCCTTCTCGAACGGGATCATCCTGCTCGCGGTGCCCGCCGTCGCGCTGCTGCTGGCGACCGGGGCGAGCGTGGACTCGCTGGTCGCGCTGTACGCGATCGGCGTGTTCACCGGGTTCATGATGGCCGGCGCCGGGCTGACCAGGCATCACTGGACGGTGCGCACCGGTCGCTGGCGGGCCGCGACCGTGCTCAACGCGCTCGCGGCCGTGGTCTCCGCGGCGGTGGTGCTGATCTTCGCGATCACCAAGTTCACCGAGGGCGCGTGGCTGGTGGTGGTGCTCTTCCCGTTGGGCGTGTGGGCGCTGATCGGGGTCAACCGGCGCTACCGCGAGGAGGCGGCGGCGCTCGCGGTGGCGCCGGCCACGGCGGACTTCGGCATTCGCGATCGCTCGGTGGTCGTGGTGCTGGTCGACTCGCTCGACGTCGCGGTGCTCCAGGCGGTGCGCTACGCCCGCTCCCTGCGCGCGGACGACCTGCACGCGGCGCACTTCGTGCTGGACAGCCGGCACGCGAAGAAGCTGAGCAAGCGATGGGAGGCGAGCCGGGCCGCCGACATCCCACTGGAGCTGATCGAGTGTCCGGACCGGCGGCTGGCCCGGGCGGTGCTGGAACTGGCCGCGCGCGAGGTGGCGGACGGCGCGTCGGGGATCACCATGCTGCTGCCTCGGCACACCTATCCACCCGGGATCGGGCGCCTGCTGCACGGCCGCACCACCGACTCGATCGCGTCGGCGCTGACCCGGGTACCGCACGCGGTCGCCAGCATCGTGCCGTTCGACGTGGCCGCGGCGATGGCGCACCGGCCGATGCCCGCGGAGCCCGCGGCGGCCAAGTGTGTGCCCCGGTTGTTGCCGGCGATGGACGCGGAGCCGGAGTCGACGGAGCACCCGGCGGTCACCGCGTCCGTGGCCGAGCTCAAGTGGCGGCAGCGAGCCGAGGTGGTCGGCCGGATCCGGGCGGTGTCCCCGTCGTCGGAGACCGCCCGGCCGTCCCTGGAGGTCGAGTTGTACGACCGCACCGGCGGCCTCAGGCTGCTCTTCCACGGCCGCCGGCACCTCGCCGGCGTGGAACCGGGCCGCCGGATGCGGGTCCACGGGGTGGTCGGCGAGGCGGAGGGCCACCTGGCGATGTCCGACCCGTTCTACGAACTGCTGCCGGAGGACGACTAGCGGGAGTCCTCCGCGACGTCGTCGCCTTGCTCGGCGCGCTCGTCGCTCTTGGCGCTTCCGGCGCCCTCGGCGCCCCCGTCGCTCTTGCCGTTGTTGCCGTCGCCGTCGTCGCCGTCGCCGTCGTCCGAGCCGTCGACGCGGCGGAGCAGGCCCAGGCGGCTGGCCGTGCGGGTGATGTCCGTCGGCAGGTCGTCGCCGGCGAGGATCTCGGTCAGGGTGCGGTCGCTGCACAGGAAGAGCCGTACGTCGGCGTCGCAGCAGACGTCGATCAGGTTCACGAACCGCTGCCGGGCCTCGGCGCTCGCCGTCTTGAGCGCGGGCAGCCCACCGAGCACCCACGTGGGGTACGTCTCGGCCAGGACGAGGTAGTCCAGCGGCGACGTCCGGCCCTCGCACAGCGCCGCGAACCCGCCCCACAACTCGCCCGGCCGGGCCGCCGCGACGGCGAGCTCGCGGTGGTTCACCCGCAGCGTGACCGCCTCGTCCGGTGTGGGCGGTACGAGTCCCTGCCCGCGCAACTGCTCGGGGTCGCCCGGCCACAACACCGCTCCGCGTGCGAACGCGGTGTCCGCGGTCTCGGTCCGGGGCAGCGACCGGTAGTCCCGCCGGCCGGCGACGGTGACAACGGTCATCCGCGCCTCGATCTCGCGGATCGTCGGCTCGAACAGGTGGTGGTGGAGCGGGTTGGGCAACAGCCCGGCGGGCGGGTAATTGGACGTGCAGACCAGAACCACCCCGCGCGCGTGCAGTTCCCGCAGCAGGCGGGTGACCAGCATCGCGTCGCCCGGGTCGTGCACGTGGAACTCGTCGAAGCACAACAGGTCGACGTCGCCGACCAGTTCGGACACGGCCGCGTCGACGGCACTGCGCTCGTGGCCGCGGTCGTCGCGGTGCCGGCGGACCGCCTCGTGCAGGCGTCGGAAGAAGGCGTGGAAGTGCACCCGCGTCCGGCGCTCGGCGGGCAGCGGTACGGCCGCGAAGAACGTGTCGAGCAGCCAGGTCTTGCCCCGGCCGACCGGACCCCACAGGTACAGCCCCGCTGCCGGCCGGCGATGGAACAGGCCGTGTCCCCGGCCCCGACCCAGTGCCGCGCCGAGCTCGGCGAGCCGGTCGGCGGCCTGCTCCTGTGCCGCGTCGAGCAGGTAACCGCGCGCGCGTGCGGTCTCGTGGAAATGGCCTCGCATCGTCTCGACCGTCGTCCGCCCCATGATCGAGATCGTAGTGAACGGCTCCTTCGAGAGCCTCGCCGCCGGCCGGGATCGGGCGGCGCGGGTCAGGGGCGCGCGGCGAACAGCACGGTCAGCAGCGGTACGACCCGCATCGCGGGTACCTCGTAGTGCCCTCGGCCCACGGTGCGCAGCCAGCCGGCCGCGACCAGTTGGCGCAGGTGGTGGTAGATCTGACCGCTGGTCCCCATCCCCTCCAGGGCGCCGAGTTCGGCCGCGGTATCGGTGCCGCGCAGGATCTCGCGCAGCAGGGACAGTCGTACGGGGTGGCCCAGTGCGCCCAGGTGCTCGGCGAACGGCGCCCAGTCCTCGGCGAGCAACGCGTCCGCGTCGGCGGCCAGTTGCCACTCGACGGGCGTTCCCTCGGGCAGTCGCAGGGCGCCGGTGTACAGCAGTGCGCCGATCCCGTAGTGCTCCTTGAGCCCTTCCAGGGCCCAGAACGCCTCGGCGTCCGGGCTCGACACGAACCGGTCGGCCGATCCGGTCGGCGGTTCGGCGGCCGCGGCCTCCAGCGCCGCGACGCGCTCGGTCAACGCGTCCAGGCGCGCGAGCAGGACGGCCGGGTCGGTCTCGTCGGTGTTGTCGGTGTTGTCGGTGTTGTCGGTGTTGTCGGTGTTGTCGGTGTTGTCGGTGTTGTCGGTGTTGTCGGTGTTGTCGGTGTTGTCGGTCACGGTGGTCGGGTCGGTCCGCTCACTGTCGTCGTCCGGTCGATGCGCCACGTCGTGATTGTTACGCAGTTACGTAATCTCTTCAATCCATCGACGAGTCGTCGGCCCGCACGGGTATCGCGTGGTATTCGACCTCGACGTAGAACTGACCGTTGGGCTTCTTCAGCCGGCGCACGGTGCGGTGCCCGGTGGCGCCCAGTTCGCGCAACGCCTTCTGCACCCGGTACGGCCCTTCCGGCATCACGTCGGCCACGTCCTTACCGGTGAACTTGATCCCCGCGGGCACCGCCAACATGCACGCGAGCACCCGCCGGGCGAGCGGGCTGAGGTCACTGTCCAAAGCATCCGACACGGGATCACGTCCCCACGGTTCAGTCGACGATCGAAGCGGTGTCGAGCACGAATCCAAAAGGATCGGGCAACGGCAGCCGCTTGCCGAAGCCGACCTCGACCCGACCGGTGTAGCTGCCCTTGTCCGGATCGGTGAACAGTGTGAGCTTGGATTCGGAGCGGTCGATCAGGAGGTACAAGGGGATCGCAGCCTCGGCGTAGACCTGCCGTTTGGTGATGCGATCCCGTCCGGGGGCGGTCGATGTCACCTCGACCACCAAGAGCACGTCGCCGGACGGCATCCACGGCTCCGCGTCCCGCATGCCACCGGACGAGGTCACCGTGATGTCCGGAATGACCCGAGCCCCACCCGGGGTCTGCAAGCCCTTGTTCATCGCGGCATCGAAGCGTTCGTCCACGTCGAAACGCGCGAGTTGTCTGACCAGGCGCCAGATCAAGGTCTCGTGATCGCCGTCCGGCGGTGGTGCCACGCTCGTCTCCCGATCGATGAACTCCACGCGATAGTCGTGAAGTCGCTCGGACAGGGCGAAGAACACCTGCAACGGATCCGGCATCGCATCGTCGTCGGTTTCCACACCATGTGTGTACACAGCTTCGACGGACATCACACCCGCTCCTCCCCTCCCCGAGGCAACATCTTCAGCCTAGTTTCGGGTCCGACCGCACAGTAGTCCTCCCGATCCGGTTCACCCGATCGAGCCGAGGCGGGGTCTTCCGGGCTTGGCCTAGGCTGCGGCGTATGCGCGTGGACCTGCATCAGATCGTGGTGGACGCCCGGGAGCCCCGGCAGTTGGTGCGGTTCTGGGCCGGCCTGCTCGGTGGCGAGCCGGTGGATCGGGAACGGGGTTGGTCGCATGTCGAACCGCCCGGGGCGGTACGCATGTCGTTCCAGCCGGTGCCCGAGGACAAGGCGGGGAAGAACCGGCTGCACCTGGACCTGCGGGTGACCGACATCGACGCCGCCGTGGCCCTCGCGGTCTCCCTCGGCGCCGACGCCCGGGGCGCCACGGTCACCGACGAACAGGGCTCGTTCCAGGTCATGGGCGACCCCGAGGGCAACGAGTTCTGCTTCGTGACCTGATCCCGGCGGCCGGCTCGGGGCACCCGGAAACGCGGCGACGGATCGGCGCGGGCAGGGAGTCGGCGGGACACTTCGCCGCTCGCTGCTTCGCGCCGATCCGTCGATCGTCGGCTCGGATCGGGCCCGGTCAGGCCGCCGTGACCACCGCTGCGCGGGCCAGCACGCGCTGCGTGGCCTTCGGGCCCTTCTTCGCGAAGATCACCAGGCGCATGAAGGCGAACCGGCCGATGCCGGCCAGGCCCGACGCGGACAGGTACACCGTCTGCTCCACCAGCACACCGGCGTTCGGCTCGATCGCGCGCAGGATGAGCATCGCGGCGGTGGTGAACAGGTAGCAGACCAGGACGGTCAGCGCCGCCTTGATGTGGTCGCTCTTGCCGGGCTTGTCCTGGCCGAAGGTGAACCGGCTGTGCAGCTCGGTGGCGATCAGCGTCGAGCCGACGGTCACCAGCGCGTTGGCGGCGACGAACGGCACGTGGCCGGAGAGCAGGACCAGCGTCGCGCTGCTCGCGAGGCCGACACCGCCGCCGAAGACGACGAAGCGGGCGAAGGAGCCGATCACTCCGGGTGCCTTGGCGGTGGTGTTGCTCGTGGTGTCCATGTGCAAGAGCATCCACTTCACCGCCGGCAGCCCCCGCACAAACCACTGACCGCCCCGACAGCCCGCTGTCAGCGCCGGCTCCGGCTGTCAGCCGACCCCACTGACCTGCGCATTCACTCGAAGTTCCAGTCCCGCGGCAACTCGGCGGCACAGCAGGCGCAGACGAAGTCGCCCTCCTTGACCACGGCGCGCTCACCGCAATCCGGACACCGGCGAAACACGAACACGTCGGTGAAACCGTCCGGGCGGGCCACACCGATCCGCGCGAGGGCCGCGGCGACCGCCGGCCACGAATCCGGCTCCGGGCAATAGCCGGTCGACTGGTTGCCGATCCCGACCACCGCCCATGCCCCGTCCTCGAATCCGAAGGCGATCTCCCCGGCGCCGAGCGCCCGTCCGCCGCCCGCGCAGGCCACGTGCTCGCTGCGGCGCGGGGCGAGCCGCAGCACCCCGTCGAGCGCGACCACGTACGTGAACGGCTCGGCCAGGTCGCCCCGCTCCTGTGCCCCGAGCCAGGCCGCCAACTCGCCGGCCGAGCGGATCGGCCGCCCACCGCCTCCGTCGCGCACCACCTCGGCGCGGATGTCCGCCGGCCCGACGTAGCGATAACTGCGGGAGGAAGCACTCACGACACCACCCTGCCGGCCCGGGCACGCCGGCACCCGGGTGTTTCGGCGCGGGCCCCGGGGTGACCCGCACCGTGAGCCCGTTGTCGGCGCCCGCCCCGAGTGCGGTGCGCACGACCGGGTCACTCCCCCGGGCGCACCGCGTGGAACGCGTCCACCAGGCCGTGGCCGTGGAACGAGTCGATGTCGCCCGACGCGGTGCACGGTGCCGCGCACGGCAGGGGGGTCGCCGTCGCGTACAACCGGGCGGTGATCGCCGCCGGCCCCCACCCGGGATGCGCCGACGCGATCAGCGCGGCCACCCCGCTCACCGCCGGTGCCGCCATCGACGTGCCCGCCTTGCGCGCCCAACCGCCGTCGCGCGCCGTCGACAACACGCCCTCGCCGCCCGCCCCGCCGCCGCCCGGGCCGGCCAGGTCCACCACGCCCAGGCCGGTGTTCGAGTAGCCGGCCCGGCGCCCGTCCGCACCGACCGCCGCGACCGTGACCACACCCGGGAGTTCGGCCGGCAACATCCGGCACGCGTCGGTCACCGGCCGCGGCCTCGCGGGCCGATCGGCCGCGTCGTTCGGGCTGTACGGATCCACCGTCTTGTGCGCGAGGTCGTAGTCGGCGTTGCCCACCGCCGCGATCGACAACACGCCCCGGTCGGCCGCGTACGCCGCCGCCCGGCGCACCGCCTCGTGGATCACCGCCTGGTCCTCGTCGTCCGGACACAGCAACCACCACGGGTCGTTGTAGTAGCTGTGGTTGGCGATCCGCAGCCCCCGGTCCGCGTGCTCGGCGAGCCAGACGAACCCGCACACGCCGGCCTCGCCGTGGAACATCGCGTCCGCGTCGCCGATCCGCAGCGCCGCGATCCGCACCCCGGGCGCCACGCCGACCACGCCCGTGCCGTTGCGGGCCGCCGCGATGGTGCCGGCCACGTGTGTGCCATGGTCCGAACGCGGGGCCCGCCACGCCGCGTCCGCCTGGATCGGCCGGCCCGTCGAACAGTCCGCGGACAACGCGGCGTCGAAGTTCGGCGCCAGATCCGGATGCCGATCATCGACGCCCGTGTCGGCCACCGCGACCACGACGTCCGGAACGCCCTCGGTGATCCGCTGCGCCTCGTACGCGTGCACCATCGCCAGATTCCACTGCGCCGCCTCGGCCGGATCCGCGGCCGGCGCGCCTGCCCGCTCCGCCGCCCGCACCGGCACCGTGCGCGTCGCGCCGACCCGCGCCACCCCGGGCCGCCCTCGCACCGCCGCCGCGAAGCCCGGCCCGCCGTGCGCCACCACCACTCCGATCCGCCCGTACGCCCGCACCACCGTGCCCCCGGCCCGCCGCACCGCCGCCTCGGCGAGCGCCGCGCCCGCCGCACCGTCGGGCCGGGTCAGCACCAGGTACGAGTAGGTCTCCGGCGGCGCGTCCGCCGTCCGCGCCGCCGCGGGCACTGTCCCGAACACCGCGGCCGCGGCCGCCGACACCATCGCGATCGCCGCGCGCATCCTCATGGGGCCGTACATGCACCCGGGACGCCCGAGCCAACCGGACATTCACCCGGACGAGTCGCCCATCCGGATCACCGGCCCGCCCGCGCTCACTCACGTGGTGATGTCGCGTTCGGTCATCCTGGCCCAGGCCGCCGCGCCGAAGACGGCCGTGTAGGCCGTCTGAACGCCCAGGTTGCGCAGGATCTCGTCGGTGGGGATCGGGTTGCGCAGCAGGTCGCCGAAGCTCATCCAGCCGTCGGTGAACAACCACGGATGGATTCCCGACAGTTGCGGGATGCCGGTCAGGATCGCGGTCACGATGACCACGCCCACCGTGGTGGCCATCGCCGCGACCGGCACCGTGGTCAGCGTCGACACGAACAGCCCGATCGCCGCGAGGCCGACCAGCGAGGCCGCGACGCACAGCGCGATCAACAGCGCGCGCCAGGACGCCTCGGCCATCGAGATGGTGTCCCCGGTCAACAGCGGCACATCGCCCATCGGGAACAGCGCGGCGCCCACCACCAGCGCGGACAGCGCCACCGTGAGCGTGGCGGCCAGACAGAAGGCCAGCACGCCGGCGAACTTCACCAGCAACAACCGGGTCCGACCGGCCGGCGCGACCAGCAGATAGCGCAGCGTCCCGGCGTGCGCCTCGCCCGCGATCGAGTCCCCCGCCACCACGCCCACCGTCATCGGCAGGAAGAACGGCAGTGCGGCGGCCAGCGACGCGAAGACCAGGAACAGCCCGTTGCCGGTGACCTGGTTCACGAAGTCCATCCCCCCTCCACCACCGCCACCGCCCGAGGAACCCCCGTCGTGGAAGTAGCGCAACGCGACCCCGAGCATGACCGGCACGAAGGCCAGGAAGCCCAGCATCGCGGCCGTGCGCGGGCGCAGGAAGACCAGGCGCAGTTCGCTGCGCATCAGCCCGCGCAGCCGCGGCAGCCGCTCGGACCCGAACGTCTCGGTGCCCGTCGAGTACCGGAACGCGGGCGACAGGACACCCGTCTTGGGCAGTGCGTCAGTCGGTGACATCGAAGCCTTCTCCGGTCAGCGCGACGAACGCGTCCTCCAGGGACGGCCGCGCGAGGGTGAACGAGCGGACCCGGACGTCGGCGCGCACCAGCGCCGCGCAGATCTCGTCGGGCTCCAGGGGGGCGGGGTCGGCCTCGACACCGCCCGAGGTGGTGACGATGTCGGTCGCGCCGAGCCTGGCCAGCACCACGACCGCCGCCTCCGCGTCGGGAGTCGTGACCACCAGGCGGGCCCGGGTGCCCGCGCGCAACGATTCCACCGTGCCCTGGGTGATCAGCCTGCCGTGGCTCATCACCGCGACGTCCGTGCACACCTGCTCGATCTCGTCCAGCAGGTGCGAGGACAGGAACACCGTCGTGCCGTCCGCGGCCAGGGCCCGGATCAGCGCCCGGATCTCGCGCATTCCCTGCGGGTCCAGGCCGTTGGTCGGCTCGTCCAGCACCAGCAGGTCGCGCGGCCGCAAGAGCGCGGAGGCGATGCCGAGCCGCTGCTTCATGCCCAGCGAGTACGCCCGCGCCTTGCGCCCGGCCACCGCCGTGAGCCCGACCTTGGCCAGTGCCCCGTCCACCCGGGCGGCGCGGGTGCGCGGATCCGACGTGGGGTCGGCGGCGTCCAGCCGCTCCAGGTTCTGCCGACCCGTCAGGAAGCCGTAGTGGGCCGGGCCTTCGATCAGCGCGCCGACCCTGGGCAGGACCTGCCCGACGGCCCCGGGCATGGGGCCGTCGAGCAGGGTGACCGAACCGCCGGTCGGCCGGATCAGGCCGAGCAGCATCCGGATGGTCGTGGTCTTGCCGGAACCGTTGGGCCCGAGGAACCCGAAGACGGAACCGGCCGGCACGGTCAGGTCGAGTCCGTCCACGGCGAGCCGGTCCCGGCCGTAGCGCTTGGACAGCCCCTCGGTACGGATCGCCGCGGCCCCGACCGCCGTGGACGCGCTCATCGCTGGGCCGCGATCCGCCGGAGCGTGTCCGCGTCGACCGCGCCGGCGAAGACCCGGCCCGAGTCGGTGCTCAACACGTTCAGCAGCCGGGTGTCGATCAGCGTCCCGCCCGGAACCGGCTTGCCCAGCTTGCCCAGCAGCCGGGTGGCGTCCTTGGCCTCCGCGCCGGCGGGCAACTCGACCACGGTGGCCCACCCGTCGCCGAACAGACCCGGGTTCTGCTTCGGCTGCTCCCCGCCGGGCGCGGCGGGCGGGTTCGGCGCGGCGGGCGGCTCGGGCACCGCCTCGTTCGTCGGCACCTCCTTGACCCGCGCCCCGGCCGGCGGCTTGAAGTCGAACGTGTCGGCCGCCGGCTTGTCGTAGGAGACCTTCTCGAAGCCGATGTCGATCGCGGGCTTGCCGCCCTTGACGGTGTCGACCGTCACCCGCAGCGGCACCCCGGTCCTCGCGTCCACGAACACCGTCGCCGCGGCGATCAGGCTGCCCCGCGCCTTGGGCGCGAAGCGGAGCTTGTAGACGTCGTGCCCGGCGACCTGGGCGGTGCCGTCGACCCGGACGTCGGTGGTCGGGCCGACCAGGTCGAGCAGTTGCCGAGCCGCGTCCTGCGGCGTGGTCGGCACCAGCGAGGCCACGTCCGGCCGGCTCGTGTCGATCGTGCCGTGGGTGACCGCGTGCGCGCGGCTGTCGTAGGTCCACACGTCGCGGCCGTTGTGGATGACGTTGTACTCGGCCAGATCGGACATGATGCCGATCCGCTGCCGGTCCGGGCCGTCCACGGCCACCTGGAGCTTGTTGGTGCCGGACAGCAGCGCCTGCGGGCCGCCGCCGGCCTTGCCGGGCAGGGCGGGCAGGCCCAGGTCGGTGTCGATGCGGACGGTGCCGGTCAGCGCGTCCGCCCGGGCGGCGGCGACCTTGGCGACGAGTTGGTCGGCGGTCAGGTCCGGTAGCCCCGGATGCGAGTCGTCGGCGAACGCGGCCGGGCCGAACGTCACGGCGCCGACGGTCGCGGCCGCGATCGCGGCAGGCACCGCGAAGCGCCACGGAACGGATCGGCGGGTGGTGCGAGTCATGGAGATTGCCCCCTGATTCGAGTGTCGAATGCGACACCCCAAGGGGATCACCGGGACCGGGCACTCGGCGTCGGCCTCACGTCACCGCAAAACGTCACCCTCAAGACGTGCGCCGCACCCGGGCACAGGACTTGATGCTGACGCACCACCCCCCGCGCTACTCCCGAGGGAGCAGCCGGCGAGCACTCCCGAAGCAGACCGCGGCCCGCCCACCCGACGTCACGGGCGGGCGGGCCGGCACCACGAACTACGCGCTGCGCTCCACGACCAACTCGCACAACGAGGACAACGCCCGCTTCGCACTGCACTCCGGCAGCGGCGCCAAGACCTCCCGAGCCTCCTCGGCATAACGCCGAGTGTCCTCGCGGGCCTTCGCCAGTGCCGGGTGCGCGCGCAACAGCGCGAGCGCCTCCGCGTGCTCGTCGTCGTCGGTGATCGGCCCGTCCAGCAGGTTCAGCAGGTGCCGGTCGGCCGCCGGCGACGACCCGGGCACGCCCGCCCGCAGGTGCAGCACCGGCAGCGTCGGCACGCCCTCGCGCAGGTCGGTGCCCGGCGTCTTGCCGGACTCGGTCGCCTCGCTGGCGATGTCGAGCACGTCGTCGGCCAGTTGGAACGCGACGCCGAACCGCTCGCCGTACCGGGTCAGGATGTCCACCACGTGCTCGTCCGCGCCCGCGAACATCGCGCCGAACTGGCCCGAGGCCGCGATCAGCGAGCCGGTCTTGTCCGCCATCACCGACAGGTAGTGCTCGACCGGGTCGTCGCCGGGGCCCGGTCCGACCGTCTCGCGGATCTGTCCGGTGACCAGCCGGGCGAACGCCCGCGCCTGGATCCGGACCGCCTCGTTGCCCAGGTCGGCGACGATCTCCGAGGCCCGCGCGAACAGGAAGTCGCCGGTCAGGATCGCGACCGAGTTGTCCCACCGGGAGTTCGCGCTGGGCGCGCCGCGCCGCAGCGGGGCCTCGTCCATCACGTCGTCGTGGTACAGCGTGGCCAGGTGGGTCAGTTCGCACACCACCGCCGCGGGCACCACGCCCGGGGACTGCCAGTCGCCGAACTGGGCGGCGAGCAGCACCAGCAGAGGCCGGAACCGCTTGCCGCCCGCCTCGACCAGGTGCCGCGAGGTCTGCGTCAGATAAGGGAACTCGCTCTTGGTGGCCGCCAGGAGCTCCTGCTCCACGGCGGCCATCCCCGCCCTGATATCGGCGTCGAGAGTCTCGTCCGTGACGCTCAGCCCGAAGGGCCCCACGATCGCCATGACGGTTCTCTCCTGTCGATCACGCAGAGTCTCTGCGTCGTGCTCAATGGACGAACAAGGCTGCCTTGTCCGCGAGGTCCAGTACCGGCTGCGGGAGGATGCCAAGGACCACGGTAACGGCTACCCCGAGCGCGATGGCAGCGGTGGTCATCACGCTGGGTACGACAACCGTCGGACCGTCGACCTTGGGCTCCGAGAAGAACATCAACACGATCACCCGTACGTAGAAGAACGCGGCGATCGCGCTGCACAGCACACCGACCACCACGAGGCTGCCCGCACCCCCTTGCGCCGCTGCCTGGAAGACCGCGAACTTTCCGGAGAAACCGCTGGTCAGCGGGATGCCGGCGAAGGCGAGCAGGAACAGTGCGAACACTCCTGCGACCAGCGGGGAGCGCCTGCCCAGACCCGCCCAGTGGGACAGATGGGTCGCCTCGCCGCGGGCGTCGCGTACCAGTGTGACCACCGCGAAGGCACCCAGAGTGACGAACCCATAGGCCACAAGGTAGAACATCGTGGACGACACGCCCGCGTCGTTCATCGCGATCATTCCGGTCAGGATGAAACCCGCGTGGGCGATCGACGAGTAGGCCAACAGGCGCTTCACGTCGGTCTGGGTGATCGCGATGATCGCGCCGGCGACCATGGTCAGGATCGCGACACCGATCATCACCGGCCGCCAGTCCCAGCGCATGCCCGGCAGCGCGACGTAGAAGAACCGCATCATCGCGCCGAACGCGGCGACCTTGGTGGCCGCCGCCATGAACCCGGTGATCGGGGTCGGCGCGCCCTGGTACACGTCCGGCGTCCAGGAGTGGAACGGCACGGCGCCGACCTTGAACAGCAGGCCGACCGCCACCATCGCGAGCCCGATCAGCAGCAGCGCGTCGTTGTCCATCGCGCCCGCCGAGGCCACGCCGATCCGGTCCAGCGAGACGCTGCCCGAGTAGCCGTACAGCATGGCCACGCCGAACAGGAAGAACGCCGAGGAGAACGCGCCGAGCAGGAAGTACTTGAGCGCCGCCTCCTGGGAGAGCAGCCGGTTGCGCCGGGCCAGCCCGCACAGCAGGTAGAGCGGCAGCGACAACACCTCGAGCGCCACGAACATCATCAGCAGGTCGTTGGCCGCCGGGAAGAGCAGCATGCCCACCAGCGAGAACATGGTCAGCGGGTAGACCTCGGTCTGCGTCCACCCGGCCGCCGTCGCGTCCTTCTCCTGCCGGCTGCCCGGCGCCGCCGCGGCCTGCGGGGCGAACGCGTCGCCGCCGGCCGGTTCCAGCCTGCGTTCGCCGATCAGCAGCACCGAGGCGATGCCGATCAGCAGCAGCGTGCCCTGCAGGAACAGCGACGGGCCGTCCACGGCGACCGCGCCCATCGCGGTGATGCTGCCCCGGTGGTCGTCCGGGAGGTCCCGGGCGAGCCAGACGACCGCGCCGAAGGCGCCGATCATGCCGACCAGGGCCACGGTGAGCTGCGCGCGGTAGCGGGCCGGTCGGGGCAGGAACGCCTCGATCAGCACGCCGATCACGGCGGCGCCCGCGATGATCAGGATCGGCGAGAGCTTGCCGTACTCGATGGTGGGCGCGTCCACCTTCGTCGCGGCGAGCGTTGCCGTAGCGGCGGTGCTCATGCTCACTTGGAGCCTCCAGTGGTGTGCGCCTCGGTGCCCGCGGCCTGTTCGATGGGCTTGGTGGGCGCCGGGTCCTTCTGCTCCACCCGGCTGAGCGTGTGGTCCACGGCCGGGTTCACCGCGTCGAGCACCGGCTTCGGATAGACGCCGAGCACGAGCAGGAACGCGATCAGCGGTACCACGACCGCCAGTTCACGCGGCACCAGGTCGCGGAGCTTCTCATTGCCCGGCCGCAGTGGGCCGGTCATCGTGCGTTGGTACAGCACCAGCACGTACAGGGCGGCGAGCACGATGCCGGTGGTGGCGAAGATCGCGGCCACCTTGTACTTCGCGAACGCGCCCACCAACACCAGGAATTCGCTCACGAACGGGGCGAGTCCCGGCATCGAGAGGGTCGCGAGTCCGGCCACCAGGAACGTACCCGCGAGAACGGGGGCGACCTTCTGCACGCCGCCGAAGTCGGCGATCGTCTTGCTGCCGCGGCGGGTGATCAGGAAGCCCGCGATCAGCAGCAGGGCCGCGGTGGAGAAGCCGTGGTTGACCATGTACAACGTCGCGCCCGACTGGCCCTGACTGGTCATCACGAAGATGCCCAGGATGATGAAGCCGAAGTGCGAGATGGACGTGTACGCGATCAGCCGCTTGATGTCGGTCTGGCCGACCGCCAGCAGCGCGCCGTAGATGATCCCGATCACCGCGAGCGTGATGATCACGGGGGCGAAGTACCTGGACGCGTCCGGGAAGATCTCCAGGCAGAACCGCAGCATCGCGAACGTGCCGACCTTGTCCACCATCGCGGTGACCAGCACCGCGATGCCGGGCGTGGCCTCGGTCATGGTGTCCGGCAGCCAGGTGTGGAACGGCCACAGCGGGGCCTTGACCGCGAACGCGAACATGAAGCCCAGGAACAGCGCCTTCTCCGCGGTCGGATCGATGTCGAGCTGACCGGTGGCCACCGCCTGCGAGATCTTCACGAAGTCGAACGTGCCGTTGCCGTCGATCCCGATGCCCTGGTTCGCGGTCGCCACGTACAGCCCGACCACGGCGGCCAGCATGACCAGGCCGCCGAGCAGGTTGTAGAGCAGGAACTTGACTGCCGCGTAGGAGCGTTGCGCGCCGCCGTAGCCGCCGATCAGGAAGTACATCGGGATCAGCATGGCTTCGAAGAAGACGTAGAACATGAACACGTCGGTGGCCGCGAAGGACACCACGACCATGGCCTCGACCAGCAGCATCAGCGCGAAGAACGCGTGTGTGCTGCGCGGCGCGGGCTTGCCGGTGCCGGCCGAGCCGTCGGCGTTCACCGGCGCCTGGTCCGCGTCGTGCCAGGAGGCCAGGATCAGCAGCGGCATCAGCACCGCGGTGAGCAGGATCAGCACCAGGCCGATCCCGTCCACACCCAGCGACCAGCGCACCCCGAACGAGGAGATCCAGCTGTAGCTCTCGGTGATCTGGAAGCGGCCGCCGTCGTTGTCGAACCTGGTCGCCACCGCGATCGCGACGGCCAGTGTGAGCAGGCTGAACAGCAGCGCCACGTTCTTGGCGAGCTTGCGCTTGCCGGCCGGAACGGCGGCGACGCACAGGCCGCCGACGAACGGCAGCGCCGCGAGCGTCGTCAGCCAGGGGAAGTGGCCGTTCATCGAAGTCCCTCCGCCGAGGCGCCTACGGTGTGGGCGATCTGGGGTCGTGTCCGGATGGTCATGTTCAGGCCATCCGAGCCATCAGCGTGCAGGCCACGACCAGCAGCGTGCCGCCGAACATGGACAGCGCGTACGAGCGGACGAAGCCGGTCTGCACCTTGCGCACGCGCGCCGAGGTGCCGCCGAAGAACGCCGCGAGTCCGCCCACGAATCCGTCCACGCCGCGGTTGTCGAACCACACGAGCAGGCGGGTCAGGTACTGACCGGGCCGCATCACCAGGCCCTCGTTGACCGCGTCCTGGTACAGGTCCCGACGAGCGGCCACGGTGACCAGGCTCGCGGCCGGCGCCACGGCGGGCACGTCCCGGCGGGCGTACTGCACGTAGGCCACCGCCGAGCCGAGCGCGACCATCGCGAGCGCCATACCGGTGACCGCCCACTCGCTCATCGGCAGGTCGCCGTGCGAGAAGCCGGTGACCGGCGTGAGCCAGTTCACGAACGAGTCGTTGAGCACGAACAGGCCACCCGCGAACACCGATCCGAACGCGAGCAGGATCATCGGGCCGGTCATCGAGGTCGGCGACTCGTGCGGGTGCGGCTCGTGCCAGTCCGCCGGGGCACCCGCGGGCGCCTCCTTCCAGCGTTCCTTGCCGAAGAAGGTCATCAGCATCACGCGCGTCATGTAGAACGCGGTGAGGCCGGCGGCGAGCAGGGTGACCGCGCCCAGGATCCAGCCGGAGGTGCCGCCCTTGGCGAACGCCGCCTCGATGATCTTGTCCTTGGTGAAGAACCCGGACAGCAGCGGGAAGCCGATGATCGACAGGTAGCCCAGGCCGAAGGTGGCGAAGGTGATCGGCATGTACTTGCGCAGGCCGCCGTAGCGGCGCATGTCGACCTCGTCGTTCATGCCGTGCATGACCGAACCCGCGCCCAGGAACAACCCGGCCTTGAAGAAGCCGTGCGTGACCAGGTGCATGATCGCGAACGCGTAGCCGATCGGCCCCAGGCCCGCGGCCAGGATCATGTAGCCGATCTGGCTCATCGTCGAGGCGGCCAGCGCCTTCTTGATGTCGTCCTTGGCGCAACCCACGATCGCCCCGAACAGCACCGTGATCGCGCCCACGACGGTGACCGCGAGCTGGGCGTCCGGCGAGGCGTTGAAGATCTCCGCCGACCGCGTGATCAGGTACACGCCGGCGGTGACCATGGTCGCCGCGTGGATCAGCGCGGAGACCGGGGTCGGGCCCTCCATCGCGTCGCCGAGCCAGGCCTGGAGCGGGAACTGCGCCGACTTGCCGCACGCGGCGAGCAGCAGCATCAGGCCGATCGCGGTCATCGTGCCGTCGCTCGCGCTCGCGCTGCCGCCGAGCACGTCGGCGAAGTCGAAGGAGCCGAACGTGGTGAACATCAGGAAGATCGCGACGGCCAGACCGAAGTCGCCGACGCGGTTCATGATGAACGCCTTCTTGGCGGCGGTCGCGGCGCTGGGCTTGTGCTGCCAGAAACCGATCAGCAGGTAGGAGGCAAGACCCACACCCTCCCAACCGACGTACAGCAGCAGGTAGTTGTTCGCCAGCACCAGCAGCAGCATCGCGGCGACGAACAGGTTCAGATAGGCGAAGAAGCGCCGACGGTTCTCGTCGTGCGCCATGTAGCCGATCGAGTAGATGTGGATCAGCGAGCCCACGCCGGTGATCAGCAGCACGAACACGATGGACAGTTGGTCCAGGTGCAGACCGATGTCGGCCTGGAACTCGTTGACCGGCGCCCAGGTCCACAGGTGCTGGTCGACCGAGCGGTCCGCGTCGTCCTTGCCGAGCATGGTCACGAACAAGAGCGCGCCGACCACGAACGACCCGAGGGCCAGCGCGGTGGCGAGGATGTGGCCGAAGGCGTTGGTGCGCTTGCCGCCGACGAGCAGCAGCAGCGCGCCCAGCAGCGGCAGGCCGACGACCAGCCACAGCGCCGAGTACGCGCCGGTTGCCGCGACGGAGTGCAGCCCGCCGCCGCCCTCGTTGGCGAGCACGACGCCGGAGGCCAGGGAGGAGGTTTCGATCACCGGTTCCGACCTACCACTTCATGAGGCTGGCGTCGTCGACCGAGGCCGAACGGCGGCTGCGGAAGATGGCGATGATGATGGACAGTCCGACCACGACCTCGCACGCGGCGACGACCATCGTGAAGAACGCGATGATCTGGCCGTCGAGGTTGTCGTGCATGCGGCCGAACGTCACGAACGCGAGGTTGCACGCGTTCAACATCAGTTCGACGCACATGAACACGACGATCGCGTTGCGCCGGAGCAGGACCCCGGCCGCGCCGATGGTGAACAACAGCGCGGACAGGTACAGGTAGTTCACCGGGTTCACGGGCGCCCCTCCTTGGAGCCTGCGCCGGCGGCAACCTCGTTGCCCGACCCGTCGCCCGCCGAGGTGTCGGCGTCGTCGTGTTCCTGCCGGGCGGTGGGCACCGGCGCGGACGAGGTCCCGTCCGACTCGTCGGGCCACGCCTCGTCGTCGGCGTCGGCACCGGCGCTCTCCAACTCGGCGACGCTGTGCACCTGCTCGGCGCTGACGTCGCGGACCTGTCCGCGCGCGCGGAGCGTGTTGTTGATCGACAACTGCGAGATGCTGCCGTCCGGCAGCAGCGCGGGCACGTCCACGGCGTTGTGCCGGGCGTACACACCGGGCGTGGGCAGCGGCGCGACCTGCTGGTTCTCGCGCACCCGCTCCTCGGAGAGTTCGCGCTGGGTCTTGCGCGCCACCAGCCGCTCGCGGTGCGCGAGCACCATCGCGCCGACCGCCGCGGTGATCAGCAGCGCGCTGGTCATCTCGAAGGCCCAGATGTACTTGGTGAAGATCTGGTGCGCCAGACCCTGGACGTTGCCCTCGGCCACCGCGCGCAGCGCCTCGTCGTCGGTCTCGGCCGGGTAGACCGGGCGGCTGCCCGGCGTCTTGCCGGCCAGGGCGCTGAAGTGCGTGATGGACGCGTTGGCGATGCCGGCGACGAGCAGGATGCCGAAGCCCAGGCCGAGCCCCGCGGCGGCGATCCGCTGGCCCTTCAGCGTCTCCTTGAGCGAGTCCACCGCGGAGACGCCGACCAGCATCAGCACGAACAGGAACAGCATCATGATCGCGCCGGTGTAGACCACGATCTGCACGATGCCCAGGAACATCGCGCCCTGGGCCAGGTAGAAGATCGCCAGGCACATCATCGTGGTGACCAGCGCGAGCGCGCTGTGCACCGCCTTCTTCATGAAGACGGTGGCCAGGGCGCCGATCAGTGCGACGGCCGCGAGCACCCAGAACTGCAGCGCCTCGCCGGTGGAGGTCTTGGTGACCTCGGCCGCGAAGTCGATTCCGGGGCTCATCGGCCCGCCTCCGTCCCCTGCTCGTGCGCCTCGGCCGTCTCGCGGGGCTGCCCCTGGGTCACCGTGCCGGGCGCGGCCGCGGTGACCTTGCCCAGGTAGTAGTCGGTGTCGGTGGTGCCCGGGTACATCTCGTGCGGCGCCGGGACCATGCCCTCGTACAGCGGCGCGAGCAGCTGTTCCTTGGTGAAGATCAGGCTCGCCCGGCTGGTGTCGGCGAGCTCGAACTCGTTGGTCATGGTCAGCGCCCGGGTCGGGCAAGCCTCGATGCACAGGCCGCAGAAGATGCAGCGCAGGTAGTTGATCTGGTAGTTGCGGCCGTACCGCTCACCGGGCGAGAAGCGCTCCTCGTCGGTGTTGTCGGCACCCTCCACGAAGATCGCGTCGGCGGGACACGCCCACGCGCACAGTTCGCAGCCGATGCACTTCTCCAGGCCGTCGGCGTACCGGTTGAGCTGGTGCCGGCCGTGGAATCGCGGTGCGGTGACCTTCTTCTCGTACGGGTAGTACTCGGTGTTCGCCTTCTTGAACATCGTCGCGAAGGTGACACCGAACCCCGCGACCGGTCCGAGGAACTTGGGCACGGGTCTATGCCTCTCCTTCAGTGCGGTCGGCCGGGGGCTCCGCCGCGGCCGGCACCCCGACCGGCTCGGGTTCGCGCACGTTGCGGCGCGGCACCGGCGGGAGTTGCTGTCCCGGCATCGGCGGTACGGGGAACCCGCCCGCCATCGGGTCGAACGGTTCGGGGCCGGCCGCCTTCGCGTCGGCCTCCTCGTCCTTGTTGGGCGTGACCGCGTCCCACAGGATCGACAGCAGGAGCAGGGCGACCACGCCGCCGGCGACCCACAACACGATCCGGGACTGCTCGTAGCCCTCGTTCTTGAGCGCGCGCACGGTGGCCACCAGCATCAGCCACACCAGCGAGAGCGGGATCAGCACCTTCCAGCCGATCTTCATGAACTGGTCGTAGCGGAAGCGCGGCAGCGTGCCGCGCAGCCAGATGAACACGAAGATGAAGGCCTGGACCTTGAGGAAGTACCAGAGGAAGGGCCACCAGCCGGAGTTGGCGCCGTCCCAGACCGCGGTGATCGGCCACGGCGCGAGGTAGCCGCCGAGGAACAGGGTGGTCGCCAGCGAGCTGACCACGACCATGTTCACGTACTCGGCGAGGAAGAACAGCGCGAACTTCAGCGACGAGTACTCGGTGTGGAAGCCGCCGACCAGCTCGCCCTCAGCCTCGGGGAGGTCGAACGGCGCGCGGTTGGTCTCACCGATCATCGCGACCACGTAGATGATGAAGGAGACCGGCAGCAGCACGGCGTACCAGGTGTCCTGCTGGGCCGCGACGATCTCCGACGTGGACATCGAGCCGGCGTAGAGGAAGACCGCCGCGAACGACAGGCCCATCGCGATCTCGTACGAGATCATCTGCGCCGAGCTGCGCAGCCCGCCGAGCAGCGGGTAGGTCGAGCCCGAGGACCAGCCCGCGAGCACGATGCCGTAGATGCCCACGGACGCGACCGCGAGGATGTAGAGGACCGCGACCGGCAGGTCGGTCAGTTGCAGGTGCGTGCGGTGCCCGAAGATGGAGACCTCGGGGCCGAAGGGGATCACCGCGAACGCCATGAACGCCGGGACCATCGCCACGATCGGGGCGATGATGTAGACGGCCTTGTCGGCGCCCTTGACGGTGATGTCCTCCTTGAGCGCGAGCTTCACGCCGTCCGCGAGGGACTGGAGCAGGCCCTGCGGGCCGGTGTACTTGGGCCCGATGCGCATCTGCATCCAGGCCACGACCTTGCGTTCCCACCAGATCGCGAACAGCGTCATGACGACGCAGAACGCGAAGATGAGCACCGCCTTGAGCAGGACCAGCCACCAGACGTCGGTACCGAACCCGACCGCGGCGAGCTGCATGCCGCTGTCCGTCACCGCTCCTCCTCATGAACCTGTGCGGCCCGACCGTTGAGGCCGGTGCCGTTGAGTGGGCCTTCGGCCTGGGCGGGATCGACCACGGCCGGGCGGATCTTGACCACCTCGCCCGCGCCGACCCCCAGCGCGCGACGCACCGAGGAGCCCGGCGAGTTCGCGGGCAGGAACACCACGCGCTCGGTCATGTCGGTGACGCGCAGCGGCAACGTGACCTCCCCGTGCGACGAGGTCACGGTGACGCCGCCCCCGTCCTCGGCGCCGATCTCGGCGGCCGTGGACGCACACAGCCGGACGACCGGCGCACGCCGGGTGCCCGCCAGATGGGGTTCGCCGTCCTGGCCCCGGCCCTCGTCCAGGAGCAGACGCCAGGTGGCCAGTACGGCCTCGCCCGCGCCGGGACGCGGGAGTTCGCGGGCCCGGCCCTCGGGGGCCGGTCCCCGGTCGCCGGTCCACCGGCCGAGCCGGCGCAGTTCGCGCCGGGCGGCGGTGAGCGAGGGCAGTTCGATCGGGGTGCCCTCGCGCTGCTCGGCCATCGCCTCGGCGATCGCGTCGAGCACGCGCAGGTCGGACATCACCGCGGCCAGGTCGCCGGCGAGCTGGTCCTTCTTCAGCACGGTGGCGAACGGGCGCTCGCGGCCCTCCCAGTCGACGAAGGTGCCCGGCTTCTCGGCGGGCGCGGCGACCGGGAAGACCACGTCGGCGCGTTCGGTGACCGCGCTGTGCCGCAGTTCCAGGCTGACCACGAAGCGGGCCGCGTCCAGCGCGGCCAGGGCGCCGGCCGGGTCGGGCAGGTCGTCCACGTCGACGCCGCCGACCACGAGCGCGGCCAGGCGCTGTTCGCGGGCCGCGGTGAGCATCGAGGTGGTGTCCAGGCCGTAACCGCCGGGCAGGTCGGCGACCCGCCAGAGCGAGGCCACCTCGGCGCGGGCCGCCGGATCGCCGAGCGGTCGCCCGCCCGGGAGCACGTTGTACAGCGCGCCCGCGTCGAGCGCGCCGCGCTCGCCGGCCCGGCGCGGGATCCAGGCGAGTCGGGCGCCGGTGCGCGCGGCCAGCGCGGTGACCTCGGCCAGTGCGCCCGGCACGCCCGCCAGTCGTTCGCCGACGAGCACGACGGCGCCGGGGGTGCGCAGCAGGTCCGCCGCGCCGCGGGCGAGTTCGCCCTCGATCGCCGGGTCGCCGAGGGCGGACAGCCACTCGGTCTCGGTGCCGGGCGCGGCCCGCAGCAGGCTGCCCTTCATCCGGACCAGGCCGGCCGAGGCGAACGGCGCGATGCCGTACACCTTCAGGCCCTTGCGGGCGGCCTTGCGCAGCCGCAGGAACACGATCGGCGACTCGTCCTCGGGCTCGAACCCGACGAGCAGCACGCCGGGGGCCTTCTCCAGCTCGGCGTAGGTCACGCCCAGTCCGGTACCGGCCACCTCGGCGGCGAGGAACTCGGCCTCCTCGGCCGAGTGCTCGCGGGCCCGGAAGTCGATGTCGTTGCTGTCCAGCGCGACCCGGGCGAACTTGCCGTACGCGTAGGCGTCCTCGAGGGTGGCCCGGCCGCCGACCAGGACGCCGGCCGAGCCGCGGGCGGCGGCCAGTCCGCGCGCGGCCACGCCCAGTGCCTCGGACCAGGACGCGGGAACCAGTTCGCCGCTGTCCTCGTCCCGGATCAGTGGGGAGGTGAGCCGGTCCTGTCGAGTGGCGTAGCGGAACGCGAAGCGGCCCTTGTCGCAGTTCCATTCCTCGTTGACCTCGGGCTCGTCGCCGGCCAGCCGGCGCAGCACCTTGCCCCGCCGGTGGTCCGCGCGCAGCGAGCACCCGGACGCGCAGTGCTCGCACGTGGTCGGGGAGGACACCAGGTCGAACGGCCGGGCCCGGAACCGGTAGGCGGCCGAGGTGAGGGCGCCGACCGGGCAGATCTGGATGGTGTTGCCGGAGAAGTAGGACTCGAACGGCTGCTTCTCGTAGATCCCGACCTGCTGGAGCGCGCCGCGTTCGATCAGCGCGATGAACGGGTCGCCCGCGACCTGCTCGGAGAAGCGGGTGCAGCGTGCGCACAACACGCAGCGCTCGCGGTCCAGGAGCACCTCGGAGGAGATCCGCAGCGGCTTGGGGAAGGTCCGCTTGACCTCGGTGAAGCGCGAGGCCGAACGACCCGCGCCCATCGCCTGGTTCTGCAGCGGGCACTCGCCGCCCTTGTCGCAGACGGGGCAGTCCAGGGGGTGGTTGATCAGCAGCAGCTCCATCACCCCGTCCTGCGACTTCTTCGCGACGGGCGAGGTGAGCTGGGTGCGCACGACCATGCCGTCGGTGACGGTGGTGGTGCAGGACGCGAGCGGCTTGCGCTGGCCCTCGACGTCGACCAGGCACTGCCGGCAGGCGCCGACCGGGTCGAGCAGCGGGTGGTCGCAGAACCTGGGGATCTGGATGCCGATCAGCTCGGCGGCCCGGATCACCAGGGTGCCCTTGGGCACGGAGACGTCGATCCCGTCCACCGAGATGGTGACGAGATCCTCCGGCTTGGGGGCCGGCGGCCCGCTCGCGGGGGTGTTGGTCGTGACTGTCATGTCAGCTTTGCGCTCCTGCCCCGGTTGAAGCGGGGGCTGTCTTCGCCCACGCGGTGGATGCCGCGGTGTCGAACGGACAGCCGCCGTGCTCGAAGTGCGCCAGGTACTCGTCGCGGAAGTACTTGAGCGAGGACTGGATCGGGCTCGCCGCACCGTCGCCGAGCGCGCAGAAGGACTTGCCGAGGATGTTGTCGGCGACGTCGAGCAACGTCTCCAGGTCCTCCTCGGTGCCCTCGCCGCGCTCGAGTCGGGTGAGCAACTGGGTGAGCCAGTACGTGCCTTCGCGGCACGGTGTGCACTTGCCGCAGGACTCGTGCTCGTAGAACTCGGTCCAGCGCAGCACCGCGCGCACCACGCACACGGTCTCGTCGAAGATCTGCAGCGCCTTGGTGCCGAGCATGGACCCGGCCGCGCCGACGCCCTCGTAGTCGAGCGGCACGTCCAGGTGCTCGTCGGTGAACATCGGGGTGGACGAGCCGCCGGGCGTCCAGAACTTGATCCGGTGCCCCTCGCGCACGCCGCCCGCCAGGTCCAGGAGTTGGCGCAGGGTGACCCCGAGCGGGGCCTCGTACTGGCCGGGTCGCTCGACGTGTCCGGACAACGAGTACAGCGTGAAGCCGGGCGACTTCTCCGAGCCCATCGAGCGGAACCACTCGACGCCCTTGTTCAGGATCGGCGGCACCGACGCGATCGACTCGACGTTGTTCACGCAGGTCGGGGACGCGTACAGGCCGGCCACCGCCGGGAAGGGCGGGCGCAGTCGGGGCTGGCCCCGGCGGCCCTCCAGCGAGTCGAGCAGCGCGGTCTCCTCGCCGCAGATGTACGCGCCGGCGCCCGCGTGCACGGTGAGTTCGAGGTCGAAGCCCGAGCCCAGCACGTTCTTGCCGAGGTAGCCGGCGGCGTACGCCTCGCGGACCGCGTTGTGCAGTCGGCGCAGCACCGGGACCACCTCGCCGCGCACGTAGATGAACGCGTGCTCGGAGCGGATCGCGTAGGACGCGATGATCACGCCCTCGATCAGCACGTGCGGGTTGGCGTACATGAGCGGGATGTCCTTGCACGTTCCCGGCTCGGACTCGTCCGCGTTGACCACGAGGTAGTGCGGCTTGCCGTCGTTCTGCGGGATGAAGCCCCACTTCATGCCGGTGGGGAAGCCCGCGCCGCCGCGACCGCGCAGACCGGAGTCCTTGACGGTCTGGATCACCTCGTCGGGGTGCATCGCCAGCGCCTTGCGCAGTCCGTCGTAGCCGCCGCCGCGCCGGTAGGTGTCCAGCGTCCACGGCTGGTGCTCGTCCCAGTTCGCGGAGAGCACGGGGGTGAGGAGGGAGGGCTCGGTCACGGCGCTTGGTCCCCGTCCTGGTCGGTGGCGGGCGCGGGGTGGGCCGGGTCGGAGGCGGCGGTGGGCGCCGGGGCGTCGTGCGAACTCGGGGTCCGCGGGGCCTGGGTCGCGCTCTCCTCGGTGGCTCGCCGGGGTGCGGGCGCGGTCGCGGCCCGGGCCGGTTCGTCGGTGTGCGTGCCGTTGGCGATGCGCAGCCCGATCAGGCTGGCGGCACCGCCGGCGCCGCCCTCGTCGACCGCGCCGGGTCGCTCGTCCGGGAAGCCCGCCAGGATCCGTGAGGTGTCCCGGAAGGTGCACAGTCGCGCGCCGCGGGTGGGTACCGCGTCCTTGCCCGCGCGCAGGTCGTCCACGAGTTCCTTGGCCGACTGCGGGGTCGCGTCGTCGAAGAACTCCCAGTTGACCATCACCACGGGCGCGTAGTCGCAGGCGGCGTTGCACTCGATGTGCTCCAGGGTGACCACGCCGTCGGCGGTGGTCTCCTTGTTGCCGATCCCGAGGTGGTCCTTCAGGCTCGCGAAGATCTCGTCGCCGCCCATCACCGCGCACAGCGTGTTGGTACAGACGCCGACGTGGAAGTCGCCGCCCTGGCGGCGCCGGTACATCGTGTAGAAGGTGGAGACCGCGGAGACCTCCGCCGTGGTCAGGCCCAGCATGTCGGCGCAGAACTCGATGCCGGTGCCGGTGACGTAGCCCTCTTCGGCCTGCACCAGGTGCAGCAGCGGCAGCAGCGCCGAACGGGCCTGCGGGTAGCGCCCGATCACCTCCTTCGCGTCCACCTCCAGGCGCGCGCGCACCGCGGGCGGGAACGGCGGAGCCGGCTTGGCCGGCGGCATCGGCATGCCCAGGTCCGTACTCATCGGTCGACACCTCCCATGACGGGGTCGATGCCCGCCACTGCCACGATCACGTCGGCCACCTGACCGCCTTCGCACATCGCGGCCATGGCCTGCAGGTTGTTGAACGAGGGGTCGCGGAAGTGCACGCGGTAGGGGCGGGTGCCGCCGTCGCTGACCGCGTGTACGCCCAGTTCGCCGCGCGGCGACTCGATCGCGCTGTAGACCTGGCCCGGTGGTACCCGGAAGCCCTCGGTGACCAGCTTGAAGTGGTGGATGAGGGACTCCATCGAGGTGCCCATGATGTTCGCGATGTGGGCGGGCGAGTTGCCCAGGCCGTCCGAGCCGAGCGCCAGTTGCGCGGGCCAGGCGATCTTCTTGTCGCCGACCATGACCGGACCGGGCGCGAGGCGGTCCAGGCACTGTTCGACGATCCGCAGCGACTGCTTCATCTCCTCGATGCGGATCAGGTACCGCCCCCAGGAGTCGCAGGAGTCCGCGGTGGCCACGTCGAACTCGTAGTTCTCGTAGCCGCAGTACGGCTGTGTCTTGCGCAGGTCGTGCGGCAGTCCGGTGGAGCGCAGCACCGGGCCGGTCAGGCCCAGGGCCATGCAGCCGGCCAGGTCGAGGTAGCCGATGCCCTGGGTGCGGCCCTTGAAGATCGCGTTGTCGTTGAGCAGCAGTTCGTACTCGCGGATCCGGCCGGGCAGGATGTTCACCAGCTCACGGACCTTGTCCACGGCGCCGGGCGGAAGGTCCTGGGCGAGGCCGCCGGGGCGGATGTAGGCGTGGTTCATCCGGAGCCCGGTGATCATCTCGAAGACGTCGAGGATCAGTTCGCGGTCGCGGAACCCGAAGGTCATCACGGTGAGCGCGCCGATCTCCATGCCGCCGGTGGCCAGGCAGACCATGTGCGAGGAGATCCGGTTGAGCTCCATCAGCAGGACCCGGATCACCTGCGCGCGCTCGGGGATGTCGTCGGTGATGCCGAGCAGCTTCTCCACCGCGAGGCAGTACGCGGTCTCGTTGTGCAGCGGCATCAGGTAGTCCATGCGCGTCACGAAGGTGACGCCCTGGGTCCAGTTGCGGAACTCCAGGTTCTTCTCGATGCCGGTGTGCAGGTAACCGATTCCGCAGCGGGCCTCGGTGACGCTTTCCCCGTCGATCTCCAGGATCAGCCGCAACACACCGTGGGTGGACGGGTGTTGCGGGCCCATGTTGACGACGATGCGCTCTTCGGCGTCCGCCGCGGCCTGGACCACTTCGTCCCAGTCGGAGCCGGTGACCGTGTAGACCCGGCCCTCGGTGGTCTCCCGCGCGTGCGCGGCGGATGGGGGTGTCGTTGTCTGATCGCTCATCAGTTGTACGACCTCCGCTGGTCGGGCGGCGGGATCTGGGCGCCCTTGTACTCGACGGGCACGCCGCCGAGCGGGTAGTCCTTCCGCTGCGGGTGGCCGGGCCAGTCGTCCGGCATGAGGATGCGCGTGAGCGCGGGGTGGCCGTCGAAGACGAGGCCGAAGAAGTCGTAGGTCTCGCGCTCGTGCCAGTCCAGCGCGGGATACACGCTCACCAGGGACGGCAGGTGCGGGTCGGCGTCGGGGACGCTCACCTCGAGCCGGACCGCGCGATTGTGGGTGATCGAGCGCAGGTGGTAGACCGCGTGCAGCTCGCGGCCGGTCTCCTGCGGGTAGTGCGTACCGGAGACGCCGGTGCACAGCTCGAAGCGCAGGGCCGGGTCGTTGCGCAGGGTCAGCGCGATCCGGGGCAGCGACTCGCGGAGCACGTGGAAGGTGAGTTCGCCGCGGTCGACCACGACCTTCTCGATCGCCTCGTCGAACTCGATGCCGGCTTCCGCGAGGGCCCCGGAGAGCTCGTCGGCGACCAGGTCGAACTCGCCCTCGCCGTCCGCGGTCCCGCGCGGGCCGCCGTAGGGGCGGGCGGCGGAGCCGGGGAAGGCGACGGTACGGACCAGCTTGCCGTAGCCGGAGGTGTCGCCCGATCCGCTCGCGCCGAACATGCCGTGCCGGACCTCGATGGGTTCCACGTCGGCGTCGCGGGGGGTGGGCAGCTGGGCCTTCTCCTCGGGGGTGCTGCCGGGAGTGGTCATCGGGCGCCCCCGTCCTGTGCGTGGCCGACCGGGATGCCGGGATCGAGCTCGTGCGCGCCGCGGCGGGCACTCGCGGGCAACATCTCGATGGTGGGCAGCGCCTTCAGGGCGGCCTGCTCGGCGGCGCGGGCCGCCTTCTCGCGGTTGACGCCCAGTGGCGCCGCCTGGATCTCCTCGCGGAGTTTGATGATCGCGTCCATCAGCATCTCGGGTCGGGGCGGGCAGCCGGGGAGGTAGATGTCCACCGGCACCACGTGGTCGACGCCCTGGACGATCGCGTAGTTGTTGAACATGCCGCCCGAGGACGCGCAGACGCCCATCGACAGCACCCACTTGGGGTTGGGCATCTGGTCGTAGATCTGCCGCAGGACCGGCGCCATCTTCTGGCTGACCCGGCCGGCGACGATCATCAGGTCGGCCTGGCGCGGCGAGGCGCGGAACACCTCCATGCCGAACCGGGCCAGGTCGTAGCGCCCCGCGCCGGTCGCCATCATCTCGATCGCGCAGCACGCGAGTCCGAACGTGGCCGGCCAGAAGGATCCCTTGCGGAAGTAGCCGGCCAGCCCTTCCACGGTGCTCAGCAGGAAGCCGCTGGGCAGCTTCTCCTCGATACCCACGCGGATGCCCTCTCTCCGTCAGTCGTTGGGGGAAGCCTGTGGGGAAGCCTGGGCGTCTCGGCTCATCGGTCCCACGTCGTTCGTCGCTTCCACGTCAATCCCACTCCAGGCCGCCGCGACGCCACAGGTAGGCGTACGCGACGAAGACCGCGGCGACGAACAGGACCATCTCGACGAGACCGAACATCCCGAGCGAGTCGAAGTACACGGCCCACGGGTAGAGGAAGACGATCTCGATGTCGAAGACGATGAAGAGCATCGCCGTCAGGTAGTACTTGACCGGGAATCGCCCGCCGCCGATCGGCTGCGGGGTGGGCTCGATGCCGCATTCGTAGGCTTCGAGCTTGGCCCGGTTGTAGCGCTTGGGCCCGGTGACCGCCCCCATCACGAGGGAGACCACTCCGAAGGCCAGGGCAATGCCCCCGAGCACGAGGATCGGCGCGTACAGGTTCACCGCGCTCCCATCTCCCTTCTCAGTCCCCCGGAGTCACGCATGTGACCGGGTTCACAAGCTGCCGGAACGGCGCCCATCCTAGGCCCCTCACGATGTGATCTGCGACACGGGCAGGGAACGATCATGGTGTGATCTTCCCCACCTGATGATCGATCAGAAACGGTTGCGTGCAGGCAAAAATCACACAGGGTGAGAAATAGGGGAGCCTAAACGGTTCGGCGCTCACGGACGATGTTGATCACGAAAATCGCCTATACCACCCGTTCACAAGCTCATCAAATTTGGCCGAACATGATCGGTTGTGATAGCCGCTGAGGGCCCTCGCGCACAGAGCGTCACGGTTGGAACCGCCCTTCGGGCGGGAAAAACGCGGCTCCGCCGCTCTCCTCGCTGCCGCTCGTCGATCACTGGACACGATCAAGTCGTGGGCGCTGACGCACCGGGGAGTCGCCGAGTGCGCAGCAGCGCCGGAAGGGGTCGACCCGGGTCGTGGCGGAGTGGTGGGCGACGGGCTCCCGAGCGGTGCTCGGGGGTTCAAGCGGTCGGCCGGCCCGAGTCGCGACACCTGACGGCCTTCCCGGCCCGAGCGGCCCAACCGCCCCATCCACCACATCACTCACACCGGTGAACCAGCACATCCCGGGCACCGAGCAACACGGCATTGCTCGCCAAGTCGTCAGCAGACCGAACGCACGAACATCGCGAACCGTGGCCCACTCTCCCGCGGAACGCTCGGCCCCAAGGAGCGATACCCCCGGCTCGTCCAGAAGGCCAAGGCTCCCGGCGCATCCGCCCGAGCAGTGAGCGCCGTCCGCTCCCCTCCCTGGAACACCGCGCTTCGCGCGGGGCGGCTGCGCCGCCGGCGGCCTCCGGCCGCTCTCCTCACGCGCTCGTCGATCACTGGTCGACGATCAAGTCGTGGGCGCTGACGCGCCGGGTGTCACCGAGTGCACAGCGGCCTCGGAACACCGCGCGCGAATCGCCCCAGGGTCGGGCGGCCGATTCGGCATCCCGGGGAGTCGGGCAGCGTCGTGGCACCCCGCCACCCCATGGCGCCCACTCGGACCAAATACCCATCAGCTACGAAGCAGGATCTCAACTACTGCGAGACGAGCGAGTGGTCAGACGATACCGACGGGACCTCGACTACTACCGAGACACAGCACAGGACGAAGTTTCGTCACGGAAGATGATCACAAGGAGGTTGAGAGGGCTATGAACATGGACCAAACGCTGGCATGGCGAACATCAACGTGGTCACAGCACAATCAGGAGTGCGTCGAGATAGCCCCACTGCCGACGGCCACGGGTATTCGGGATACGAAGGACCGAACCCGAGGCCACCTCCAAGTCAGCCCCGCTGCGTGGACCGAACTGATACGCAGGCTCAAGGATTGACAACCGTACCCGGGAACTCCCCGCACATCACACGAGGCCGGTTGGGTTCTCCGGTCGAGACCGGGCGCCTTACCGGCAGGCAGATGATGGAGTTCACGAAGTGATCAGCCCCATCCCCCATCCGGGCGGACCGGCCTCAAGGTTCGTGCAGCACGGCAGCGCACTGCGTGAGCGGGAAGTCGACGGCGATACGCATCTCGCGGTCGGGGTCCTCATCGGTCCAGGGGCCCCGGTCTTCCTCGCCGAGGAAGACCGCCTGGAACCAGTGGTACTCGACCCAGCGGAGGTGGTTGATCAATCCGCTCATGTTTTGCGGGCGTTCTCCGCAAAGACGCCATCGCACTTGGCGCGGGCGGTGGCATGTGTGTAGTCGAGAAATGTGGTGAGCCGCGTGCGCTCGTCCCACGCGGGCGGCGTGTCGTCGATTCTGAGAGTCGTGCCAAGCGTCCCCGATCGCCGTGGCCGATGTCGAGGCACTTGTCCGGCGGGTCGCTACAGCAATTCAGCGCCGGTGAGACGCCCGGCATAATCCGCCGGACATACCCTGCGCACGTCGAGGTCACCGGCGCGGGAGAACACCTCGGCGGGGTCCGTCGACGCGGCCTCGTGTTGTTGGTTTACGCGCCGAGTGTCGTTCTGGGCTCCGTCGACCGCGCGCGTCGATTCCCGCAGGCTTTTCGGTCGATGCCCTCGGCGGGCGGCGGGGTGCTCACGACGAGGCATAGCGTCGGTGCGCATCAGGGTCGGGTCGCTGGACGCCGATCGATGAATCCGTCGGCGCCGGCACTGACGGCGGCCGGGGGCCGGCGTGTGGGTGGCAGTGTCTGTGGGTCTGTGGGCAGGGGCCCCACCGCTTGTGCGGTGGGGCGGGGCCCGGGGTGTGCGTCGGTGTTGCGCGGGTGTGGGTCAGCCGCCCTGGCCGGCGCCGCCCATGGGGCCGACGTTGATCGGGGAGCCGGCCCCGTCGATGACCGGCACGGTGGGGGTGCCGGGCCAGTTCAGGGTGATGGTCTTGGTCTCTCCGGGCGGGGTGACCTGCAGGCCCGTGACCTTGACGCCGTAGTCGCCGGTGGCGCCGCTGGGGTAGGTGACGCCGAAGGACACGGACTTGTCGCTCTTGAGGACGAACGGGTCGGCCGGGGCGCCGACGCGCTTGGCGGACAGGGGCCCCTTGGCGGTCTGGAGGTCGACGCCCGCGAATCCGGACATCGTGCAGTTGTGACCGATGTTCTTGAACGTCACCATGACGGTGAGTTCGTCGTCGCCGCTGATGGTGGCGTCCTGCGCGGTGGCCCTGAGGTCGTCGGTGCGGCACTTGCCGATCGAGTCGTCGCTGCCGGCGCCGGCCCCGCCGGTCGTGCCCTGCCCACTGGAGGTCTTCCCGGCGGAGTCTTTCCCGGTCGAGGTCTTGCCGCCACCCTGATTACTGAGCTGATTGGTGACCTGGTCGGTATTGGCGCCCTGGTTGCCGCCCGTGGTCGACGAGCCGGACGGCGCGACCGCCTGGCCGGCGACAGGGGCGGGCGGAGCACCCTTCGCAGCGCCCGAGTTCGAGTCCGTGCCCTGGCAGGCCGTCATCAGCATGACGCCGCCGAGAAGGGCTGCGGAGACGAGAACGGACTTGCGGTGGTTGCCGGACATGTAAATACCCCTTGGTATCCCGTAGTTGAGGCCGCATCGGTCTCGGCCCTCGGTGTCTGCGTGATCACTATGAAGCGCCGCGGACGCCGGGGATATGGGAGTCGTCGTCCCACGACACCGCTGTCGCAGACCGGTGACATGGTCACAGGACACGCCAACGGCCCCTCCAGCCCCGTTCGTCACCCCGACAACGGCACACCCGACCAAGCGACAACCGCCACTGCTCGACCGACGTACGAACCCCTGGAAGTCCCGCCGTTCTGCGGTGCCGCCGCCGTTCCCGCCGGTCCCCGAACGCCACACTTCCGGTGTCTTCGTCGCGGCCCCGGTCGGGTTCGTACACATCGGCCGGCTCGCCCCGGCGCCTACGCGTGCGCGTAACGAACCGTGACACTCGCAGACTTGCTCCGGAGGCACCCCGGGCGAGCAGGGACCAAGGCTCCGCCCGCATCCTGACCCCGGGCCGGAAAATGGGTTCGAGGTCAGCGCGGGTGTCCGGCTATGGTCGGGGCATGTTCGCTTCCGCCTTCACGAGGACTCGCCGCTTCTAGCGGCGGGCCGAGGGTCTCTTCTCTCCGAGTTCCGCCGCACTTCGGGTCCATTCGCCGGTGCGGCCGATTCGTGCTGCCCGGCTCCGAACTGCCTTCGCGGAGCCCCCTCGTGCCTTATCCCACTCATGGTGGACGTCATGAACTCGGTCAGAACTTCCTGGTCGATCGTGCGGTGATCGAACTCTTCGCGGACCTGGTCGCCCGTACGTCCGGACCGATCGTCGAGATCGGGCCCGGCGACGGCGCCATCACTTTGCCGCTCGCTCGGACCGGGCGGCCGATCACGGCGGTCGAGCTCGACCCGAAACGCGCCCGGCGGCTGGCTCGAAGGGTGCCCGGACACGTCGAGGTCGTGGCCGCCGATGTACTGCGGTTCCGGTTCCCGCGCGAGCCGCACACCGTGGTGGGAAATCTGCCGTTTCATCTGACCACCCCGGTGTTGCGGCGACTGTTGGAAACGGAGCACTGGCGGAGCGCGGTCTTGCTGGTGCAGTGGGAGGTGGCCCGGCGGCGGGCGGGCGTGGGCGGGGCCACGATGCTGACGGCGGCCTGGTGGCCGTGGTTCGAGTTCGGGCTGCACGCGCGCGTGCCGGCCCGGGCGTTCCGACCGATGCCGTCGGTGGACGGCGGGCTGCTCACGATGACGCGCCGGGATTCGCCCCTGATCGACGAACGGCCGGGTCCGTACCAGGAGTTGGTGCGCGAGGTGTTCACCGGACCGGGGCGCGGCCTGCGCGAAGTCCTGGACCGCACGGGGAGGTTCGCGGCGCCCGGGCTGCGCACGTGGTTCCGGAACGAGCACCTCTCGCCGCATGCGTTGCCCAAGGACTTGACCGCGGGCCAGTGGGCCTCGTTGTGGCGGTCGAGTGCCGTACGGGGACGCGAGAGCGGAGCGGCACGCACCCGGGGCGCCGATTTCGGATGGCAGGCGCGCCCACCCCGCTGAGTCGGCATCGACGCGCGCTCGATGCGGCACGTTTGTCGGCGCACGTCGTGAAGCTGTCAGCACGATCCAGTTCGAGCACTTGGTGAAGGCCGGGCGTCCCGCCGGCGCCGCCGATCGCAGCGCGTTGCCACTGGCCGGCGACGACGCGGAGGCGGCGGAGGCGGCGCCCGTCGACGCCATCGGTTTGGACGTCAACGACGCCGGACCGCTCGCCGAAGGCCGCGCGTTCCGGCCAGGCAGCGCCGTCTACAACGTGTACGGCCGGGTGCCGGACGCGGCGACGCCGCGCGCGGGCCTGGGACTGTAGGGCGCTACCGGGCCCGCCGGGCAGGGCCCTACCGAGCCCATGGGGCGACGAAGGGCTCCTGGCCGGGGATGAGTCCCTGTCCGCCGACCGGAAGAACGACAACCGCCTCGAACGGGTCGGTGCCGTGGTTGGCCAGGGCGAACGAGGTGTCGGCCGGGACGACCAACGCATCGCCCGATTCGACGTCGAAGGTCTCGCCGTCCATGGTGACGGTGAGCCGACCCGACAACGCCACGAAGATCTCCTCCCGGGTGAGCGCGTGCGGCGGGGACGACGTGCCCGGCTTGAGGGTGAGCCGCCATGCGGCGTTCTCGGTGGAACCACGGCTCGGGGCGGCGAGGCCGACGAAGGTCGCGTGCGGGTTCTCGAAGACGGGCGCTTCTGCGGCGGCGATGAACGGCATGGGGATCGTCTCCTGGAGGCGGGTCGCAGAGGGAGGGAGTAGCGGCAGGAAGCCGAGGCGGAGGCGGAGAGAAACAGGGGACGACAGGTCTACTGGGCCCACGGCGGATCGATCAGGTCGCCGCCCATCCGGGCCTGCCCGCCGACGGGCAGGATCGCGATCGCCTCGAAGGGCTCGTCGCCCGGGACGGCGATGCCGAAGAGCACGTGTGCGGGGACGATGAGGGCGTCACCGGCGTGGAAGTCGCGCGTTTCACCGTCGATCGTGACGACCGCCTTGCCACTGATCGCGATGAAGATCTCCTCGCGGGTGACCGCGTGTTCGCGGCCGAGGTTGCCGGGGTGCATCGTGAAGCGCCAGACGCTGTTCTCCTTCGAGCCGCGGCTCGGGGCGGCGAGGCCGATGGCGGTCATCAGCGGAGCTTCGAAGAGCGGCGCGTCGGCGGCTTTGATGAGAGGCATCGTGGTTCCTTCGGGTAGAGTGTTCAACTAAGGTGTGCAACCAGAGTTGAGCATATTTCCAGGGAGGACGTCAAGCGTGGACTTCGGACTGTTGTTGGGGAGCGCCTACCAAGCCTTCGTCCAAGAGCTGCACGCCCACTTGGCGGAACGCGGGTTCCCGGTGATGGGGTCGTCGTACGGCTTCGTGCTGCGCACGTTGGACCGGGAGGCGACGACCGCCACGCAGCTCGGCGAACGGCTCGGGATCACCGCGCAGGGCGCGGCGAAGGTGGTCGACGAGATGGTGGCCGTCGGCTATGTCGAACGCCGCCCGGACCCGACGGACAAGCGCGCGAAGCGGTTGCACCTGGCGCCGGGCGGGGTGGCGATGTTGACGGCGGTGCGTGAGTTCCACGCCGAGTACGAGCGCAGGTTGACGCAGCAGGTCGGCGCGCAGGACGTGGCCGCCGTGCGACGGGTGTTGGCGGCGATGGTCGCCACATCCGCCGGGCCGGACCTGGCGCGCCTGTTCCGCCCGCTGTGAGGTAGCCCGCGCGGGTGACGGCGGCGATCGGCCGCCCGTACGATCACCCGGCCGGCATCCCGGTTCGGCCGGGGGTGATCGGCTCCTGGAGTTCCGTCACCCACTGCTCCGGGTCGGCCGGGCATTCGAGGTAGAGCTCTCGGGCGTATCCCAGCGAGCGATATCCGTTGGCATCGATCCACCTCGCCATCGCCTGGACGCCGGTCATCACGTCGTCCATGGATCCGCGATGCACATACGTCGCGGCGCACTCGATCTCGGGCAGGTCCACGATCTCGAAGTCGAAGTCCACGCCGACGCCGGCTCGGTGCTCCGCCGCGATGGTCATGCCGGCGTGGATGACGACCGTGTCCTCCTCGTCCGGCGAGGCCTCGTAATAGGCGATGCCCGGTCCGGTCGGGACCACGCCGGCGGCCGCGAGGCGGCGGCACAGTTCGTCGTACAGGGGGCCGATGATCGGGCCGATCCCCTCCGGCCCGTCGGCGCCGGCGGTCGTGGTCGCGGTCGCCTCGGCGACCCGGACCGCCGGGATGCGCTTGATCACGATGTCGTCGGTGGGCATTCGTCCCTCGGCTTCGATCGTCCGGAGCCTCGCCTCGACCTGGGCCAGTCGCCTCGCGTCCGCCGCCACCGCGGCGGCGAGTTCGGCCTGCCGCAGGCGCAACATCCCGCGCAGTTCGCCGTCGCTCACCCGCTCGTCCAGGATGCCGCGCACCTGGTGGAGGGTGAAGCCGAGGTCCTTGAGCGCGATCACCCGGTTCAGTCGGGCGAGTTGGCCGGCCTCGTAGAAGCGGTAGCCACTGGCCGGGTCGACGTGGGCGGGCCGCAGTAGTCCGATCGCGTCGTAGTGGCGCAACATCCGGACCGATACACGGCCGTGCCTGGCGAAGTCTCCGATGGTGAACATGACGCCTCCCAGTGCACTGCCTCACACGGTGTCAGGGTCAAGCGGACGACCCGACGAACGGCCGGCCCCGACCGACACGACCAGGTCGGCTCATCCCGAACCCGTGCGGCGGCGGCGCCGCCCACACCCACCCGGGCCCACGAGGACGCCGGCCCGACTCACCCCGCACCCGCACCCGCCGGGCCGACGCCCTCACCCCACCGGCCCCGCCCGGTCCCACCCCTTCGCGTGGACGTGGATCCGCACGCTGCCCGCCTCGACCTCGCGGCCGCAGCTCCGGCACATCACCGCGACGTCCAGCTCGTGGTCGCCGTGCCCGAACACCACCGGCGGCTCCTCGGCCAGCCAGCGGTCGCCCCAGGAGGCCAGGGTCTGCAGCACGGGCGCGAGGTCGCGACCCCGGTCGGTCAGGTGGTACTCGAAGCGCGGCGGGCGCTCCTGGTAGCGGCGGCGCTCCAGAATCCCGGCGGCCTCCAGCGCGCGCAGCCTGGTGGTGAGGATGTCGCGCGGCGCGCCGGTGTTGCGCGCGATCGCGTCGAAGCGGTGATTGCCGAAGCCCAGCTCGCGAACGGCCAGCAGCGCCCACTTCTCGCCCACCACCGACAGCGTGGCCGCGACCGAGCACGGCCGCCCGACCGGGCCGCGTCCGGACCGGGACGGGGCATCGGAGCCGGCGGCGGAGGCCGTCGAGTCGTCGGCGGACGAACCGTTCGAGGAACCACTCATGACCATCACACCGACAAGGTTGCCATCTCCAACCCACTCGCGCTACGTTGACGAAAAGCGAGTTGGATTTTCCAACCCTCTGGCCTCGGGCGGCTCACCACAGCGCGACGCCGCCAGGCCCGATCGCACGCCCCTGTCGAAAGGCGGCCGCTCATGAGCAACGAGGCGTACATCGTCGACGCCGTCCGAACCCCGGTCGGCAAGCGCAACGGAGGCCTCGCCAAGGTCCACCCCGCCGACCTCGGCGCGCACATCCTGCGCGGCCTGATCGACCGCACCGGCCTCGATCCCGCCGCCGTGGACGACGTGATCTTCGGCTGCCTCGACGTGATCGGCCCGCAGGCCGGCAACATCGCCCGCACCTCCTGGTTGTCCGCCGGTCTCCCGACGAGCGTCCCGGGCACCACCATCGACCGCCAGTGCGGCTCCTCCCAGCAGGCCGTGCACTTCGCCGCGCAGGCCGTGCTCAGCGGCACCGCCGACGTCGTGATCGCCGGCGGCGTACAGAACATGAGCGCCGTACCGATCTCGGCGTCGCTGCGCGCCGGACGGGAGTTCGGCTTCGAGAGCCCGTACGACGGCGCGCGGGGCTGGCGGGACCGGTTCGGCGACCAGGAGATCACCCAGTTCCGCGCGGCCGAACTGATCGCCGAGCGCTGGGGCCTGACCCGCGAGGAGATGGAGGCGTTCGCGGTCGCCTCGCACGAACGCGCGCTGCGCGCCCAGCGCGAGGGTCGCTTCGCCAACGAGATCGTGCCGTACGGCGAGGTCACCCGGGACGAGGGCCCGCGCGAGCCTGACCTGGCCAAGATCCGCTCGCTGCCCACCCTGCGCCCGGACGGCCGGATCACCGCGGCGCTCGCGAGCCAGGTCTCCGACGGCGCCTCGGCCGCCCTCGTGGTCTCCGAACGCGCCCTGCGTGTACACGGATTGCGCCCGCGCGCCCGGATCCATCACCTCACCGTGCTCGGCGACGACCCGGTGATGATGCTGACCGGGCCGATCCCGGCGACCGCCCGGGCGTTGGCACGCACCGGCCTGTCCCTGGACGACATCGACCGGGTCGAGATCAACGAGGCGTTCGCGTCCGTGGTGCTCGCCTGGCAACAGGCGACCGGTGCGGATCCGGAGCGGGTCAACGTCAACGGCGGCGCGATCGCGCTCGGCCACCCACTGGGCGCGAGCGGCACCAAACTGCTGGCCACCCTGCTCAACGAGCTCGAACGCACCGACGGCCGCTACGGCCTGCAGACCATGTGCGAAGGCGGCGGCATGGCCAACGTCACCATCATCGAGCGCCTCACCTGACCCACCCGTCCGTCCCCTCGGCCAACAGCCCGGCACCCGGCACCCGGCACCCGGCACCCGGCACCCGGCACCCGGCACCCGGCACCCGGCACCCGGCACCCGGCACCCGGCACCCGGCAGGCAACCCGCCGGCCCGTACCGCGGTTCCACCCTCCCCATCCCGAAAGAAGCACCCCGCATGAAGATCGCAGGTTCGGTAGCCCTCGTCACCGGGGCCAACCGCGGCCTCGGCCGCGCCTTCACCCGCGCCCTGGTCGAACGCGGCGCGCGCACCGTATACGCCGGCGCCCGCGACCCGAGCACCGTCACCGACCCCGGGGTCACGCCGATCGAGCTGGACATCACCGATCCCGACCAGGTGGCCGACGTCGCCCGCCGACTCGACGACGTCGACCTGCTCGTCAACAACGCGGGCGTCTCCCGCTCCGCCTCGTTCCTGACCGCGGAGAGCCTGGACCCGGCCCGCGCGGAAATCGAGACCAACTACTTCGGCACCCTCTCCGTGAGCCGCGCGTTCGCCCCCGTCCTGGCCCGCAACGGCGGCGGCGCGCTGGTCAACATGCTCTCCGTGTTGTCCTTCATGACCATCCCCCGAGTCGGCTCGTACAGCGCCTCCAAGGCCGCCGCCTGGTCCCTGACCAACGCGCTGCGCCTGGAACTCGCCGCCCAGGGAACCCTGGTGGTCGGCGTGCACGCGGGCTTCATCGACACCGACATGGCGGCGGGCGTACAACTGCCCAAGATCGCCCCGGCCGACGTCGCCGCGCAGACTTTCGACGCGGTCGAGGCCGAGCTGTACGAGGTCCTCGTCGACCACTACAGCCACGACGCCAAGGCCGCCCTGTCCGCCGACTCGGAGGTGCTCTACCCGGCCCTTCGCCGCTGACGCGTTCGCGCGGCACAGGACGCGGTCGCACAGCACAGGACCCGTCCACACGGCACAGGACGCGGTCGCGCAACACGGGACGTGTTCGCACAGCACACGACGCGGCCGTGTCAGGCGCCCCCGAGTCCCCCGCCCGCCCCGTCCGTGCGCAGTGCGCGCCGGGCCACCAGTGCCGCGTTCAGGCGATGCAGGTCGTCGGTACGGCCCGGGGACAGCCCGGTGAGCCCGGTCACCCGGCGGATCCGGTAGTCCACGGTGTTCGGGTGCAGGTGCAGTGTCGCGGCGGTGGCTCGGCGGTCGCGGCCGTGGGTCAGGTAGGTCTCCAGCGTCAGCAACAGCTCGGGCCTGCGGTCGAGTGGCGCGAGCAGGCCGGCCAGGGCGGGCAACGCCGCGCTGGGGCGGCTGAGTTGGTAGTCGAGCAGTACATCGGCGAGCAGGTACAGGCCCGGGCCGCGGCCACTGCCGCGGACCAGGCGGAGCACCTCGGCGTTGCGGTCCACCGCGTCCGGGATCCCGGTCGGCTCGGCGAGCGCGGCCGACGCGGTGATCGCGGTGTCGGCCGCGTGCGCCGCGTGTGCGATCAGGGCGCGTACCTCGGGCCAGCCCGGCGCGGCGTCCACCGGCAGCAGCACCGTCCCGCCGCGCGGGTCGAGCGCGGCCAGCGCGGGGGCGCCGGTGAACCCGTCCAGGGCCTGCCGGATCCGGCGCAGCTTGCGCCGCGCGGCGATGCCGGCGCACGGGCCGGGCCGGGCCTCGTCCGGGTGCGCGGCCAGCGCCAGCGTCAGCACCAGGTACCGGGCCGCCGGGCGCACCCCCGTCCGCCCCGCGACCGCGTCCGCCGACTCGCCCGCCAACAAGGCCACGAACAGCTCGTGTCGGCCGCTCTGTTCCGGACCGGCGGCCAGTCGGCACGCCTCCAGATAGGCCGAGCTGACCGCCGTGACGATGGCCCGCTGCAGCCCGAGCAGATCGGCGAACAGGGCGAGGACGTCGGCGAGTTCCTCCGGGCGGGCCTGACCGGTGGTCTCCCGCCAGCACATGTCCACGCCGATCTGATAGGCGGTCAGAATCGCGTCGAGCGGTACGCCCTCCTCCGCCCGCTGGGCCGCCGAGGCGCGCTGCGGCGCGAGATCGGCGTCGCGGGCCGCGAGCCGGCCCTCCACGACGTCGGCGAACAGGCGCACGGTGTGCTGCACGATCTCGGCGATGTCCCCGGCCAGTTCCTCGGCCGGCAGCGCCGCGTACGCGGGCAGCTCGGCGGGCAGCCGGTCCAGCACCTCCCTGGTCAACCGCGGCGCACCGGCCCGCAGCCGGGCTGCCACGGGACGCCCGCCGATCCGCAGCGGGCCGCGCCGCGGTCGATCGGCGTGCGGGCGCTCGCGGGTGGTGGGCGCCCGATCGCGCGGCGGGTTGTCACGTGTCACAGGGACCTCCCGGAAAGTCTGTGTTACTCACCAGTTAAGCCGGTGTGTCCGAGTCTGCATGATGACGCGTGGGACATTCCACGACCGGCGGGAGTCGTCATGAACTCTGCGGCACGCATGGGGAGTCGGCTGCACAACAGTCCACGGAATCCACCCGGTCGCCTGCGCCGGTTCGGGCGCGGGACGGCGGCGGCGATCGCGGCGAGCGCACTGGCGCTGGCCGGCCTGGTCGCCGCGTCCGGGCCGGCGGGTGCGGCGGATCGTCAGGTCTACGTCGCGCTCGGCGACTCGATGGCCTCGGGTCCGCTGATCCCGGACATCACCGGGCCGCTCGCGTGCGGCCGGTCCACCAACAACTACGCACACGTCCTCGCCGCGCGCCTGAACGTCGCCGAACTGCGCGACGTGACCTGCAGCGGCGCGGACAGCAACGACATGACCTCGCCGCAGCACCTGTCCCTCGGCGGCATCGACATGGGCGAGGCACCGCCGCAGTTCGACGCGCTGAGTGCGGACACCACGCTGGTCACCCTCACCATCGGCGGCAACGACGTCGGCCTGGTCGGCGTGGCGCAGGGCTGCGCGACGCTCAACCCGTTCGCGACCCCGTGCAAGGACAAGTGGACGGCCGGCGGGGTCGACCAGATCGCACAGCGCATCGACGCGTTCGCGCCCAAGCTCGGCGCGGTACTCGCCGGGATCCACCAACGCGCGCCGCAGGCACGGGTCGTGGTCACCGGATACGGCCTGTACATCAAGCCCGGCGGCTGCTGGCCCTACCAGCCGGTCCTCGGCGTCGACGCGGACTACCTCCAGGGCAGCGTGAACCGGCTCAACACGGCCATCGCCGCCCAGGCCGCGAGCCACGGCGCCACCTACGTGGACGTGGCCGGCCCGAGCACCGGGCACGACGCCTGCCAGGCCCCGTCGGCCAAGTGGGTCGAGGGCTACGTCCCCACCGACCTCGCGGCCCCGCTGCACCCCAACCGCCGAGGCGAAGCCAACTACGCCGCCATCATCGCCCCGCACATCCCGGGCTAGCCTGAACCTCGGCGCACCCCACACCGCACCGGCACGGCGCGGGCGTGGGGTGCGTCGCGGCGTGGGCAAGGCTCCCGGAAGGGCTCCGCCGGCAGGAACGACGCGCACCGAAGGGATCGTTGCGGCCGGATCGGAGCAGACCTTCCCGTCCGGTCGAAGCGGTCGGCCCGAAGCAGTCGGCCCGAAGCAGTCGGCCCGAAGCGGTCGCCGCTGACCGGCCCCGGCCGCACCACCGCCCACCCAAACCGATCCGCCCGGAACCGGCCCGGCCGCACCACCACGGCGCCCTACCCCAACCCCTCCCTACCCGTGGCTGTGGTCCCCCGACTGGGCAAGCGAGCGCTCCACTCCCGCCTCCATCTCCTTGCGGGCCGCGTCGTCCGCGACCCCCGACCGCTCGAAGGCCGTCAGCGCGCCCCGCCACAACTCCGCGGCCTCGCGATACGCGAAGTGGATCTCCGCGTCGAGCGCCGCCAGGCGCGCGAAGTGGGTGGCCTTGGCCGCCGTCGCCCGCGACGCCGAGGCCAGATAGTGGTGGGCCAGCGCCGCCACGTCCCGAGGCCGCACGGCCTCGATCGCCTCGGCCGTGCGCGCGTGCATCCGGGCCCGGCGAAGCTGCGACAGGTCCTCGTACAGCGTGTCCCGCACCAGCGCGTGGGTGAACCGCAGTTGGCCCGCGTCCGGCTCGACGAGCAGCCCGGTCAGCAGCGCCGACTCGACCGCGTCCAGCACGGTGTCCTCGTCCGCGTCGCCCTGCGCCAACAGCACGTCCACGTCGATGTCCCGGCCGAGCACGCAGGCCTGCTTGAGCACCTCCTGCGCGGCCTTCGGCAGCCCCGCGACATGCCGCCGGATCACGTCCCGCACCCCGACCGGGACCTCGGACACCGCCGCGTGCGCGCCCTCGGCCGCGAGCACCCGGGCGGTCTCCAGGACGTAGAAGGGGTTGCCCGCCGTACGGTCCACGATCGCCCGTACGGTGTCCTCGTCGATCGTCGCCGAGACCGCGCCGCGCACCAGGTCGGCGACCGCCTCCGGGGCCAGGCCGGTGAGTTCGACGCGTTCGGGACCGCATCGTGCCAGCCGGGCGAGCGCGTCGGCGAGCAGGTCGCCGACCTCGTTGTGCCGGTAGGTGACCACGAGCAACACCCGCCCGGCCGCGTCCCGATCGGTGGCCAGGTGGCACAGCAGCGCCAAGGTCTCCTCGTCCGCGCGGTGCACGTCGTCCAGCACCAGCAGCCACGGCGTCTCGGCGGTGGCTCGGGCCAGGTAGCCCACCACGGCCTGATGCAGCATCAACTTCGCCGCGGCCTGATCGCCGACCGGGACGAACGAGTCGGCCAGCAAGGGTGCGAGCACCCGCGCGGTCTCCTCGTCCGGCGGACTCACCGCGGCGAGCGTGCGCAACATCTGGGTCCACGGCCACCCGGCCGGCGCGCCGCCGGACTCGGGGCAGCGCCCCCACGCGGCCCGCCAGCCCTCGGCGGCCAGCAACTCCCGTACGTGCTCGGTCAACGCGGTCTTGCCCTCGCCCGGATCGCCGCTGACCAGGGCGACCGAGAGCCGCCCGTCGGCCCGCTTCGCCGCGGCCAGCAGGGTCGCGGTCTCCTCGGCCCGGCCGATCAGGGTGGTCATCCGCGGCACGAATCCGTCCTCCGTCGCCTCGTCGGCGGCCTGCGCCAGGCCCGGAACCTCACGCGGCGCGGCGGTCCCGGTCGCCGGCGCGGCCGAGGTCGACACCGCCGCCGGCGCGTCCAACTCGGCGGCGTGCGCCAGGATGTCCGCCTCCAGTCGCTGCAACCGTGCTCCGGGCTCGACGCCCAACTCCTCGCGCAGCGCGGTGCGTACCCGGCGCAGCACGGCCAACGCGTCGCCTTGACGCGCACATCGGTACATCGCCAGCGCGAGCAATCGCCAACTCTCCTCGCGTAGTGGGTGGGCCGCCGCGTGCGCCTCCAACCCCGGCACGATCCCGGACGCCTGCCCGATCGCGAGCCCCGCCTCGGCCCGGCGCTCGACCGCGACCAACCGCAATTCCTCCAGCCGGGCCGCCTCGGGTCGGGCCCACGGCTCGTCGGCGAACTGCGCGTACGCGGGCCCCCGCCACAGGTCCAGCGCCGCGGTCAACTCACGCAGCGCCTCCTCGGCGGCGCCGGCCGCCAGCAGGCCGCCGGCCCGGTGCACCAGGGCCTCGAAACGCCACGCGTCGACCTCGTCCGTGCCGACTCGGAACGCGTAGCCGGGCGGTGCGGTCACCAGTACGGTCGAGGGTGTGCGCGGCGCGCGATCGGGTTCGAGCGCACGGCGCAGGTGCGACACGAAGGTCTGTACGGAGCCGAGCGCGCGATGCGGCGACTCGCCGTGCCACAGGTCCTCGATCAACCGGTCGACCGGTACGACGTGCCCCCGCGCCAGGACGAGCCGAGCGAGAACGGCCCGATGGCGCGGGCCGCGCAGGTCGGCCGGCCGGTCACCGTCCCACGCTTCGAGCGCTCCCAGAACACGAAACGTCAGCATGGATAAGAGACCTTACTGATGCGTCACGAGCGGCCGAGCGGCGGCCGGGGCTGAAGTCGTCCGGCCGTTGTCCCACGTCGCGTTCAACGCCGACTCGACGTCCGTTGAACACGCTTGCCGCCGTCCTGCCGCGCACTGGCCATCCACCCGCCGCGACCGCCGGCGGTCGTCGCGAGTCGCCGCGACACCGGCCGGGGGGGAGTTCGGGAGAGGGGGGGGTAGGGAAGAGGGTGGCG
>NZ_JBSFEO010000010.1:0-267924 GCF_053594475.1 Embleya sp. NPDC001921
GTGGTGGATTTGCCGACGCCGCCGGGTCCGTCCACGGTGAGGAGGAATCCGCGCGCGGCCATCGGGTGGCCGCCGAGGCGAGGGTGCGGGCGTGTTGGCGGCGGGTGAGATCGGCGAGGGTGCGGCGGATGTCGGGGAGTGGGGTTTGGGAGAATTGGATGCCGACGGAGAAGTTGAACTCGTCGCGTTGCCGCATTCCCTCGTGGGCGCTGTCGGCGGTCAGGTCCACGTCGTCGTACGTCTGCATGCGCCTGGGGTCGTGGCCGGCTCGGACGAGTCGTTCCCACACGGGTGAGCCGGGGTGGGGGCGGAATTCGAACACCGAGGCGCGGAAGGAGCCGGGCAGGCGGTCGGACAGCTGCCACAGGCGTTCGATGTGGGTGACGGTGGCGGTGAGGTCGGCGGTGTCCTCCCCCGGGTATCCCAGGATGAAGTAGCCCTTGACGTGGATGCCGCGTTCCATCAGGCGGCGTGCCACCGTGAGGGTCATGGCGGTGGTGATGCGTTTGTCCATCATCGTCAGGATCCGGTCGGAGCCGGATTCGATGCCGAGGGCGACTTCGCGCAGGCCGTTGTCGGCGAGGGTGTCGAGCATCGTGTCGTCGAGGCGGTGCAGGACGTTGATGCGGCCGGTGGCGTCCCAGACGTAGCGTTCGCCGGTCCGGTGCGCGGTGAAGGCGTCCATGGATGTCCGGATGATCCGCTCGGCTCCCAGGAAGAGGTCGTCGACGAACCGGTACGCGGTGGTGCCGTGGCGCGCGTAAAGGTGGTCGAGTTCGGTGAGGATGTTGGCCGGGGTACGGGCGCGGATCCTGAGTTCGGGGTCCATGGAGACCGCGGCGCCGCAGAAGCCGCAGTCATAGGGGCAGCCGCGCGAGCCGACGATGTTCGCCTCCATCCGTCCGTCGGCGGCGACGTACGGGTCCTGGGGAAGGAACGCGCGTTCGACCATGGGTAGTTCGTCGATGTCAGGGGAGATCCAGGGGCTCGGGTCGCCCTGGTGGATCCCGATCGCGGTGGTGCCCAGGAGCTTGTCGCGCCACATCACCTGCGGGAGCGCCGCGCGGCGGGTGTGGTCGTCCAGGAGTCCGGCCACGCGGGTTTCTCCCTCGCCCGGGATCAGCGCGGTCAGCCGCTCGACCGGTCGGCGGGCGCGAGGGTGCCGCGGGTGTGCGGTTCGTGGAACCACAAGGCACAGCAAACCGTTTCGATGCCGCCGGCGCCCACGAGTTCACCCACACGATCCGCCACCGCCACCGACCGGGCAACCGCAGCGAAAGCCGGCGACACCTGATGGACGTCGACCAGGCGCAGCGCCGGCCCCGGCTCACCAGGCCGCTGGGGGGCGTTGCGGAGTCGCGAATCCGACCCGGCCCGCGAGGAGATCCAGGCCCCGGTCGACGCCATACGCGCCGGGGAATTGGACCACTTGATCTGACAACCGACATACGGCCCTTGCCCGGTGGGGCAGCCTGGACGACAATCGCGGCTGCCTCGCGCGGGTATGGCACTGGGCGGCAATCGGCCGCCACCAAGCGCGTCACGCGAGAGTGCCGGTCGGCAAGTCCCGCACTCGCTGCCGTTGGAGTCAACAACGCAACCACCACATCGCAGGTCGGTTTGCTTGAAGGACTGCCTGCATAATTCCGCCGATCAGGACCAGTGATGCGAAGCACCCGCTGTCGGCCATGAGCGCCCCGTGATGCGCCACGGCGCATGGAAAGCGATCGCCCACACGGCTGGCGCACCCCTCGAACAGGCCGTCCACGCGACGGGCGGCATGGTCACGCACTCGTCCGAAGCAGCGTTCGTCCCCTGCGCCCGTATGCGATGAACTCGACGCCTGCCAGGACCGATCACCGCTCTACGGACGTCCTTCTCAAACTCGAACAGACCTTGGTGGTCACCGGACCATCTCCGTGCCGCCATTTTCGCTCGACCGGTACGAACTGAGGAGCTACGAAGGTTCCGGACACTGCTCGTTGCCAAGGCGTCCGAGATGTCCGACGGCACCTACGGACACCGCCGCCTCCACGCCCAGTTGTTGCGCTGGAGCGCCCCGGCCGGCCCGGAGCTGGTGCGGCAGATCATGCGTGAGCTGGGCTCATGGCAGGGACTGGCTTTCGAGGGTCGCCCGTCGGCTCAAACGGCGAGCACCAGCGCGGATTCTACGAGTGGAGTACCGGGAATCCAGAACGGGTTGACAACGCCTCCACTTCTTCGAATTCTTCACGCCGCAGCCCCGCTCGGGGAGGGGTTTCACACAGCCCTTTCCTGCGGCCTTCGGAACCGACAGTCCTCCACTCCACAACGGGCCACCCACCCCGGGCTCACCACGACGGGTTTTTCCTGGCGCTGGAAATCCTCGCGAACGATGATGGACGAGTGGTCCGGACGTGGCAGGGCGTCAGCGTGGGGTCGGCGCTGCGTTGTCGAGGTGTCGCAACCCGTTCAGGTCGCCACGGTCGGGAGAGGTCCATGGTGCTGTCGGAATCATGCGGTGGAAGTTTCGCCGCTGAGGTGATCCCACAGCGCGATGGGACCGACCACCTTGAGACTTCCGCCGCGAGCCCGCGAGTTCAACGCACGACTCGATAGTAGGTGGTCAACCCGAGATAGGAAGTTCGTCTTGCCCCAGGAAGGCCCGGCCCATCCGGCGTTGTCCCATGAGCCGTCGAGCGGACCGACTTGGACGCCTGACCGCGCCTCTGCCCCCGTCCCGGGCATGTCGCCTGGGAGAGTGACCTCGGGTTCGGCCCCGCTCGTGGATGCGAAGCCCGAACCGTTCGACTCGTCCGATTCCACGGATGCCGTCAGCCGGTCACGGCCCATCGCCACCCAGCCCTACATTCTGGCCGCCCTGGCGTTCGTGATCTACGCGACCCACTCGCTGTTACGGCAACGACGCATGGCGACCCACGGCTACGATCTCGGAATCTTCGAGCAAGTCGTGCGCTCCTACGCGCACTTCGACCCGCCCGTCTCCGAGATCCGGGGGCTGGGGTTCAACACACTCGGCGAACACTTCCACCCGATTCTCGTCCTACTCGCCCCCGTCTACCGCGTTTTCCCCTCGGCGAACACCCTCCTATTGGCCCAAGCCGCGCTCCTCGCGGTCTCCGTCGTGCCGATCACCCGCGCGGCAAGCCGGGTCCTAGGCTCCCTCGGCGGCGGGGCGGTGGGTGGCGCCTACGCCATTTCCTGGGGTATCCAGTCCGCCGTCGACTTCGATTTTCACGAGGTCTGCTTCGCCGTGCCGCTGCTGGCCTTCGGGCTGGAGCGATTCCTCCTGGGCAGATACCGAGCAACCTTGCTGTGGTGGCTGCCGCTGCTGTTGGTCAAGGAAGACCTCGGGCTGACGATCGCCGCCGCAACGATCCCCCTCGCCGCCGCGCGGCAACGCAAGATGGCGGCGGTCCACCTCTGCCTCGGGCTCGCGGGCTTCATCGCCACGATCTTCGCGATCCTGCCATCCCTCAACCCCCACGGGACGTTCGCCTTCTGGGGCTCCTACGACGGGAGCACCGAGAACAACACGAGCAACAACGGCACCCCATTGGGCGACGTGCCGATCCGGCAACTGATCGTGGACCTGCCCAAGGAGATGATCCTGCCCAGGGAGAAATGGCTGACACTGTTCACCCTGCTGGTACCCACCGGATTCATCGCGCTGCGCTCCCCGCTGATCGCCATGCTGGTCCCCACCCTGCTGTGGCGTTTCACGTCCGACAACTCCCTGTACTGGGAAACCCGCTTCCACTACAGTGCCGTCCTGATGCCGATCGTCTTCGCCGCCTTCCTCGACGGCGTACGTCGGCTGCGCGACGCCCGGACCGACTGGCTGCGCCGCTACGCGGCCAAGGCCGCCATCGTGCCGCTGATCGCATGCCTCGCCCTGGCCCGGGACTTCCCCCTCGTCGACCTGTTCCGCGCCGACAGCTGGCACGTACCCGACCGTGTCCTGGCCGCCCGACGCATCCTCGACACCGTCCCCGACGGCGCGCAGGTCACCGTGACCGAGCACTTCGGCCCCCAACTCACCTCGCGAACCCGCGTGACCGAGTTCCCCAACGTCCTACCCGGCCCCGGATACGCGGTCATCGAGTTCTGGGACGGATACGCCGACTGGGGCAAACACGCCGTCGAAAGCCTGACGGCCGAAGGCTTCGAGCAGATCGTGGAAGCGGAAGGAACAGTCCTCCTCAAACGCTCGTGAGAACTGCCCTGTCGGGCGCGTAATCGGGAACCCAGGTGGAGGGAGGCCCGAAGCGGGCCCTCTGTCCGTTCGTGTGACGGCAGACGTGCGTCAGGCGAGGTAGCGGGTGCCGGCAGTCCCCCGCTGCTGCCCGAGCGACGCGTTCGAGAGAACGGACGACCTCCTCGAGCTTGCCGGGGCGGACGGCGGCGAGTTCGTCAATGGAGTCGACGATCAGCAGATCCAGGCTGCCGCAAGTCCGCATCCGGTGGCATCGCACGCGGATCGCGTCCACGTCCGGTCGGGACATGGTGGCGATGGTCAGCGGGGCCTTGGTGATTCGGGGCATGGCGTCGTGAGCGCCTGGCAGTCGGGGTCAGGTCCTCAACTCCTGCCGCCGGCCTCATGCGGCCAGATCCCGGGGCCCGGCCCGGCAGCAGATACGCGCCTGCTGGACCGAGATCCGCACCCCCGTGAGCGGGGCCTGACCATCACCGCGATCAGCGCGCAGACCGGGTTGGACCGCAAGACCGTCCGCCGCTTACTCAACAGCTCTGCCGAGAAGGAGCTTTCGCCCATGAAGCCACCTCCTCCGCCGCACGTTCGGAAGAAGGTGGTCCGGTGGATTGTCGGCCGACCCGAGCGGCAGAGCGAAGCCGCCCGCCGGCGACTGAAGGAACTGTGCGAGCGCTGCCCTCACTTCGCGGAGATCAACCGACTCGCTCGCAGCTTCGCGACGCTTCTGCGGAAACGGCACGGCCACCGGCTTCCCGAATGGCTCGCCCAGACGGACGGCTCCGAGATCAAGGAACTGCGCACGTTCGCCCAGGGTCTGCGCAAAGACCTCGACGCCGTCACAGCCGGCTTGACGCTCCCCTGGAACTCGGGGGCGGTGCCACGGCCTCGTTGAACGGGACGCGCTGAGACAGGCAGTGGTGGAGGCAGCCGATCATCCGGTTGAAGAGGTTCCTCTGGGCGGCCGTGTGTCGGTCTCCTGCCTCACGTCGGCGGTCGTAGTGGGCCCGCGCTCCGTCCGAGTGGGCCATTGCTGAGAAGGCCCACATGTAACCGACGCCGGCCAGTCTCTGGTTCTTGACCCTGCGGGCCGCAACGGACACGCTCTTGCCGGAGGCCCTGGTGACGGGGGCCGATCCCGCGTACGCCTTCAGACCTCTGGCGTCGGCGAATCGGGTCCGGTCGTCGCCGATCTCGGCCGGAACGCGAGCCCCGCTGAGAGGGCCCAGTCCGGGGAAACTGGTGATGATCTCGGCATCGGCATGGGTCTCGAACGCCTGCACTGTTGCTTCGGCGAGATCGTCGGCACTGGCGCACGCGGCCTCCAACTGCCGAAGCAGCGCGAGAGCCTGCCGTCCCATGGCCTCCTCGACCAGGGGGAGATGGCGCATCTGCGGAACGCGGAGCGCGCCGTGCAGGCGCTCGACCTCCCTGTCGATGGTGTTCTTGCGGCCGGCCTTCTTCAGCAGGGCCCGCAACTGGGTCCGGGTGAGCTTGGCCGCCTGGCGTGGGGTGGGCGCCGCAGCCAGGAGAGCCCGGGCTATGGGGTGATAGATGCCCTCGCGCCGGTGGCCGACGGTCGCCAGATAGCTGGGGAAGTACTCGCGCAGGTGGGAGGTGAGCTTGTTGCCGGCCTGTGTTCGATCCCAGACGGCATCCTGTTGGGCACGTGCAAGGACCGCGACGACCTGGGCCGGTTCGGAGTCGACGGGAAGCGTGCGGTGGGCCGCGGCATCGGTGCGGAGGATGTTCGCCGGCACCATGGCGTCCAAGTGGTCGGACTTCTTGCGAGAGACGGTGTGTCGGTCCCGGTACCGGGCGGCGGCCATCGGATTGATGGCGTAGACGGGGCGGCCCGTCGCCCGCAGGCAGGCAACCAGGAGACCGCGGGAGGTCTCGATGGCCACCGGGATGGGGTCCTGCGGGCTGTCGCCGTGCTCGGCGAGCATTCGAAGCAACTGGTCGAGCCCCTCCGCAGTGTCGTCGATGCGAGCCCGGGCCAGCAGCGATCCTGTGTCGTCGAGGACGGCTATGTCGTGATGGTCGCTGGGCCAGTCGATGCCGCAGAACGCTCTCACTCGCCTCACGCTTTCTCATCAAACTTGTGTTGTGGCTGGTCACAGCCGTGCAGGGCATGCGTCTCTCTAATGGAAGGGCTCGGTGGCCCGACATCCGATTAGCCGTTCATGACCCCAGCGACCTGCGGGGCCCTCGGTCTTGACCGGAGTTGGTGGCTCCCGAGCACGTAAGAGGTAGTCCCCGCAGGGGGCTTGGACCACGATCATCATCGGTGGTCAAGTGGTCGCTCTCGACGCCGGCTGCGAGCGTCAGCACACGTCAGTTTCCTTGAGGACTCAAAGGCCCGGATCAACGGAGGACATTGCGATGCCGGGCGAGCACGGCCATCACGTGTTCGAACACCACATCGGGCGTGACGCCCTCGGCATGGACCACAGGTCCCCCGGGCCGGGGACGCGCCGTGCGGGCCGTGGTACTCGACCATGCGACGCAACCGCTCGACATCGGCGGCCAACTCCGCAACCCCCGGGAGCGCGGGCCGTCTGCCTCGCAGCCGCCGGGCAAGGGTCTCGGCACTCGAGGTCAGGTGAACGGTGACACACGGCGTCCGCAACTCCTGCCGGTGATCGACCAGAAGCCGCTCGACACCGCACACCGACCGCCCGAACTCGTCGGCGTGAGCCGTGCACACGCTGCGGACGTAGCCGTCGACCACGAACACCGGAGCATTCACAGGCCGATCGCACATCTCCGACACCAGGCGAAGCCCACGCACCCGATCCTCAAAGCCGGACCGCCAATCACGAGAAACCGCGCCCTGGCCCCGGACCGGTGCGACGTCGCCGCCGGCCCCGCCACAACCCAACGCCTCACGCACCAAGGCCGCGATCGTCGTCTTGCCCACGCCACGCGGACCCTCGATCGCCACCATCCGCGCAACTGAGCTGCTCTGAGTTTGGTGGAGTCCTTCAAGCCGGGTTACGGTGCCCGGCGTAAAGGAGCGCCACAAGCTATGCCGGCACCACGCAAATACCCCGATGAGCTGCGCGAACGGGCAGTCCGGGAGGTCCGCACGTCCGGCCGTCCGCGTCGCACGGGACCTGGGCATCCACAAGGAGGCCCTGCGCAACCGGGTCCGCCGAGCCGAGGCCGACGCCGGCGAACGCGACGACCGGCCGACCACCGCCGAGGCGGAGGAATTGAGGCAACTCCGCGCGGAGAACGCGGAGTTGCGGCGGGCGAATGAGATCCTGCAAGCCGCGTCCGTGTTCTTTGCGCAGGAGATCGACCGTCCCCGGACGAGGCCGAGCAGGTGATCGACCACCTGCGTGACAAAGGTCTCGGGGTCGATCCGGTATGCCGGGTGCTCGACCTGTCGCCGTCCACGTACTTCGCGCGCAAGAAGCGCCCGAAGTCCGCGCGGCGGCTGCGCGACGAGCAGCTCATGGGATTGATCGAGGGTGAGCACGCCGACTCCGGCGGAACCTACGGAGCCCGCCGGATCACCCGCGCCCTGGCCCGCAAGGGTCACGTCGTGGCCCGCTGCACGGTCGAGCGTCTGATGGCCGAACTCGGTATCGAAGGCGTCATCCGCGGCCGGCACCGCCGCACCACGGTCCCCGAGCCGGCCGCGCCTCGTCCGCCGGACCTGGTCGACCGGCGGTTCACCGCGGACGGCCCGGACCGACTGTGGGTCGCCGACCTGACTTATGTGCGGACGTGGTCCGGTTGGGCGTATGCCGCGTTCGTCCTGGACGTGTACTCGCGGATGATCGTCGGTTGGCAGATCGCCGAGCATCTGCGTACCGAACTCCCGCTGGACGCCTTGGAGATGGCGCTGTGGCGCCGCCGCATCAAGAAGGACTCCGGGCTGGTCCACCACAGCGATCGTGGGTCGCAAATACGTATCGATTCGGTACACCGAACGGCTCACGGACGTCGGTGCGGCCGCGTCGGTCGGCTCGGTGGCGGACTCGTACGACTGTGAGGATGGGGTCACCGTCGCAGGGGCGGCCTGACTGTTCGTTACGACTGACCCTTCGGGTGTCCTTGCTGTTGATCTGTCGGTCGTCTCTGCGGCGGGCTCGATGCGGGTCGTCGGCCGCGCAGGCAGTGACCGAATAGGAGCCTGTTGCCCCCAGGCACTCGTCACAGTCCTGTCCTCCCGCCCGGCCGACGGTCTCGTGCCGACCCCCGCTCCCGGGAGAGAGGAACCGACAGTCGTGACCAGCATCCTGCAGGCCGATCCGATCGGGAAAGTCGTCGTCGGAGTCGACACCCACAAGTACGTGCACACCGCCGTCGCCGTGGACGTCGTCGGCGGGGTCCAGGGCACGACCAGCGTGTCCGCCGACCGCGGCGCCCATGAACAACTCGACGCCTGGGCACGCCAGTTCGGCCAGGCTCTGGCCTTCGGTGTGGAGGGCACCGGCTCCTACGGGGCCGGACTGGCCTCCCATCTGCGCAGGCAAGGCCACAAGCTGGTCGAGGTCAACCGGCCCGACCGGCGCATGCGCCGCCAGCGCGGCAAGTCCGACCCCATCGACGCAGAGAACGCCGCCCGCGCGGTACCGGCCGGCACCGCCACCGCGACTCCCAAGAGCGGCGAGGGAACGGTCGAGATGATCCGTCACCTCAAGATCGCCCGCGGCGGCGCGGTCAAGGCCCGCACCCAGGCCATGGTCACTCTCAAGGCCCTGATCGTCACGGTCCCTGACGAACTGCGCCAGCAACTACAGGGGTTGCCGAAGATGGCCCTCATCGACCGATGCGCCGGCCTGCGGCCGGGCCCGTGACCAGCCCTGCAGCCTCCGCGAAGCACTCCATACGCGCCATGGCCCGCCGCTGGAAAGGCCTCCACGACGAGGTCCAGGAACACGACGCTCTGCTGGGCGAGCTCACCAAGGCCCATGCGCCCGACCTGGTCGATGCCTTCGGTATCGGCGCGGACCGCATGACCGCGACTGGTGGGCCTCCACCCGGCTGTGTGTCCGGGAGCGCGAGTTCGGCCAGGGCGCGGTCGTAGCGATCTCGGTCGCGTCGGGCGTGCGCGGGTCGGGGGATCTCCATGACACGGCCCGCGCGTTACTCCTGGTGCACGGCGCGGTAGAGCGTCGCCGGCGACGACAGGGTGTCCGTGGCCGACGAAGGCGGGACCTGGTCCGGGTGTTCCCGCATCCAGCCGTGCAGGGCCTTCACGTTCGGGCCCAGGTCCGACACGCGCCCACAACGCGTCCATGAGTGTGAAGGAGTGCCGCCGCGTGGCCGATTCCACCCGTCCGGACTACCGCGCCAAACAAGTGCCGACGTCTGCGCTCGCTTGGAGGGTTCGGGGATGGAGCCGGGGTTGAGTCCGTGCGGCGGGCCGTGGGTTGGAGAGTAGAGCCACCGTTGCTCGCGCAGGCGTGGATGCCGCTCCTGACGCAATCTTCCTATCCGTGATCGGCGATGTGGCTTCACAGTTCCATGGTGCCTTCCGAACACACCAGTCATGCGATGTCGCCGGCATACGTGTTCGTCCGCGGCCGGTGGTGCCGCGTCGTGATCCTCGCAGACCCGCGGAAGCACCTGGGTCTCCGAAATCGGGAGATCAGCGCCCACCGGCCCATGACATGCCTGTCGAGAAGCGTTCTCGGAACGTCATGAGCCAGGATCCTCCCGGGCAACGAGCCGTGTCACCACCAATGCCGTCCGGGAGTCGGCTGCCGAGGCCGCCCGTCGGAGACTGCCGTCGTTCCCGGATGAGCCACACCGCTACCTCATCCTGCGGCCCGCAGCATACTCATTACGCCACCATCCCGAGCCGCGGTACGGGCAACTGGTTGCTACGAGAGGATGCGCGATGGGTACCCCACCGACCATGATCCGATTGGTACTTGCCCGGAAGGTCAACCGTCGCAAAGTCTTGGCAACGGCCGAGGTTCTCGAGTTCACGCTCGTGGAGGAATTCCCTGCCAACCACCCGCAGCCTTATGAACTCGTCTTCACGACGCCGTGGTCCGGTGTCTCGGTGCACTATCAGGAAGACACGCTGCTTGGCGTGCCGTATTTGACGGTTCTCGGCGCGGAACCGACCAAAACGGGGGACCTCATCGCCAAGTTCCTGCCACTCGACACTATCGAGCGGCTCGTCCTGCGTGCCTATGGTGCGGTTACCAGTGAAGAGAAGACGGATGTAGTTTCACGGATCGCCGCAGCGGGCGGGCCCGAACCTCACAGTGGCGCCTACCTGGTCTTCCAGGCGTGCTTCGCCGATCCCGACCCTTGGGTGCGCGACGCCGCAGCCTTCGCTACGGCCTACCTCGGATGGCCGGTTTTCCGTGAATCGCTCGAACGGCTGGCCGCGCAGGATCCCGCGCCGGAAGTACAGGAGAGCGCGGTTCGCGCCCTGAAGGCTCTGGAGCGTCACTACTGGCGAGAATGAAGATCTCTAGAAGGAATCAATTAATCGAGGCGTGTGGGCTCGGCTCGTCGCCGGCTTGGACGACTCGGTGCCGTTCTTTCCGTCGGCGAGGGCCCTGCGTCTGGCGCGAGGCCGTCTGGGGACGGAACCGATGGCAGAGTTGTTCCGCCGGATCTGCGGCACGGTCTCCGGGACCACCACACGCGGGGTGTGGTGGCACGGGTTGCGGGTGGTCGCATGGGACGGCACCGGTATCGACGTCGCGGCCGGCGCGGCCAACACCAGGTTCCACGGGCTTCCCACCGGTGGACGGGGCCGTCCGGCTACCCTCAGGTGCGGCTCGTGGCCATGGTGGAGTGCGGCACTCGCGCGCTCATGGACGCGGTGTGGGCTCCCAGGGCCACCGGCGAGACCGTCCTGGCCACGCGATTGGTCCGCAGCCTCAGGGCCGGGATGCTCCCCTTGGCCGACCGCGGCTTCGACGGCTACGAGTTGTGGGGCGAGGCCCTCGGCGGCGGTGCGGATCTGCTGTGGCGGGTGAACGGCAGACGTCTGCTCACGCCGTTGTGCGAGTTCCCGGACGGCTCGTACACGGCGCTGTTGCCCGAACGTGGCGACCAACGCCGCCGAAATACCTGCCGCAGCCGCGGCAAGACGCTCCCGGGAGAGCCGATCGGCCACCGGGTACGGGTCGTCGAGTACGACGTCACCGTGTCGACCGGCGACGGCGACATGCGCACCGAACACATCCGGCTCGTCACGACGCTCCGCGACGCGCGCCAGTACCCTGCCGACGAACTCGCCGAGTTGTACCACCGCAGGTGGGAGATCGGGACCGCCTATTTCAGCCTGAAGGTGTCCCTGCGGGGCGCACGCACCGTGCTGCGATCACACGTCCCGGAGGGCGTCGACCAGGAACTCTACGGATTCCTGATCGTCTATCAGATGCTGCGCGGCACCATGCATCTCACCGCCCCGGCGGCCGACATCGCCCCGGATCGGCTGTCCTTCACGGTCGCTCTTCGTGAGGCTCGGGACAGTCTGATCAAGGCCACGATCACACCGAAGGCACACACGGACGGGCGACTGCATCAATCCTTGCTCCGAGAAGTGCTCCCACGTCGTCGGGCCCGGGTCAGCCCACGCGCCGTCAAGCGTCCTGTGTCCGCCTTTGCCCAAAGACAACTGCCCGCGCTGCGGGCCAAAGGACGAGCCTCTCTGCAGGCCACCTACAAGATCGTGGGCCGAATCTCCGGCAACAACTTGACAAGCACCGAAGATCCTTAACTCCCCGGCATTGACCTGCAACACCCCAGCCCACACCAACACCCACACACCAACAACCACCCCCGGAATCACACGTGCGCGGAGCCGCGGAGTGCAGGCAGCGGTCGGCGAGGTCGAGGAGGGTGGCCGTGGCCGGCGGAGGGGTGGGCGCGACGTCGAAGGAGAAGGCCGCCCGGGTTGCTGTGGCCTCTGGCCCGCTCCTTGGAGGCCGTGAGCTGTTCCAGCGCGACGAGCAAGTCGCCCAGGACGGCTTCCAGCCGTCACAGCCGGGCGGCATGTTGGCCTCGGCGCGGTTCGGCCAGGGGGCGAGCACATCGACTGCGTCGTCTCAACTGGTATGTGCGCGCGTGGTGTTCCGACCCGGGTGACATGCGCCTTCATGATCACCGGGCCGGAATGGGCAGGGGCGATCCATGGGCGCGGGACCGGGTGGGTGAACGCGGCGGTGGCATGGACCCGGTCGAACTGCGGCGGTTCACATCCGGGGTCCTGGCGCGCGGAGCGCGAAGAGGTACAGTCCCCCGATGCCGGCAGCTGCGACGACGTCGTTCGTGGGGGACCAGGCGCACGAAGCCAACGGGCCGTCGACCCGGATCGAAGCCACGGGGTAGTCAGTGCCGGTTCGCCATACGGTGAGGACGCCGTCCGTGCCGGTTGCGCTGAACATCGAGCCGTCCCGTGAGAATGCGATCCCGGAGGTGAGCCTCGTCGTGGGGAGGGAGTAGTGGTTCCTCTGCTCCGGGTCCGTTTCGTTCAGGGCGAACACCTTGATCCGCTGCGCTCGGGTGGCGGCTGCCAAAAGGCTTCCCTCCCGCGAGATCGCGACGGTGTCCCAGCCTCGGGTCCTGTCCTTGAACCATTCCATCGCGATCTTCGAATACATCGAAGGGTTCTACAACCAGCGCCGACGACACTCAGCCCTGGACTACATGACCCCGGTACAGTTCGAAACCGACACCCACCCGCCGAAGCTGATCTCCTCACCCCCGAGTCCGTGAAACCGGGGCAACATCACTGTGCCCGTTAAACCGGGGCAACATCACGGTGTCCGTCAAAGCGGAGCAAGCTCAGGCCGCCGGGTCGACGGCGAGCGGGGTCTTCCACCACAGGGGGTGCTCCGGCCGAGTGTGGGCGAGGGCGCGCGAGGGACCTCGACACCCGTGCGGCGTTGGTGTCGTCACAGGCTTGGACCACGGTCGTTCCATCGGTCCAGATCTCCACGCGCAGTCCTCTGGGTTGTTTCACTCCGACGTGCGCCAGGCTAGCGACCCGGGCGGACAGCCTCACCGCCGAAGATGCAACCGGCGGATCTCCAGGCCCGACTCCCGATCGAGGCCCCCCGGGTGGCCTGCTCGCAACTCGCCTTCCGGCCCCGTCGATGACCGCACAGGATCTGTGTCACTTCCTCGATGGGACCAATGACGGGGGGAAGTGCGCCGCCGACTCGGTCCGTCGTCGAACCAGACCACGAGTCGGACGTTGTCATCTCGACGTTGTGAGGCGAGCGCTTCCATGACCGCCCAGACCGGCATCCATAACAAAAGCGGAGGCAGGAAATGATCGACAGATCGGTTGAACTTGCCTGGAGATCAGAATTATTCACACACCTATGAAATAACGGTCGTCGCTGCGGAAAGTGGACAATAAATTTGCGGTCCCGCAAAACTACGCACTAGCCTCCTCGGCCATGAGCACCCACCTTCACAATCCGGATGTCCGACAGGACCCGCGCTCCTCGGGCGGACGTCGCCCACACGGTAAGGTTTCGTATTTTGGTATCGGCGCCTCGGTGCTCGTACTGCTCGGCTCGTTCCTGCCGTGGGTGGAGGCGTCACTGGAGGGTTCCACCGAGACCATCAAGGGAACCGACGGAGACGGCAAATGGACGATGATCGCCGCCGCCGTCGCGATTCTGTTTTTCATCGTCGGCGTCGCGGCCCGAAAGCCGATCATCAGTGGCATTGCGGCAATTCCGTCGCTGATCGCGGTAGTTCTCGGAGCATGGAACATCGCCGACCCCGAGCGGCTCGCGAGGGTGTCCGTCGAGAATGAGAGCGGCGGAATCTCGTCCGCCGAACTGGACGAACTCCTCAAGAATTTCGATTTTTCCGCGATGGGGGGCCTGTGGGTCGTCGTTGTCGGCGCTATTCTCGGTGTCCTCTTCGGGGTCCTGGCCGCGGCCAAGGCAAGGCAGCGATAACCGATTTCGTCGGTCGGCCGCAGGAAACGGCGCCGCCCACCGATCGGTGGGCGGCGCCTCGGGCGTCGCGAGCGGACCGGTTGCCGTGGATGCGTCGGCGGGTGACGCTACCGGGCCAGCGCGGCCCACAACATCGAAAGCGGATGGCTGCTGTCCCGCGCGGCGTCGTCGCGCCGCCGAAACGCTCCGGCCAGGATCTGCATCCGCACGGGCGTGTCGTTGACGACGGGAAGCACGCGCAGACCGCCGCCCGTCGCCATTCGACCGTCTCGGACCATCTCGCCGATCCCGTGCGTGACCAGCATGCAGCCACGCACGGGCAGTTCGGAGCAAAGGAGTTCCAGTCCGTAGGTGACCGCGTCTATGTGGGCTGCGATGTTCAGATGCCGGCGGTAGTCCCCGCCGAACCACCCGCGCAGACAGTCCGCGATCAGACCGTGATCCGGCACCACGAGTGGCAGTTCGCGCAAAGCGCTGCTCTTCACGTCCGGCCCGGGCAGCAGTCGTGTCGAGAGATTGGTGAGAACGGACGGACTTGTCCGCGAGAACTCCCTCACCTCACAATCGGCGGGTGCCCCATCGCCTTCGAGCAGGGCGATACTGCCGCAGACGAGATCCAGCTCCTTGCTCCGGAGCTTCGGCAGGACGTCCCTGCTGCGGACATGCTCGACCCTGAGTTCCACATCCCGCCGTCGGAACTCGTCAGCGACGACTGCGCCGACCGAGGTCAGCGCCCCGAGTGTGAAGCGAGTAGTTCCCACCACCACCAATCCGCCGACCCGATCGCGGCACATCCGGATCCGATCGAGCCAATTCTCCAGGGTGTCGCGGGCGGCCTCGACCAGCGCCTCCCCCGTACCGGTGAAAACCACGTCCTTGCCGCGCCCCTGTTTGAGCACCAGCGGCTCGCCGCACAAAGCACCGAGATTGCGATTCAGAGTGTCGATCTGTTTCTGCACACTCGACTGGTCACGCTCCAGAAGTCGTGCCGCACCAAGTGCACTTCCGGTATCGCGCACCGCGATCAGGGTTCTGAGTTGATCCATTGTCGTATCCATGAGTGGGGCAGGTCCCTGTACTGAATCGGATGCGAACATGCCTATCCTTGCGCAAGGTTCGGATCCGGCGGTGTTCGCGTCCGACAACCGCGCGCTTTTCGGACGATGCATGGATCACGAAGTAGCATGCCACACCGACCTTTCACTTTCCCGAGCCATGGTGTTCGACACCACACTCACCTCGGCAGCGCTCCGGGCCGCTCGTCGCCTCGCGGCAAGCCAATTGTCCCCGTGGCGATTGATGCCCTCAACTCCTTGCGTTGTCGGTGGGTTGGGTCTTCACGTGTTGTGTACCGTCCACGGCGCGACGCGGCCGGGTGTCCCGCGGCCGAGGCACCGATCGCGAAGGCCACCAAAGGCATATCCGCGGTTCTCGTGTCGTGGGACAACGAATCGAGTCGAGCCGGGTCGGGCGATGCGGGGGTTGTGCGCCGGGCGCGCAAGGGCGAAGTAGCAGGTGTGTTCGGCGACCCGGTCAGCCGACCCTACGGCTCCGACCACACTAGCGATCATCGCGCCCGCTCGGCTTGTCCGTGCCCGACCGTCTCCCGTGAGGGCGTCGGCGGCCCTCACATGTCAGCGTGCGAACGCCAGGGGCGATTGCGCGGGGCCTCGGCACGGAAGGCTGGGCACGGCGCAACGGCACGAACCCGTGGGGAGGCGATGAGCTGGGACGGTGCGAGTGCGGCTCGCCTCGCTCCTGCACGAGAGCGCCCACGCTCTCCACCTCGCGCGGTTCATCCGCGCCCGGGCAGCGGGTGAACGTGCCGGGCACGATTGCAGCGCGAGCGGGTGCACACAACATGGTCTTCCGCAGGACGGCGGAGGAACTGGGCCTGATCCCGGAGGAGGTGAACGCCGTCTTCAAGGAGAAGCACGGGTTCTCCGAAATGGTGCTGACGCCCGAGACCTCCACCGCGACGGTAGGGCGGGCGACTTCGAGCCCGAGACCTCCTGTGGATCGAGTTTCATCGCCCCGACGGCGGTCTACGCATCCGATACGCGTGGACCACCGATGCTCACCGCTCGGCGACCGCATCGACACCCTCGCCATGGCCGCCGGCCTGGACGCGGCGGACTGGCTGCACATCGCTTGCCGGCAGGAGCGGATCAGCAACCGAGGTCGCGATTCCCCAGGACACCTCCTCCTACCGCTGCGACCGCCTGGTCGACGATGTCGAGGCGCTGCGCGCGCGCCTCGGCCTTCCACGGATAGACCTGCTCGGCCACTCCGCCGGCACGAACATTGCGACGCAATACGCGGCCCGGCACCCAAAGAAGGTCAGCAAGCTCGCCCTCATCGGCCTCAGTCCCCGAGCTGCCGACATAGCGATCACGGGAGAGGCTCGGCGCGAGCTCGCGCAGCTCCGGAAGAACGAGCCGTGGTTCCCGACAGCGTTCGCCGCCCTGTCACGGATCCCGCGATGGTCGAGGTCGACTGGATCCCTCCGTCATGGCGCGGCCGAGGGCTCTCCCACTGATCCAGGCACTGGCGGAAGGCAATCGTCGGATGGGGTGGTTCGCCATCTGGCTACATGCCCGCCAAGACGCGCGATGTTCACGGCTCGGGATGCCGTGCGCCGCTGCGCCGCCTGCCCGGTGCGGCGCCGGTTCAGATCCGGGGCGGGCGGACCGTGCGGCGGGTGCTCTGGGTGCTACTGGCGGCGCGGCTGAAAGGGGTGGCCGGCGGAAGGCCCAGAGCGCGAGCCTGTTCGGGGGCGTGTAGGCGGGCGAGCGTGAACGAGCTTGTGGGCGTGGTGTTTTCGAGGCCTGCGTCGCCGGCGGCCGAGGAGGTTGTGGACGACGGCGAGGTCATCCGCGTGCGGCCCGAACGCCTGGCGGCGCGGTCGATTGCCCGGTTGGCGGTGATCGGACCGGTCGGGTGCATGCCTTCCAGGACCGCACGGTGACGGACGTGCCCGTCGACGCCCGCAGGGTCGCGGTTCTGGCGCGCCGCCGCCTCGGCTGCCCCGCATCCACCTATCCCCACGTCACCTTTCGTAAACAGGTCCATGGTGTGCTGGACCGCTACCAGCGAAGGACGGCACGGCTGCTCGTCGACGACGACTGGTTCGATCAAGCCTTCGCCTACACGACCGTTCGCGTCCTTGGCGTGGTCGCCCCGCTCACCCGCCGGCGCGATCGCAAACGCTCTCACTCGGCCGTTGGTTACCGTCCTCCACGCGAAGTACACGCCGAGTTTGAAGAGTTGCGACTGGCCGCATGAACTGACAGCCGGCCCCTGTCCGAAGAACGCGAGGCCCCTCACCCTTCACGCCCCGAGCCTCGTTCCCAGGACAAGACGGCGCACTTCCTCCGATCGTGGCCGGACGTGTCACTCCGCGCCCGTCGACCACCGTCCGGATCCGCCGCTGCGACTACCCGGCAAATGAAGCAAACGGCGGCGCAACCCGGCAAAAGGGGACGGCCACCGGGCCGGCAGCGGATCGACCCCGTCGTGCCGCACCCAGGCGTTGTCGCCATCGGTGCCGAAGACCTCGCCGACCACATGAGGGGGTTGTCCCCACCTCGTTCCGGGCGGCCGCACCATGCCGGAGGAACACCCCTCGGCGGTTGACTCGTCACATGCCAAACCGCAGATACGCCGACCACGTCGGCAGCTTCGTGACTCTTGTGCTCGGCGTCGCGATCATCACGATGATGCTGCTGACCCTCGCCTCGTCGGCGACCGCCCACGGCGTCGGAGACGACAACGACGCGCTCGTCACCACGACGGCGCTGGCCGGCACCGCGGTCGCCACGGCCACCTTTGCCGCCGTGTTCGTCGTCGCGTCGACGTTCGCCTTCGCGGTCGCCCGGCAACGCCGTGAACTCGCGCTCCTGCGCAGTGTCGGCGCGACGCCCCGCCAGGTACGCGGCATGGTGCTGCGCGAAGCGCTCGTCGTGTCCGTCCCGGCCGGGCTGCTCGGCTGCCTGCTGGGCCGGCTGACCGCGCCGCCGATGATCGGGTGGCTGGGCGACCACGGGCTCGCCCCGGCCTGGCTGACGATGCGTCATACCTTGTGGCCGCTGTACACCGCGTTCGGCGTCGGCGTCGTCGTGGCACTGGGCGGGGCGGCGGTCGCGGCACGACAGGCGGCGCGGGTACGTCCCGTCGAAGCGCTGCGACACGTCACGCTGGACAGTGCGGAGGCTTCGCGCACCCGACTCGTCGTGGGCGCGGTTCTCGTCGTCGCCGCCGTCGGATACCTGCTGGCGACCGCCGTTTGGACGCCCGACGAGGCAATCCACCGCAAGCACCGCACGCTCGCGCCGATGCTGGTCATCCCCGGCGTCGCGCTGCTGGCCCCGGCCCTGGTCGGCCCTCCGCTGCGGGCGTTCGGCCGGCTGACCCGTGGCCGCGAGCCGGTCGCCCTCGAAGTGGCGCGCTCCGGTGTCCTCGCGTCGCCTCGTCGTACCGCCGCGACCGTCGCGCCCGTGCTCATGACGGTCGCCCTGTCCGCGTCGCTGCTGGGCGGCACGGACACGGTCGAGGCCGCGAAGGTCCGCGACGCCGAGCAACGCCTGACCGCCGAATACGTCGTCGACGGCATCGGGGCCGCGGCCGAACTGCGCGCGGTGCCGGGCGTGGACGTGGCGACCCCCGTCGCCACTCGGATCAAGCTGTCCCCCGCCGCGTCGATCTGGATCGAACTCGACGCACTCGCCGTCGACTCGCGCGAGATACGCGAGGTCATGGACCTGCCGGTCATCGCCGGGTCGCTGAACGACCTCACCGACGACACGATCGTGGTGCCGGACGACTGGGAGCAGCAGACCATCGGGGCGCGCATTCCGGTGCGGATGCCGGATGGTACACAGCGCGAACTGCGCATCGCGGCGGTTGTCAAGCAGGGCACCGGTGGCACCCCGGCTCTGGTGACTGCCCCTCACGCTCCGCCCGGCGCGAAGGCGGACACCCTCGTCAACGTGCGCACGGGCGCTGACGGCGCGGCCGTGGAGCGCGCCGTTCGCGCCATCGCCGCGCGTCACGTTGCCGTGGTGCGGACCGACGCGGAGTGGGCAGAGGCGACCCAAGGCGGCGCGTCGGACGAGCGCAAACGCCTCGCCGTCTACTTCGTGCTCGGCATCGCCGTGCTGTATGCGGGCGTCGCGATCGCCAACACCATGGCGATGTCGACCGCCGACCAGGCCCCGGTGTGGCGCGCACTGCGATTGACCGGCGCAACGCGGGCCCAGGTGCTGCGTACCGCCGCCGTGGAGGCCGCGCTGATGGTTTGCCTGGGCGTACTGCTCGCCGCGCTGGCCACCGCCGCCACGCTGGTTCCGCTGTGGACCGCGGTCGCGCTGCTGATCGGGCCGGGGGCACTTGTGCTGCCGTGGGGCGCGGTCGGGCTGACCGTGGCCGCGTGCGCCGCGATCGCTCTGCCGGCCGCGCTGCTGTCGGTACGGCGGACCACCGGGCCGACCATGTGATCGACAGGACGGAACGATCGCGGACTCGACGACGCCTCCTGGGTCTGAGCCACATCGAAGACCTGACCTGACCTGGCCTGGCCTGGGCTGGCCTGGGCTGGCCTGGGCTGGCCTGGGCTGGCCTGGCCTGATCTGGCCCGGCTGGCACCCCTGTTCCCCCGCTGTCGAACTTCCCGCCGTGATCCTCGTTCGCAGCGACGACCAGCTCAGGATGCGGCGGGGCGACGCCTCCACCGCGGCTCTGCGGCCGAACTCACCCGACGTGGACCTGTCCGTCGCGAGCCTGGGGCTCCGTCCGGTCGGATCCGCCGGACGCGCCCAATGCGTCGATGACTGCCTCGGTCGCTCAGCGCGTGGGCGCCGGCCTCCGGCCAGAGGGCGACCGGAGGTGACCAAGCCCGCCGGGCGTGCGATGCGCCTCGCGAGGGGCTTGGCGTAACCATGTAGTGGTTTGCATTCGGGTGCGGGCGCGTTCCGCTTCGTTCGGCGAGCGCCCCGCATCCCGCCCGCGCAGGCGCGCCGCACGTCAGCCTGGCGCTCTCGACCCGCCGCCCACTCGACGAGTTCGCCGCGCGCATCGCGGAGCATCCGGACGCACACCGCCACCTCGGGGATGCCGCGCCACGACATCACGTGGTACGCGACGTCCACCGCGTTCCAGCCCTGGGACTCGCCGCGCTCCGCGGCCTCCGGTGTGGCGGCGTTCGGATCGGCACCGGTTCGGCACCGGTGGCGAGGAGATAGCGAGCACGTCGGGCACGCGCCGGCAGCGGACGGGCTCGACGAGGAAGTCCAGCGCCAACGGCACCGGGGTCGCGTCCGTGGAGAGCGCGATGCCGGGAGAGGCCGTTCGTCGACGCCGAGCTGTGGACGGGCGGCATCGCCCGCGCGATGCTCGCGCATCCACAGGGCATGAGCGCCGAGGCCTTGGCCGCCGAGACCGGGCCGGGGCCCGGCCAGATCGATCTCGCGGTGCTGTGGAACAACCTCTTACCGCGAGGCCACCATCTCTTGGCGCAACCCGACATCATCGGATCAAACGGTCAATTCCGTGACGAAAAATCTGGAGAAAACGACATCTCCCTACCCTCGCCGCAGGCCAGGCCACCTGGTTGATCAACGCCGGCCCGGACCTGCTCGCCGAGGACACGGCGATGAAGCGCAAGCAGCTACCGGCCCGCTGCCCGCGCCGAGCTGAAGCCGCACCTTGACTGGCGCCTGCAGGAAAACCCACGCGCCACTCTCCCAAGTCCCAGCGGTGAGCCGCGACGGGAAGGCAACATCGCTAGCAATAGTGCTAACGTTATCTACATGTCTAGTGAGACGAGACGAGTTCTCACCACCGAGGCCGAGATCGCGGCGTACTTGCACCGGACGCGCATGGCGATCCTCGACGTCCTGCGCGACGGTGCCGCCACGGCTACGCAGGTCGCCAGAAGGCTCGACGTTCACCCCGCCAACCTCACCCGACACATCCGGATACTGGAAAGTGCCGGCTTGGTGATCCTCGTCGAGAAGCGGGACACAGGTCGGAACCTGGAGAAGTACTACGCGGCGTCGGCCGAGCGTTTCACGGTCGCGCCCGCACCGACCGACCTGACCGCACCACACAAGATCGCGCTGACCTTCGCCCGCAGTGAGTTGTCGGCCGCGCTGGCGCGACTGCCCGACAAGTCGAGTGACCCCATCGTGGCCCTGGCACTCGGCGTTCGTATCACTCCCGGCGACGCGAGCGCGTTCGCCGACGAACTGGTCCGGCTCGGTGAACGCTTCTCGGCGGCCGACCAGGAGGACGGCCGGCCCTATCAACTCGTCCTCGCCGTCTACCCCGGGGAGGACGTCACAACCGACGGGCGGCAGGAGATTCGGCTGCCACCCGCGGAAGACGAGAAGGGGTGACACGCGTGCCACGAGGAACCGACGCACTGGCGCGGGCCGGACGGGCGGTGACACGCCGAGTCGGCATGCGTTCCCGGCCCACCCGCGTCGCGCAGCCGGCCTGGGACGCCTGGCGGGCCGGGAATTTACCGGTCGCCCGCGAACTCGCGGCGAACCTGCTCGCTGCGGGGCATGCCGTGGACGAAGCACGGCACGTGCTCGTTCTCGCCGACTCCGTGCTCGGCAACTACGACGACGCCATCGACACACATCGGATGATCGCCCCTCGCTACGAACGTCTCGATGAACTGAATGAACCGATCCTGTGTGCGCACATCCACCGAGGAGACATCGCGGGCGCCGCGACGTTGGCGGAACAACGGGGTCTTGCACGACGCGGCGCGATCGGAGCACGTTTGCGCCTGGCCGTTGAACGGCCCCTCGGAATCGATATCGACGGCGTCGTCGACGTCCCCTTCACCGACGACCCGCTCACGCCGTTCATGCCCGGTTTCGCCGGGCACCTCAATGACCGACCGACCGTGCTCCGCCTCGACACCGGCGGGTCGTTCGTGCACCTTTCGCGGGAGCTTGCGGCCGCTCACAGGATCGACACGATCGCCTCGGCACGGGAGTTCGCGGCGCTCGGCCGGCACCGGGTCGGCTACGGACTGGCCGATCTGGAGATCGGGACGATCCGTCTGCGCAATGTGCCCGTGGCCGTGCACGAGAAGGGACTTCCGCCGGCCGCGGCCTTCGACGTCCCGCTCGGGCCGATCATCGGCACCAACATCCTGGAGCGCTTCCTGACGACGATCGACGCGCCGAATCGGCGTCTCGTCCTGTCCCGCCGCGGCGACAGCATCGCCCGTGCCCGGCATCTCGCCCGTCTCGGTGCGCCACAGCACGTGGCACCGTTCGGCCTGTGGAGCGATCATCTGATGATCGCCCGTGGTCGCGTCGATGAGATCGGTGATGTCAACCTGTTCGTCGACTCGGGCCTGGTGGCGCTGAACCCCGATCAGGGACAGGTGGCGATGCTCGTACCACGGCGCACTCTCGCCCGGTGGGGAGTCGCCAGGCCGCGGACCGGCCGGTTCGCCGAACTCCCCGGCACGCTTGCCATCGGCACGGCATCGAGGGAGGGAATGACCGCCTACCCCGTAACGGATCGCGTCTGGCGTGACTTCGGCGACTGGGGCGGGATCCGCGTGGATGCGCTGATCTCATGGGGGTACCTCCGCCATTTCACCTGGACGATCGACTTCGAACGCAGGGAGTACCTGTTCGCAGAAGACCAGCCCCGACCGCGATTTCCCGGAACCACAGCCGGATCGCCGCCGGAATGACCGCACCGTGAAGATATCCGCCCCCTTCTCGTACTCCAGCCGTGGAACGCGATCTTCATGTCCGCATGCGGCTTGTCACCGGCAAGGACTGGCTCGTGATCGCGCCTGGTGGCGGCGTCGCCAACAGGACCAACGGAGTTGGTGGGCGGGGCCGTGATCGGGTCGAACAGCGAAGGAGATGAACAGGCGCTTGATCCCGTTGCAGGTGAGCAGGATCAGGTCGTTCGGTGCCGGTCGGTGTGCGTGTTCGTCGGTGCGGAGGACGGCAAGGACGGCAAGGAAGGCATGAGCCTGCATCGCGAGGGTGACCCCCTGGATCTCGCCCGCGCAGTGCACCCGTTCGAGGATCCCGCCGAACCGAAGGTGCGCCTCGACCAGCAACGCGAGCACGCCGGCGAACGATCCGCCCACGACCACCGCGAACAGGTACGCCCGCCGCCACGCCGGGACCGCGAGCGTGGCGACGATCGGCGGCAGCACCAGCCAGAAGGCGTCGCCGGGCCGAACCGCGCGGTGAGGCCGTGGAGCAGAGTGCTGGGGCGTCCCTCCCGACGAAGCACGCGTGCGTCACCGGATCGGCGCGCTTCTCGCCGCACGGTGCAGCGCCGCTGACCCGCCTCGCGGACCGCTCGCGCTGCCGGCGCTTCATCGGCCCGGCGCAACCGGGGATGCGCCCATGTCGGGCCCGGGTGGCAGCGGTCCGGGTCAAGAGCGGCGCCAGGACCCCTCGACCGAGCCTTCCGGCATTCGACTCGCCCGATCGAGCCGCCCATCTGCTGCGGCGGACAGCCAGCGCGCCCACCGCTCGATGAATTCGTACGGGTTGGCGATATCCAGAGGTGTGAACGGCCAGGCCACCTGAACGACGTCCGTCGCCGGTCCAACGGCGCGCGCGGCATCCGGCCCGGGCCCGAGAGGGTAGGGCAGGACAACCGGCTCGCGCGTGGCCAGCAACGGCGCCGGCATGAATGCCGTCTCGAACCAACGGTATTCCCCGGCGGTCTTGGCATCGCAGTACCACAGCGCGTGGCCGCGACCTTGGTGGCCGCGATGGTTGGGGGCGAGCATCTGCACCTGCACGGATGCGTACGCCACGACGTCGATCGGCATTGACGCGCCCCATCCCCACGCCCCGCCGGCCACCTCATACACCGGGGACACGTGCAGCCGCGCACTGCCGAGTTCGAGGATCCGGCCTCCCTCACTCCTGACTGCGGCGGTGGGAGCCACGTTCGTGAGGTCGGCCAGGAACTGCTCGAAGATCCGGGCATGGATGGCCGCTGCCGCGGTGAACAGTTCCTTGCGGCGCTCCGCCTCGGTCTCGCCGGCGGCCGTGACGCGCTGCGCCTCGGCCCGGCGTGCCACCTCGTTGCGGTTCGCCTCCGCGAGGGCAGCGAGCCCTCCGGAAGCCGGCGCCACTCGCGTGAGTCTGTCCAGAACCACGGCGGGTGTGGGGCGTGCCTGAGGAGGCTTGTAGAGGCATTCTTCGACCGCGGCGGCAAGCAGGGGAGAGACCGAGGTGAGTCGCAGCGGGCTCTCCTGCAGGTGCTGACGTCGGTAATCGTGGTGGTGGGGGCCCTGGAAGGGCTTTTGCCCGGTCAGGAGTTCATACCCGATAACACCCAGCGCGTACACGTCCGCGGCGATCGTCGCCCGCTCCGACTTCCAGATCTCGGGCGCCATGTACGGCACGGTGCCGTAGCCCTTCCGGGTGTTCGTTCCGGTGGCGGCCTCGGCGTAGCGAGCCAGTCCGAAGTCCGCCACGCACCAGCGGCCTTGCCAGAGCAGCACGTTCTCGGGTTTCAGGTCGCGGTGCACGACGTCGCCGTGCAGGTCGGTCAGGGCCACGGCGATGTCGCGCAGGATCACTGCGGCCTCGTCCTCGGGCACCGGTCCGCCGACGATGTCCAGGTGGTCGCGCAGCGACTTCTCCGCCCGGGGCATGACGATCACCCAATTGCCGTCGTGCTCACCGCGGTCGAGAATCGGGATGACGTTGCGCACGTTCTCGCCGGAGAACAGCAGTTCGCGATCGGCGCCGGGGTCCTTCGGGAACAGCTTCGCGACCGCCCGGTCGCCCATCGCCGACGTGACCTCGAAGACCTTGCCGAATCCACCGGACCCGAGCGCGGGCCCCGGGCGCCATTCCCTGCCGTCCAGTTTCAGCGTGTTCACCATGCACCCTTCGTCGGCACCCGACCCAGCACGTCCGTCCTCCCGGCATCGTGCCGGCCCGAACACCATGCCAACCACCGCATCCCGGCGATCCTCGGCTCGAAGGCCGGGCAGCGGCACACATCGAGTGGCCCGCTTTCGGATCCAGCCGGGTGGTCCCGGCCTGATACGGCATACTCCGAGGTCGCACACGGAGCAGTCGTCCCGCTGCCGACCGTCAAGGGCATCCGTGTCCGAACCGACGCCGGAACAGGTCGAGTTGTTGTTCTCGGTCGCGAAAGGTGTCGGAGATCCGGTCTCGATCGAGGATCCGATCGAGCGGACGCGCGCATACGCGAGGCGGTCGGGTCTGTCAGGCGACGAGACCGCGGCCGTCCTGACACGGGTCGCCGACGGGGTGTTCCCCACGCTTCCGCAAACGCTACGAGGCGGATACAACGACAACACGGTGGTGTCGACTGCGGGAAACGACGTCGTGGTGCGCAAGTCGTTGCAGCAACCGGAGGCGGGCGAGGTCACGGGTTGGGAGCCCGCGTGGATGACCACCTGGCCCGAGGCCGAGACAGCGGCCGTGCTGGGACCGCAGTTACGTGAGATCGACGAGCGGGCGACGGCGCGCGCCGTCGAGCGGGGTCTGTCGCCGTCGCATGTGGTGGTCCCGGAGTTGTTGCAGGCCTCGCCGCGCGGGCAGATCCACCGCTGGTTCGCCGGGAGGCGCCGCGACATGCGCGATCCCGGGCAGCGGCTCGACTTCACGCACCGGAGCGACCAGGACGGCTTCCGCAGCGAACTCGCCTACTCCTAAATGCCGTTCGTGATGGCGTTGCAGCCGCGCCACGGGATTCGGGCCGGGGGCGACCAGGCCAATGCCCCGGCCGACGCCGCCCGCGTCCTGGCCTGGCGCGGCCCGCGGAGTCCCGGCGACCGGCACGCGGTGCCCTGAACCTTCCGCGACGGCCACACCGAGACGGGGTGAGCCACCGACGCGACCCTGGGGCGGTGGGGACCGGACGGGACGACCCGACTGTTGGTGGCCACAGCCGACCCGGAGACGCTGCAGGCCAAGGCCACCTGGTACCTCGCCACCAACCTGTCCCGCCCGGGAGGGCCACGCGAGGACGAGAGCCGGCACCCGGCGGCCGACCTCGCCCGGCACGGCGCCCCGGAACGACCCGACCTCTACCAGGGGCCAAGCCCCAGGTCCCACCGCGCACAGGCCACCCGGCCTGGGCGGCGATCTCGGCACAGAGGTGGACGGCTGACCGTGGCACTGGGGCTGAGACCCTCCCACTCCCCGGAATCAGCCGGGTGATCAGAAGCAACGGTGGAACTGGTCAGGCCAGACGATCCGCCACGACTCGCGAGAACACCAGGTCGCAGTGTGTGGCGACGGTCCCATGATGGCGAACCGGGAGCGTGGGGCGGCGCAATGCCCCGGGGTAGTCGTCGGCGCGGTAGCTGTTCGGCATGACGTACGTGACGAACCCTTCCCGCGTCATGGTCTCCAGCAGTTCCGTGATCGTGTCACCCAGTATCAGCATGCGGTCGGGGGTGACCTCGACCGCGATCTCGACGTCCTGTCGCAGTCTCGGGAGCAGCGGGGCCATGCCCCGGACCCCGGCCCCCTCGGCGCCCTCGACGTCGATCTTGATGACGCGGGCGCGGGCGACCTCGTCGGTGCCGAGGATGTCGGGAAGCGCCAAAGCCCGCACGCTGTGCGCGGCTTCGACGGGTCCGTCGTACGGCACGATGCTGTTCGCCCCCACGTTCGTCGAGCTGGCGAGCGTGAGCACGACGTCGTGGCTGTGGTCGGATACGGCGCAGTTCACCGTTCGGACGTTCTCGATGCGGTTCTCGGCCACGTGGCGCCGGCACAGGCGGTACGTGTCGGGAGAGGCTTCCACTGCCACGACCCCGCCCCGCGGGCCGACGAGCGGGGCGGCGAGGAGAGTGAAGTAGCCGATATTGGCTCCGATGTCGACGAACACGTCGCCGGGTCGCAGTCGCCCTCTCAACCAGGAGGTCATATGCGGTTCCCAGGTTCCGAACATGTGCACGTACCGCTGGATGAGATCCTGGGTGTCCGCGTGCACCCGGGCACCGAAACGCGTTGTGGTGACGACACTTTTCGGGCGATCCCGCAGCACGCGGTTGACTTGCCGGGCCAGAGCCCGCTTCGCGACGACGTCGGGGGCGTACCGGAGGACGGCGCGTCGCAGCGTACTCATCTCACCTCGGTCGTATGGGTCGCACCAACTGCCGGCGCCTGGCGGAGCCATGGATGCCTCGGCAGGACGAGGCGCGGACAGCTCATGGTCACCTTCCCGCGCCAGGGGCGCTCGTAAAAACACGTCGCCTCGGCGAGAAGGCGTCTGTGGTGGCATGTTCGTCCATGCAGTCGCCTGTGGTGGTCGGTAGCTCTGCCTCTGCACTGTCGAGGGCAGGATCTGCGACGTTCCCCTGTGTTCGTGCCCTCTGTCGGCCGCGACGGAACGCACGGGGGCGACTGTTCGCATTCCATGGCGACAGCGCTGGTTGACAACTCCTGACGAGTATCGAGTTCGGTGTGACTACGGAAACCAAGGCGTGCGGAAGAAGAAGGGCTCTCGGTCCGCCGACGCGTGGTGGGCTCGGTCGGCCACCAGGGCTGCGGCGGCACGGGGCCGTCGGGGGCGAGCCACCCGGCCGCTGCGGTCGTGCCCCCACGGCAGCGGTGCGGGGCAGCAGGAGCCTGGATCCGGACTCCAGGGTGGTGGCCGGCAGGCTCAGCGCCCGCAGGTAGGTGCGGGCGGCGGCTTTGTTCGCGTTCGGGATCAGCAGCTTCGTCGGCGGTCGGATTCCGGTGAGCGCGGAGTTGCCTTGGGTCCGTCATCCGTTGTCTTCCGAAGACGGCGGTCTCGTGGTCGGGTTCCGGCCAGTGCCGTGCCCAAGGCGGTGGGCGCGTAGTAGACCGTGCGGCCCACCCGGTAGCGAGTAACCAGATCCGCGTCACGGAGCGCGGTGAGGTGCCCGGAGACGGTGCCGGGGCTCAAGCCGAGGTTTCGGGCCAGGGTGCCGGTCGAAACGGGCTTGTACAGACTGGTCAGCACCCTGGCGCGGGTACGTCCGATGAGACGCTGGAGACTCGGCGAGGCCGCGGGGTGGGGTGAGGAATGCCAGAGGTCCCCCACTCCACGCGCGGGGTAGATCAGGGTGGGTTGCCACGGTGCTTCGACCACCACGGTGAGCGCCGGCCATACGAAGGCGCTCGGTAGTAGCAGGAGCCCTTGCCCGTTGAGGGGGTGCCGGGACTGGTGGGGAGCCGCGATGTGGAGTGCGCCGAGTTCGTGCCAGGTGATGGTGGGGTGCAACTCGGTGAGCATGCGATGGAGTCCGCTCTCGGCCGAGTGACGGGACCTGACGGCGATGTCGGCATCGAGCAAATCCCGAAGCCGGGGCCATTGCGGGGCGATGAGCCAGTTCCAGCAGGCACGGATCAGGGTGACGAGCCGAGCGAGGGTGCGGGCGGGGTCGGCCAGGAGACGGTCGGCGACCTCGGGGAGTGGAGGCGTCCTCCTTTCGGACCCGTGGAGGCATCGGTGGAGTTCCTCCCTCACATGGGTGGGCGGGGTGTCTGCGACCCGGGCCAGTTCGTCCTCGATCCTGGAGAGCGGGCCGGTCGGGGGCGGGGTCAGGAAGTCCGGTGTGTACCCGGTGCGCGGGAGGAGGGCCAGGAGCGGGGAGAGTTGCCTCTCGTCGAGTTCGGGGCGGAGATTCCTCAGCCAGGGCAGGTGGTAGGCCTGGCGATTGGGATCGGCGAGAGTCCGTACGGCGGCCACGGTCTCCCAGAGCGGGGAGAGTGCGAAGCGGCATTTCAGCAGGTCCGCTGTCTCCACGAGCAACTGCAGCGCCATGACCGCACCTTGTCTCTCACGGCCGGCAACAGGCCCATGGATTCGGATATTTCCAAATACCTTGAACCGCGGTCGGGATGGTCTGGATGCTGCGTTCCATGTCTCGACACAGCTCAAGCGTCCCTCGGCAAAGCGACTCCGCCGCCCCTTCCGCTTCCACCGCGCCTGCGACGTACCGTACGGTCCTGGCCGTACGCGAGTTCCGCATGATCTTCCTCGCACAGATCATCGCGACTCTGGGCAATGTCGTCGCACAGATCACGCTCTCGATCATGGTGTACCAGCGGACGCAGTCGCCGCTGCTGTCCTCGCTGACATTCGCGCTGGGCTTCGCTCCCTATGTCTTCGGAGCAACGTTGCTGTCTGCCGTGGCCGACCGGCATCCCGCTCGTGACGTCATGGTGGCCTGCCAGGCGGTCGGTTGCGTAACGGTCGGGATCATGGCCTTACCCGGTATCCCCATTCCCGTCCTGCTCGCTCTGCTACTGGTGCTCGGCACCGTCGCCCCGGTGTTCCAAGGGGCCCGTGCGGCGAGCCTGCCGGACCTGCTTTCGGACTCGGGGTACGCGCTCGGCCGGTCCCTGCTGCGTCTCGTCTCCCAGAGCACCCAGATCATCGGGTTCGCGGTCGGTGGGCTGCTGCTCCTCGTGATGACCTCCTCGCAGGCCCTGTTCGCGGCGGCGGCGGGATTCGGCCTGGCGGTCCTGCTCCTCCGGTTCGGGACCCGCCATCGGCCGGCCCGCCGGCAGGCAGGCGGTACTCAAGCTTCGGTGGCCCGTGCGTCCCTGTCGGGCGTACGGCAGCTGCCGACTGTCCCCGGCCTCCGTCCGCTGCTGTTGCTGACCTGGCTGCCGCCGGCCTTCGCCGTCGCCCCCGAGGCTCTGGCCTCTCCGTACGCGGACGAACTCGGCGGCGGCCCGGCTGCCGTGGGGCTGCTGTTGTGCGCCGCACCGGCGGGCTCGGTGGTCGGCGAGTTGCTGGCCGGCATCCTGCTCACCGCGCGGACCCGGGTCCGGATGGTGCTGCCGACCGCCGTGCTGATGTTCCTCCCGCTGCTCGGGTTCGCGTTCCGCCCCGGCCTGTGGACATCGGTGGCTCTGCTGACGGTGTGCGGCCTCGGCTTCACCTACGCCATGGGGCTGGATCAGCGGGTCCTCGACGTGACCCCCGAGGAACTGCGAGGACGGGCGCTGACCATCACGCTGGCGGGTCTGATGGTCACCCAGGGGCTGGGGTTCGCCGCGGCCGGCGCGGTGGCGGAACTCCTGCCGCCCCACATCGTCATCGTGATCGTGGGCTCCCTCGGCCTGCTGACCCTGGCGGGGTGCGGGGCGTCGATGCGTCCTGGCAAGGACGGGCCGGTATCCCGGCCGCCTGCGGAGGATCGGGCCGCGTAGGCGGAGGCGGGGCTCGCTGGGAAGGCGTGTCGGGCGGAACTCCTCCACCGTTCCGGCGTCGGCGCTGTCAGCGGGGCAGCGGCTTGAGCGCGGCCCATTCCCGGTCTTGGTCGAGCCATCGGGTGAGGGCGAAGCCGGCCGTCCCGACCGCTTCCTCGAACTCTCGATCGGAGTAGACGACGTCCGTCCACGCATGAGTCCATGTGGTGTCTCCGTGGCGGCATTCCTGCGCCGCGTACAGCACACCGGATTCGAGACGGGCCTCGGTGATGGTCACGACCATCCGGTCGGACCGCACGGTGTGCCCCGCTTTCAGGCCGCCGGCCCAGGCGGGCGAGGTGCGCTGGACGAGGACAAGTCCGTCGTCCGTCACGTGACGGTGGCACGTCTCGAGGAAGGCATCCCGCTGGCCGGGGATGATCGTGTTCACCAGATAGCCGGCGAGCACCACGGCGGGAAAGCGCTCGGGCAGGGCCAGCACCTCGATATCCGCGTGGACTCGCTTTCCGGTGCGAACGTGACGCAGCATTTCGGCGCTCTGATCAACCGCGACCACGTGATGGCCGAGCGCGGTCAGCTCGTGGGTGATCCTGCCCGCACCGCATCCGAGTTCGAGAATGGGCGCGGCGGGAGGCACCGCCCCGTGGATGATCTCCGGTTCGCGGCCCGCCGGGAAGGACATGTAGAGGCCGACGGGGCTTCCGTCCGGAGCAATGGGGCCGCCGTCGGATGCGGTGCCTCGTCCCAGGGGACTCATGCGGGCATTCCGCTCACCGGGAGTTCCTGGAGCCCGCGTAAGGTGGCGTGTCGCCAATGGACGGGTTCGCCGGCCAGTCGCAGGTCGGGAGCGTGCCGAAGCAGTGCGGTCAGCGCCACGGCACAGGTGAGCCGGGCCAGCGACGCACCGGTACACGCATGCGCACCCCACCCGAATCCCAGGTTGTGGTTCGGTGTTCGCTCGAAGTCCAGCACATCGGGGTTCGGGAACTGTCGCGGATCCCGATTTGCCGCGGCGATCAACACGATGACGTCGCTCCCACGACGGAGCAGCCGGCCGCCGAGTTCGTAGTCGGAGGCACATACACGGGCAACTGCCTGCACAGGGCCGGAATGGCGCAGCAGTTCCTTGATCGCTGCATCGCTCACCCCGGCGGTGAGGAGTTCCCGCCACTTGTCCGGAGTCCGCAGCAGGGAGAGCACGGAGGCTGCGACAAACCTGCTCGTGGGGGCGTATCCGGCGTGAAGCGTGGCACGCAGCGTGTTCAGGACCATGTCTCGGGAGATCGCCGAGGCGGATTCCGCACGCAGGAGATTGCCCAGCAGTCCATTCCGCGGCTTCTGATCGAGCCAGCCGCGGATCACGGTGCTGAGGCTGTCACGGGCCAGAGTGCCCGGAGCAGCGGCCTCCGGGGTGAGACCCGAGTCCATGGCCGCGACGATGGCCTCCGACCAGGCGACTATGTTCTTCTCGTCGGGGTCCGGAACGCCGAAGAGGTCGGCCACGGCCGCGAAAGCCAGCGGCGCGGTGAAGTCCGTGACCAGTTCGAATCCGCTCTGGTCCGACAGCGCGCGCAGTAGCTGATCGGCCCGGTCCTCCAGCCTGGCTCGGATCGCAGAGAAGTCCTGGCGACGGTAGGCGTCCACGAGGACGCGGTGAACGCTGCCGTGTTCGGGCGGGTCCAGGGTCTGGATGCTGAGCAGGTTGTCCGGGACGTCGATACCGGCAGCTCGCAGATCGGAGGAGAATATCTCGGTATGGCGCAGTGCGAGCAGACAGTCCTCGTATCCGCTGACGACCCAGGCGTTGAGCGGCTTGTACCAGTGGATCGGCTCAACGGAGCGCAGGTGATGGTACATGGGATGCGGATCACGGATGGTGGCGTCGTCCAGTGGCCGAAAAAGTTCCATCACTCGCCTTTCTGGCGTGCATGACGGGCAGCTTGCCTGGGAGCGGGTCGCGGTGAACCTTCGTATGAGGGTGCGCGGGCAGCGGGTGCCCCGGAATTGTGATGAAGCACCCGCTGCCTGCTGGGAGATCAGTGGAGGTAGCGCATGATGCCTCCCCTTGTCTCATGGTTCCCGTATGTCCGACGAGCCGATCAGTGCAGGTAGCGCATGGTGAACCTCCTTGTTGTGAGGCCGCCCGGGAGCGACGGTGGGAGGGCGGGCGTGGGTCACCCGGCGAGGAAGGGCACGGGTCTCCCACGCGATCGGAGGGGCGCGCCGGCGGATCATGCGGGCGCACCCGGGAGACGAACTGGGCGACAGTCGCGTCAGGGCAGCGCAAGCACGGCGGTGCGCGTGATGTGTTGACGTCGGCGTCCGCGGCGTGTGTAGAAGACGGCACGGGGGGAGTCGCCGAAGAGGTCCAGGTGAAGCCCGCGCTCCTCGATCCACCCCTGGAAGCGGAAGTCTCCGCCCCCTACGTGGACCAGGGCGATGCTGGGGCCGCCGGCGACCTCGAGTAGGAGAGTCCCCTCGTGCTCGACGACTTGCGCGGGCAGGTCCGGTTCCGTGGATTCGCCGGCCTGATCGTCGAGTCGCAACACGCACGGAGGAACCGGCACCGCACAGCGGAAATCAGCGAGTTCGAACGCTTGCAGAGGAATCTCGGGACGGTGGTACGCCACCTCGCTCATCGGGACACGGCTGTGGAACCGTTCCGGGAAGAGGGAGAGCAGTTCGGGACTGATCGAGCAGTCGATGACGAGGTGGATTCGCACCTGGTCCCCGGTGTTGACGACGCTGTGCGGGCGGCTGAAGTCCCCGTACCACAACGTGCCCGGCTGCCAGCGGTGTTCCACCTTGTCGATCGACAGGACCGCACCCGGGTTCGTGCGGACCGGCACGTGCAGGCGTATGAATCCGTACGGGAGCCCGGTCGGGGTGTCGCGGTGTTCCGGTACCCGGACGCCGGGCGCCAGCGACATCAGGCGAACGCCGCGCAGTTCGGCGGGCAACGATGTGAGGATCTCGGCCAGGTACGGTGCGTGCCCGAGCCATGGGGTGTCCGAGAAGCCTTCGATGCCGGGACCACCTGGATCGGTTCGATCGGGGTCCCCGCCGGGACTGCGCAGTGCGAGGCAACGCCAGTCGATCTCCGTGGAGGAGGTCAACTCGCCCCCGGCCAACACGGATCGCTGGGCGCCCCAGGTATGTGCACTGAGATGGTCTACGTCGCGCTGTAGCTTGTCGGGATCGAAGCTCAACCGCAGTTTCGCGGCTTCGGGTAAGTCTGCGATCGAGTCGAGTGACGCTCTCACGTGTTTCCCTCCCGGTTGCAGCCGGACCCGGTAAGCATTCACCGGCGAACACTCCATACGCAAGTGGGTTCGTACCCTTGAACTTCGACTGGCGTCCTGATAGTTGGGCAGCCCGGCGCAGACCCTGACCGATGTCGCCCAACCTCCGGCCGGCAGCAACTTGTCGGGCACGAACAGGCCCTGCACCAAAGTGACTTCGCGGACGACGATGGTTGTCGTGTTTCTCCTAGGACCGAGGATCGCGTCAGACGAGGATGCCGGTAAGCACGTCGTACCGCGCCTGGCAGGAACTTTCGCATCCTCCATCTCAAGGACGCTCGCATGATCGTGTTCGCCCACCCGAGTGACACTCACATCCACGGCGGTTCGCGCGTCACCGAGCGTCCCCGGGCCGTGATCGGCCATCTCGAGGCGCTGCTCGTCGAGCCGGAGACCCCGGTACCGGGTTCCATCGAGACCATGGCGAGGCCGGCGAGGGCGAGCCGAACCGCCGGGCGCTCCGCGGAACGTCGGGCCGGCGGGTCCGATGGTCGGCGGACCGGTCGGCACTCCGGATCCGGGTCTCGTCGCGGGGATCGGCATGCCGCGGAGTCGCCGCCCGGCTCTCGGCAAGATGGCGATCCCGGATGAGCCGGGGGTTGGCACGGCCCGCACCTGACTTGTGAGATTCCCGTTGTTCGGTGGGGAACAGTTCGGAATACTCCGAAATATAGGGGTCGCCGTGCCCCGGAATCAGCGCCCGACCGAAGCCTGCACCCTGCTTGCCATGATGTGTTCCACGAGAGTGACGATGGCGAGCTTGCCGGACTCGCGGGTGCGCGCGTCACACATCACCACCGGTACATGCGGGTCCAAGTCGAGCGCCTCGCTCACCTGGGCGGTGTCGAAGTCGCAGGTACCGCCGAAGCGGTTGACCGCGACGATGAACGGTGTGCCGCGGTTCTCGAAGTAGTCGACGGCGGGAAAACAGTCTTCGAGCCTTCGAGTATCGGCGAGCACGATCGCACCGAGAGCACCGAGCGCCAACTCGTCCCACATGAACCAGAAGCGGTCCTGCCCGGGTGTCCCGAAGAGGTACAGCACCAACTGCCGGCCGAGCGTGATCCGACCGAAGTCCATGGCAACGGTCGTCGTGGTCTTTCCCTCCACCCCGCTGAGGTCGTCCACGCCCTGACTCTCCTGCGTGATCACCTCCTCGGTGCGGAGCGGGGAGATCTCGCTGACGGCGCCGACCATCGTGGTCTTCCCGGCGCCGAATCCGCCGGCGATCAGGATCTTGACCGCCATCGGGAGATCGCCGGAATCGAGGTACGGGTCAGAGCCTGCGAATTCCATCGAGCACCGCCTGAAGGACGTGGATGTCGGGAGCCTCCGCCAGCGCGATCGGTGCGCGCGTGTGGATGGCTCCCATGTCGAGTAGGTCGCCGAGCAGGACCTTGGCCACCATCACGGGCAGGTCCAAGCGAGCGGCGACCTCGGCAACGGACAGGGGTGTGCCCGTGCACATGCGCAGGACCACAATGTGCTCCGGCTCCAGGCCGGGGCGGGTCGTGTCGGGGTTCGCGGCGATGATCAGGGTGATCAGGTTGAACTCGTCCCGATTCGGACGGGTCCGGCCGCCGGTTCTGGCGAACGAGCGTACGATGGGGCCGGCGTCGCCGTCCCACCACACGTCTTCCGGTTCGGACATGTGCCCTCACCTCAGCGGAACGGCGGCGAAACCACTGCCGCCCGGCGGGGCGCGGAGGCCAGGAACTCACCGACGCGCTTGACGATCAGGTTCATCTCGTAGGCGACGAGGCCTACATCGATGTCCGCCTCCCCGAGGAGAGCGAGGCAGGCTCCCTGCCCCGCCCCGGTCACGAACAGGAATGCCTTCTCCAACTCGACGATCGTCTGCCGGACGGCTCCCGCGGCGAAGTGTCGGCCCGCGCCCCGGGCCAGGCTCTGGACACCCGACGCGACGGCCGACATGTGTTCGGCGTCGTCTCGGCCGAGTTCGCGCGAACGGGCGATCAGCAGTCCGTCGGACGACAGCACGATCACATGCCTGGTCCTCGGGATCCGGCGGACCAGGTCGTCCAACATCCAGTCGAGTTCCGTGCCCTGTTTCGGCGTCTCTGTCATCGCGGGTCCCACTGTCCTTCTCCGGCCGTCGAGTTCCCGGCCACGTCGTCTGGTCCGCTGTCTGGTCCGCCGTCGGGTCCCCGGTCCGCGTCCGCGCGGCCCTGGTCCGACCGGCGCTGGTACATCGTCATCATGCGGCGTGCCTCGTCGGCCGAACGCTCCGCGGGCTCCGCTGCGGGACGCGGCGGCTCCGACTCCGTCGGATGGAGCAACTGCGGTCGAAGGTTGGCCTGGCGTACCCGGCGAGGCAGCCCGCTCGTCGGCGACTCCGGCCGCTGCCCGGCCGCGGTTCGGAGCGGCGTCGTAGAGGCCGACGCGTGTTCGACCGGGCGCGGACGCGGGTCGGTGGCGGGCGTATCGGTCGCGGGTGGGTCGATCGCCGGCGCCGACGAGGTGTCCGTCCGCCATGGCGCCGCATCGGCCGTCGCCTCGACCTCGTCGGGGTTCGGAATGTTCTTCCCGGTCTTCTCGAGAAGGTGCGTCGGCAACAGGACGATCGCCGAAGTTCCCCCGTAGGGGGAGGAACGCAGGGTCACCGTGAGGTGGTGACGGGCCGCCAACCTCGCGACGACGAACAGCCCGATCCGGGAGTCGCGCGTGAAGCCCATGACGTTGAACGCGGGTGCCGCGGCCAGCAGTCGGTTGGCCTCCTCTCGGGCCTCTTGGGACATGCCGAGGCCGCGGTCCTCGATTTCGATCGCCAACCCCTTGGACACCACTTCGGCATTGACCTGCACGCGCGTGTGCGGTGGGGCGAACGTCGTCGCGTTCTCCACCAGTTCGGACAGCAGGTGCATCACATCGCCCGCCACCGGGCCGGCGAGCGTGACATCGGGAATGACCGTCAGTTGGACCCTGGCGTACTCCTCGGTCTGCGAGGCGGCCCCGCGCAGGATCTCGGTCAACCCCACAGGGCGACGCCAGCGCCGGGCGGGCATCGAGCCGCCCAGGATGGACAGGTTCTCGGAGTTGCGCCGCATTCGCGTGGCCAGGTGATCCACCCGGAACAGTTCGGCCAGCAGATCGGGATCCTCGCTGTCGCGTTCCATCGCGTCCAGCAGGGCGAGTTGCCGGTGCACCAGTCCCTGACTGCGGTGCGCGAGGTTCAGGAACACCCGGCTGATGCCCTCACGCGTCTCGGTCTGCTCGATCGCCGCCCGCACCGCGATGCGCTGCGCCGTGGCGAACGCGCTGGCGACCTGCCCGACCTCGTCCGAGCCGTGGTCGACGTCGGGGACCGTGTCGGCGAGATCGACCTCCTCGCCCCGCTGCAACCGGGCCATGACATCGGGCAGTTGTCGATCGGCCAGGTGCAGCGTCGCGCTGCGAAGGTTCCGAAGCCGGCGGATGAGTGCGCGGGAGATCAAAACGGAGATCAGCACGGCCAACGCGATGGCCGCCAGGGTGAGCACGCTGGTCACGATCACCGAGGTGATCAGGGTGTCGACCCGGTCCTCGGCGAACCCGATGGCGAAGTCCACCTGGGCCAAGGTGAGTTGTTGCAGGCTTGCGGCAACCTTGAGCATCGTGTCCTGCCAGGTCCCGACGGGGGTCGGAATCCGGCCGGAGTCCATGGCCGACTGCTCCGCGGTCACCAGTGCGGACCATTCCGGGCCGGCGATGATCGTCCGGTAGCGCTCGGCCTGCGCGTCCCGCAGTGAGGGCGCGACCACGGCCCACTGCTCGCGCTGGGCGCCGACGAGTCGATTGAACTGCCTTTGCCCGTCCGCGGTCAGGCCCGAAGGGGAGGACAGCCCCGCGGACAGCAGCGCGTTCTGTCGGGCGAAGCCCTCCAGAGCACGGAACAACGCCACAGCGGTCGCGGCCTCGTTGATCGACTTGGCGTCCGCGGTCAGGCGCGCCTCGGCCTCGAAGTACGTCATGCCGGTGCTCAGGGCGGCGGTGTAGAACTGGTAGGCGGCGCCGTGGTCCACCTGGCGGGCGTCGATCTGTTGCCGAAATCCCGGCAATGCCCCGAGACCCTCGACGATCTGCGCGAAGATCCGCTTCAGATCGGGTGGATTCTTCGCGACCACCGGTCCCGCGGCCCGCCGCATCGTCTCGAGCGCCCGGTTGGTGTTCTCGCGCTGCCGGTCGAGCGGCGCGCGATCGGACCGTGGCTGGGCGAGGTACACCATCGACAGCCGGCGCTCCTCCTGAAGCGCCACCATCGCGGTCTCGCTCTTGATCCCGACTCTTTCCACGTCATGGACGGTCTGGCGCAGGTCCAGGGCCTCGTTGAACCGGCTGAACGTATAGGTGCCCCACAGCGCCGCCAGGGCCAGGCTCGGGACCAGTACCAGGACGAGGATCCGGGTCCGAATCGACCAGTTGCCCTGAAGGCCGAGCTGCGGCCGGCGGCCGGTCCGTGAGCCGCCCGCCCGCCGCGAGCCCCCTCCGCGTCTGCCTCTGCGGACTGTCGACCGGGCCCCGCTGCCCGGCGGGACCGGTTCGGGGGGTGGGGCCGCGAATCGGGCAGCGGCTTCGGCATCCTGTGGTGAATCGGACAGCAAGTCGAATCTTCCCCTGCATGGTGGAATCCGAGCACGCGTGTCGCACACCTGCCCGGCGTAGGCGCCCAAGGTGCCGGCTGTCGGATCGTCGGCCTCCACGATTTGCGCACGCGACACCGTCAATCCCCGCACGACGGTCGTCGGATCACACACACGTATCGAACGCGAGCACGGTGGGTCACCTCGGTGGAGTGCACTCGCCTTCCAGGCGGTGTCGACCGCGGTGCCCCACGTCCTGGGATCGCCGGTAGTCGCTGGGCGTGACGCCGTGGAAGTGGCGGAAGGCTCGGGCGAAGACGGTCGCGTTCTCGATCCCAACGGATCGGGCGATGGCCACGATCGGACGGTGTCGTAGGCGCGGGTTCGCCAGGATCCGACGCGCTTCCTCCAGCCGAGCCTCCCGAATGAACCTGGCGGGCGACGTTCCGCTTTCACGGAAGACGATCTCGACGTAGCGCACGGAGACCCCGAACGCCGCCGCGACGGCCTTCGCGGACAGTTCCGGCTCGGCGAGACGACGCTTCACGAAGTCCCGCATACGCAGGAGTTGGGCGTGGTGTCCGAGCAGCCGATTCACCCCGGATCGCTCGCCGGCCTCGTCGTAGCGCAGCACGGAGAACAACAACTCGCTCACGGTGTGGCCGAGTTCGGGCAACGAGTCCGGATCCAGCCGCCCGGCGCCCGCGCAGATCTCCTCGACCGCGGCCAGCAGGACACGCAGCATCGGATTCTCGGCGGCGATGCGGCGTCCGAGGCGCTCCGCGTCGACCGATACCACCCGCAGCACCTCCGCCCGAGGCAGCATCAACACGATGTGATGGGCAAAGCCTTCGGCACTGAGCTGAAAGGGAGCCGTGCTGTCGAGCAGGACCGCGTCGCCGCGTCGCAGGGGTGACCAGACGTTCCCCTTCAGCGACGAGCTCATCTCCCGCGCGATCGACAGCATGTAGAAGTCGTCCTGGTCGCCCGCGAGCATCCTGGGGGCACGAACGACTCGGACCGGGTCCGAACCGACGTTGGTCAAAGTCAGGAAACCCAAGTCGAGTTGGAGAGCCCAGCCCGTGTAGTGGCCATGGTCTCCCGGGCGGCCGATCGGAATGGCGTCGAGTTCGACGAGGCAGTCACGCAACATCCGCCGCCAGGCGTCGACATCCGGCGACAGACCACCGACTCCGCAGGACGGGTTCGGCGTGGCGAGGACACCGGGCGCAGTTCGGCGGAGTGTGCTCGGGGCAGCGATCTCCCTTCCTTCGTGAAACGACCGCGCGGGCCTGGGGGGCAGGCTCATGGCATCGTCCTTTCTTGTCCGACCTCTTGCGGAACACCTCGCCGATCGGCCGGTCCGGGGGTCGGCTCCGCACGCCGACACGACCTCTTTCGCCGGACGAACGTCCGTCCGGAGGAGGGATGCGATCCGGCCCCGCGGCACACGGGACGGTAACCGCGCTGTACACGGCTCGGTGCAACGACAAGCCGAAAATGTACAGACCGGGTGCGCGAATGGTCGGTTCCGGGGGTTGTCGTGACCGCAGGATGTTCTCCGCCGTCCCCATCCCCCGGGCGGTCGTGACGAACTCCGCGTTTTGGGGCGGTCGTTCCGGGGGGTCGACGTTGCGATGGGCGAATGAAGTCCCGACGACGGGTCGGCGGGGAGCACGAACAGGAGGCGGACATGCGCACGGCCCTGGTCCTCGGAGGCAGCATCGCGGGACTTCTGGCTGCTCGGGTGCTCAGTGATCATGCCGACGAGGTAGTGATCCTCGAACGCGACGACGTCGCGCTCCCGGGCGACTTCGCGGGCAATCACGAGCCTCGACCGGGAGTCCCGCAGGGGGCGCAGATGCACGCTCTCCTGGACGCCGGCCGCAGGCGGCTGGAACAGTGGTTTCCCGGCATCTCCGCCGAGCTCGTCGCCGGCGGGGCCACCCTCGCGGACTCGGGTGGCGACGTACATTCCTACCTCGACGGCAGGCTCAAGATACGGGTCGGCGGTATGGAGATGATCAGTGCCACGCGCCCCTACCTGGAGGCACACATCCGTCGCCGGGTGTCGGCACTCGACAATGTGCGCCTGGCCCAAGGCGCGGTGCGCGGGCTGGCCTTCACCGGCGACCGGGTGAGCGGGGTACGGTACGTCGACGCCGGCGCGGGCGGGACCGACGCGGATGTCCTGGCCGCCGACCTGGTGGTGGACGCGACCGGTCGCGGCAGCCGAATCGCGGCCTGGCTGAAGGAGGGTGGCTGGCCGGAGCCGGGTATGCGGCGCATGCACGTGGACCTCGGCTACGCCACCGCACTGTTCCGTCGCCCCGAAGGAGCACCGACCCCGACCGTGGCACAGTCCATGGTCAACCTGCCGAACGGCCGAATGCGGATGGCCACGCTGGGCCGGGTCGAGAGCGACAGGTGGATCGTCCTGATGGCCGGCTACACGGACGACCGGCCGACTCGGGGCGTGGAGGAGTTCGTGTCGCGCTGCAAGGAGGACCCGGCGGCACCCTTTCGTCGGCTGGCCGAGGACGGCGAGCCGATCGGCGAGCCGGCCATCTATCGGCATCCGGACAGTCGGCGGCGCGACTTTCATCTTCTCGACCGCTTCCCGGCCGGACTCGTCCCGATCGGCGACACCCTGGCCTCGTTCAACCCGGTCTACGGCCAGGGCATGTCCTCGGCGGCGATGCACGCCTCGTGCCTGGCTACCTGGCTCGAATCCGGAAAGTCTCCGCTGGGACCGGCATGGTCGTACCTCAAGCAGGTCCGGGACACCGTCGACGACGCTTGGCGGACGTCGACGCTCAACGATCTGAGGCTGGCACACGTCACCGCTCCCCGACCGCGGGGCTTCAAGGTCGTCTCCGGTATCGGCGACCTCGTCGTCCGAGCCTCGGTGACCGATCCGGTGACACACCTACGCTTCCTGAAGGTGATGCACATGCTCGCCCCGGCGAAGTCACTCATGCGCCCGGGGGTAGTCCTGCGCGCCGCCCGGGAGGTGCGCAAACAGACCCCGAAGACCGCGCCCGCCCCGTGACAACCAGTCGTCGGTGAACGCGCCGGCGGGTCGCAACGCGCGTCTGCTGCGGTGACCCGCGCCAGGTTCGGCAGTTGCTCAGGCCGGGTCGGTGCCGCGTCCTGGCGTCGGGTTGAGTTCTCGCCCGACGCCGAGGCCGCGATCGTCAGCAGCCACCTCGCCGAGAGGTTTCGACGGTATGGCGGATCGCGGACGCGAGATCGAGTTCGCCAGGGCGGCGTCGTGACGGAGATCGATCGGGAACACCTCGCGGTGGAGTCCCACATGAGGCAGTCCCGGGCTTCCGGTGGCCGCCTTCTCGAATCGGGGCCCTCCGCGAGACTCATTTTCATTTCCGCGTGTTCTACGCCAATCGCGCGGAAGCAATGTGGCGTTCGCTGATGCACGCGGATCATGGGACGTGCGGGTGCCGCCGGAGAGCATCGATCACGACACCGACACCGGGACGTCGTACCCGATCGGGCAACGGGTCGAAGACCGGCACCGAGCCCGTACAGCCGGATCGATCACCCCGCAGCGCGTCGAGCTGCTCCAACGACCGGCCATGGTCCGGAGTAGCAACGACAGAGACTTCGAGAGCGGACTCGCCATGGATGGCGCCTACGCGGCAAAGGCACTTGGGGACCGCGCCCGCCGACCGCGAGGGGCACCCGGACCCGGCGCGCACACGTCAAAACGGCGCAGGGTGCCGCGGTCGACAGTGGTGGGCCGGTGCGGGTCGTCCTGAGGAGGGTGTAGGCCGTGGGTCGACCATCGTGCTCGGCACGAGGGTGATGGACGGCGGAGGTGTTTCGGTGGTCGACCGGGGAGGTCTTGGGGGGCGCACGGACCGGGTGCGGTGCTCCTGCCGTCGCGGGCGACGTTCCATCGGTGGGTGAACGCGATGACCGATCCTGCGGCCGGTCCGTTCGGTGCCCTGCCGGCGGGACGTCGGCGACTAGAGTGGGGTCGGTCGGATCGTCGTGAGGGGTGTGGGGTGACTGCCGAGCCCGAGTATTCGACTCCGGTAATGGCGCGGCCGGAGCGCACGATCGAGGGTGTGCGCCAGGCGATCGCGTTGTTGGCGCCGCACTGGCTTCCCGAGATGGACCGGTCCCAGCGCGAGGCGACCGCGAAGGCGTTGGAGATCAACCGGCTCGACCCGTTGCGGGGCTGGTTGCGGCATTGGGCGGCGATCGCGGAGATCGAGCGTCACCCGGATCTGGCGTTCCGTTACCACCACGCCGAGCAGGTCGACACCGTCAGTGACGACCCCCGGGTGCGTGCCCGCGGTGTGCGGGTCGCCACCGAGTTGTTGCGGGCCGCCTATGCCGCGGTGGGCGTGTGAGCTGGGGCTGGGAGTACGAGCCCGACCAGGCGAGCGTGGTGGGCGGAGCCCCGGAGGCGTTCGTCGCCCTGGTCGAGACCGCGGCCGCGGAGATCGTCCGCGCGGCCGAGGCGCTGTACCTCGACGGGACCCTGTACGAGGGGCCCAATCCCCGCGCGGCAACGGCCTACATCGACGACGGCATGTTCGTGTACCTGATCGTGGTACGCAGCGAAGGCGTCTACGTCCTGCAGACGACGTACCTCCCCACCTCCTAATATCGTTGTCAAGCGGCAGCAATGACGGGAAGTCCACGCTGAAAGGACTTTCCGTCACGAATATGGGCCCACAGGACGTTGACGCGTCGTCGGGCCAGGGCGAGGACAGCCTGGGTGTGCCGCTTGCCTTCTGCGGGCTTGCGTTCGTAGAAGCGGCGTGACTCCTCGCAGTTGCGGATGCTGATGAGCGCGGAGGTGTAGAAGACGCGCTGGAGGCCGCGGTGGTGGCGCCGGGGGCGGTGCAGGTTGCCGCTGATGTTGCCGGAGTCGCGGGGCACCGGGGCGGCACCGGCGAAGCTGGACAGGCGGTCGCCGCCGGCGGAGCGGCTCCTGTCGCCGGGGCGCCGAGGGCCTCGACGGTCGACAAAGGCCCACTCGCGCGTCCGCACGGACGGTCGAAACACGGCCGGTCGCTCCCGGACACATCCGGTTCGCATCCCACACGCCCAGCCGCCATGCATGCCGGCTGCGAAGGGCATCACTAGGGCGCTCCATAGGGTCGGTCAACATCCTGACCTTCCACCGGCAGTTCGGTGCGCAGGTGCTCGGTGGCCTGCCGGCCGACGATCACGCGGGAGTGGACGTGCGAAGCATGCTTTTGGGCCAGGGCACCTGCGTAAATTGAGTCATTGAGCGGATCCTGAACCACGGGGGTGCGACGGTGAACCTCAGACGTTCTCGGCGATGCCGAACCTGACCGGCTTGGCGATCTGCCCGAGGCGTGGCACCGGTCGAACGCATTGGGCCTCGACGCAAGCACCGTATTGTCCGTCGACGGAATGCACGCCTTCCAGGTACACGCGCGGGACTGCTTCGACGAGGACCGCGCGGTCGCCATCCTGTCCTTCGCGCGGGAGCACGGCGCCGACCTGATCGGCTGCCACGCAGCGCCCACTGGTGCCGGCCGAGGGGTTCTCGCCCACGACTTCCTGCGCGCGTCACGGTCCAGAAGATCCAAGGCATCTCGATGGGAAGCCTCCGGCATCGATACGCTCCGTAGAGTGGCCTGATGTTCGATCGGTTGCAGATCAGGGTGCTGTCGCAGGGCCCCGGGCTCCCCGCCGAGCTGCGGTTCTGGGTCAACGGCGAGGACGTGGTGGAACGAGCCGTCGGTGAGGGGGGTCAAGGGCTGTTCGCGACTGATGCACTGCCTGCGCAGAGCCCCAGCCCGCTGCGGGCGACCGGTGAGGCACGACGTGTGGAGCTTGGGGAACCCGAGTGCAGCGGCGGCTGCTGCGGCTTCCTGTCCGTGGTCGTGCAGAAGATCGGGGACGTCGTGCATTGGCGCGACTGGGTCGTTCCGTACGGCCGTGAAGACCTGCCGCTGGAGCTTCACTTCGCTGCGACCCGGTACGACGCCGAGCTGTCCCGCGTCGAGGCAGACCGATGGTGGCAGGACGATACGTAGAGGACCGCCATGGACGGACCTCCACGCCGTTGTCCGATGACCCCGCCGTTGCGATCTTGCCGGAATGGACAGATATCGTCGAATGTTCCGACAGACTATTCGCGAACCCTCGCTATCGCCCGGAAAGACTCCAGCCGCTCGAGGAGTTCGCGGACTTCGGTAGCAGCACAGGCTCTTTTTTCCATCCGATCGGATATTCCTTCCGATATCGAGTGGACAAGATTGCCGACCTGAAACTCTTTGCCGGAATTCAAGTCTTCGATGATACTCTTCATTCGGGTTGCAGGTACGGACGAGACGATCGAGTGGCCATTGGCACCGAATGCACAGGATTCATCGTCCAGGCTGACGAAGCGAATAGGTGACCGCTTCTCCCCGCGAATGATCACACCGTCTGCGAGCCTGCGCCCAGCCCTGGGCGAAGGTGGCGGCTCGAATCCCACTGCCGTCCAGCGGCGCAGGGACAGAGTCTGAAGACGTGCCTCGAGATTCCTTGTGTGACCGAACTCCCGAAAGATCTCGAGCGCTTCACCGAGGGGCGGAGGAAGCGATGATGAAAGATATCCGTACGCGTCGGGACCCGAGGCTGTTGTCGAGCGTACTGCGGGCAGCAGGTCGGAAATAGAGAATCCGTTCTCTGCCATTCTGTCCGCATCGAGGTCGATCAGCAGTGCATCCACGTCGTGGGCAAATTGGTGTTCTCCTCGCGGAACTCCGACGTTGACGCTGGTAGCAGATTCCCGACCCACTGTCTCACCTACATGATAGTAGCTCGCAGGCCAGTACAGAAGATCACCGGGCCCGACCTCCACAGCGAACGATTCCCCAATGTAGCGCCGATAGTCGGTCTTCGTCGTGATCTCCTCGCTCCATGGACGATGCGACCAGAAGCGCATTCTCTTGCGGCCTCGAAGCCCGAACATGAATGTGGCGAAATTATCCTTGTGCACTCCCACCGGACTGGAGTCGTAGTTTCCATGGAACAGAGTGGTGATAGCGCCGCTCACGGGCATTCCCACGCGACGCCACAGGCTTTCGAAGAAGTCACGCTCCCTCATCCAGACAGAAAAATCAAAGGCATGGAATATATTGAACATCAACGCGTAGCAGCGACCCGCCAACACGTGGCCCAATCGCCTCTCGTAGCCTTCGAAGGATCCGTCGGCTACGACTGGCAAGAACCCACCGGCCTCTCGTTGCCACTCTCGTTCGATCGTGAGGGAAGTATGAAGCGGAACGAGATTCGTGTTGGTCGCGGCCTGTGATTTCACCGCAGCGGTGAATACCTCTCCCTCGACGAAAGGAGGTGTTCCCGTATTCCGAAAGAGTACAGGTCTGCGATCCCAGTACTGGTCGGCGAAAACGCGCCAGTCGAGTTCGCATTCCACGGCCGGTTCGGACATTTCAGTCTCCTTGAGCCGAGATCACGTCCACGGCACGGAGGGCATGAAGCCTGCGGAGCAGATGCCTGCCGTCGCGAGCGTTCGCGCCGGAAAGGCGAACGAGTCCGCCGATCGTGAGGTACTCGGACGTATGCAGTTCTTTCAGCATCTGATCAGCAAATGCGCCACGAATCGAGAATGCATGGCCGTTGGCCGCCCAGATGCTGCTTCCTCGGCTGCTCGGCAATCGGATCACGTCCGTGGCGAGAGCAAGCTTTTGATCGTCCTGGAGCTCAACGTCCGATGCAGCCGCAGGCACCGGCTGCAATCCGCCGGCGCTCACGCACTTGGCGAACATGACGAGCAGCGTCCACTCGGCGTGGATGTCGTTACTCGATGCCTGCAGGTTCAGGGCCGCAGTCCGCAGTGAGGGCATCGTTGGCAAGGAACCGTCTGCCTCGTATACCGGGGGGTACGGAAGGTATGGGGCGGCCATCAGACCGGCTCGCTTCTGTGTCATCCGGCCCAACAGATCCCGCACTTCGCCGGTCGGCAGGTGTCCTCCTGTGGGAATCAACAGTCGCAGGGTCAGACAACCGCCTTGGTAGGTGACCGTGGGTCGGTGGGATGCGGGCCAGTACAGCAGGTCCCCCGCAACCCCCGACATCGTTTCATCTTCGGCAAAGTGAACCTCGACGGCACCGCGCAAGACCCACGTCAACACCGCGTAGCCCACAGGGGTGTCCGCCCTCGCCCCGAGACCACTGGCCAGCACGAGTTCCGAGGGCACCGATACCGTGGGGTAGCCGGTCTCACTCCAGAGCGACGCCAGCATGCTGCGCACCCGTAGCCACAGAGCCGGGTTCAGATGGAGCGCCTGACGAACGACCAGCAAATGGCCATCGATGGCATGACTCGCGGTCAAGCGTTGCGTATAGAGTTCGACGCTCGCATCCGCTCTGCCCGGCAAGAGGCGGCCTGGGGCACCGATTCTTCCATTCTTCGTCAGGAAGGTTACGTCCGGCAGCGTCCCGTATCGGGTTCCGGAACGAAACGGAGCACAGGCCAACGTCGCAAGTTCGAAGGCATCCTGCGCTAGCACAATCACTCCGGCTCCGGGTATGTGCGCGGGGCCCGTATTCCAGTATCGGACGGAGAAATCGGTCCAATCGATAGGGTTCACAAAAAGTGCCCCTGATCACGGAATCGAAGTCGGATGCGGTTCTCGTAGCGTTTGAGTGATTCCATATTCAGGCTTCTTCTGCGTTCGTCCACGCTACCGAAGTCCTCGATAGGAAAGGGCTCGAGTCTGCCGTTTCGCATCCGGAATTTCGTCCCGTACAGCTGAGGTCTGTCCTCTGCGATACGCAACGTGTCTGTCAGGTAGGCCACCTGCCGCCAGGGAACATCACCCGTCCGCGCCGATGCCCGGACAAGTTCAAGGTATTCCTTGAGACGGTCCGACTGGTCGACAGCATGCTGGACCAGACGACAGGCCGCGTCCGAAGCGCGTCGGCCCACCAGCGCCCGACCCGGCCACCCGTTCTCGTCGACCACCGTACGGAGCCACCGCATCGCGGCATCCGTCAACATTCTGAGCCGGCGCTCGAGAATGGTGTCGGCAAACCCACCCGCGGCCCATTCTCCACGGAGCCTCGCATCGACGCGATCCAGCCGCAGCAGTTGCCGCCTGATGGTCGCGTTGATTGGTTCTGGCGTGGGAATCTCCTCGACGCGAAGTCGGATCGTGGACTCGTCCCAGCTATATATGATGCGCTTTCCAATCTCCGCCCAATCGAATCGCGCTTCGCCATTGTTGCGATCTACCAGGTGAAGAGTGACCCCTCGTTCTATGTCGACGATATCGTGTACTTCCAACTGCTCGAAGACGTACTCGATCGCGTCCCGTATCCCTACTCCGATACCGGAGAGTGTGAGTCGCGCGCCTAGATCCTTGATATCGAATGGGAGCACCAGATCGCCCGGCATCTGGGCCGGGTCAACCTCTCGGGGTGTCGATGTAAGCGGGTCCAGAAAAAGTAGTGGCCCACCGGTGGAAGCTCTGAAGAAGTAGGGCACATCGAGTCTCTCGAGCTGCTCGATCTCAGGTTGTGAAAACGCGATGGAGCCGGGTTCAATAATCTCCAGGGCTCGCGCTTCGAGTGAACTCATATAGTCCGACGTATTTCTCAGGAGAACCCGGACATTGGATTCCAAGGATATCGCCTCAATGAATTCCACGATACGGCCAGAGTTTCGACACATGAGCACCCAGGCGTCGAACATCCCGCGTAGGAAGGTCGTCAGATAGGGCCCGTAGCCTGCCCGTCCTCGCGTATCGACCACCACGGATCTCGTCTCGCCCCGTGTCCACGGATCGGAGCGACGACGCAACTGCCAAATGCCGTTCGAAGTCTTGGTGAGAAAAACCGAAGGTCCTCCCGAGGTACACCACCGGGGAGTTTTCTCCACCCCTGGATGATGATTCTCGGGCACCTCGGGATCTGCTATCAAGTTGGTATCATACAGTCGCCGAACAGGAGCAAAATGGACTTCCAGATCCACGGGATAAAGCCGTGGTTCGTGACTTTCGGAAGCCGTGCCGACGACCACGTTATCCTCGCCGAGATCTCTTATTCCGAATCCGAAGCAAGCGGCAGCCAGCGAACCTCCATCGCGCCAGAAGCGTCGGGATTCGGCTGCGGTCAGTCGAGTGCCGATCAGCCGGTGCCCTCCGGAACGTCGAATCGATGCCCGCTGAGCTGGGGATTCGACCCATTCCTGCCAAGAATGGGAACCCCGATGCGACTCGGACCCCGCGCGAACCTGAAGCACGGGCAGACGTACCATCCCGGGAGCCTGCGGCAACCTGTTGATGAGGTCGAACAGGGCACCATCCGCAAGGAAGAATTCCTCACTTCCGACAGGCCTTGGCTTGTAGGCCACCCGCCGCCCCCCACGCATATGCAGTCGAATCACACGCAGGCGCCCGTTGTGGGTCTCTGCGTCGTGTGTCCAAAGTCCTACCACGGGAAATGCAAATCCTGTTCCATCGAACCAGGAAGTCGTCGCGTCACGCCGCAACCGGATAAAGAAGGACTCCAGAAAAGCCTGGAATTCGATCCATTGTCGAGCAATGAACTGTTGAGCAAATTTCGGCGTGGCCGACGCACAGGTCGCAAAAGCCTCGCGGAGGAGAGGAGTAAAAAGCTCGCCATCGACCGGCGACAGTATCGAAGCATCGATCAGATCCCCATGGATAACGCTCGCCTTCGTACACCAAAGATCCACGTCCTCCAGAAGCCGTTTCAGCGGTGCAAATCTCGGAGCGGACAGGACCTCCGTGATCATGCACGCATCCGCCTCACCGCGAAGAGGTCGCTCGCGGTGCGTCCCGTCCGGTTGAACCGTTGCCGCGATCGGGAAGATCCCCGGAATTCCACCCGTTCGCACAGCCTGCACGATTCGACCGGATATCCCGGAATAGGATATCTTCGAGACATCTCGATCGGGTCTTATCTCCCAGAGCACGATTGCCATGTTCCCCCAGTCCGCATTTCTATACAACAAAGGGCCACTCGCCATAGATGGCGAGTGGCCCTCATGCAGTTACATGCAGTAGATCCACTTCGATGCACAAGTGTGGGCGGCAGCCTGGTCGGCACCGGCAGGCAAATCCACCTCGAGTTCACCGAGAATTGCATCCAGGTCCATCGGAGACTCTGAAATGACGGTGCTATCCAGATCCATGAAAATACCCTTTCACATGACGAGATCGCCCGAGAAGGCGTTCTCCTCGGTGCTTCTATTTTGATGTTCCGACAACAGTTCCGCCAGGCTTCGAGACCTGGAATCCGGATCCGCTCTCAAAATTCATCATTTCACTGAAAAGAATCGGAATCTAGTAAATATACGACGGCCACGATCGCGATCACCCGTTGCACGCGTCTCGGTCGAACCCCTTCCGAACATATCCGGCTGGTCTTGTACGCGGGAGAGTGCGTCACAGTCGGCTGTGTACAGGTGCCAACGGTCATCTTGATCTGGTTCTGTCACGAGTTCCGCGACAGTCCTTCGTGTTGATCTTCATCGGTAGAGGAGAACACGTTTACGAAGAAGGTTGGGCTTGGCCCAGCCGTACATCTGCCGTTTTTTCGGCATCTTGATCCGGTTGACGTGACCTTCGACGGGGCCGGAGTTCCGGTGCAGGGAGAGACCGGCCATGACGGCGTCCCATTCCTTGCGGAACCCGGTGGCGAATCCTCGCAGCTCGGAGAAGGTGCTCGTCTCGGCGTCCATGGTCCATCGTTCGAGCTTCTCCCGTCCGCTGAGGTGAACGGCGAGCTCCGCAGAGCGCGCGTCGAGACAACTGCGGAATCGAGATCGGGACGGCGGCTTCGGAGGTCCTTCAAGGTGGCGCGGTCGTCCTCGGTGCGGTGGTCGGGGTGGGCCGGGACCACGGTGGTGACCTCTCGGGCCTTGGGGACGGACGGACTGGCGACGGGCCGGTTGTTGTCGTCGGGTCGTGGACGAAGCGTCGGACGGTGCGTTCGCCGACGGCCGGGCCGCGCTCGCGAAGCTCCCGGTGGGGGCGGTCGGAGTTGGTGCAGCCTCGGAGAAGCGGGCGATTCTGCGGAGCGTTCGGGCAGGACGTCGACGGGACGCGGGCTCTCTCCATGTCCACCTGGACCATTCCGTAGACCTGGCCCTTCTTCGGAGCGAAGTCATCGACCCCGAGGGCCCGGACCGTGCAGACCTCCGGGTCGGGCAGGGCCTGGATCAGTCGCAGGAGGGCGTCCTTGCCCAGGCCGATGGCCTGTACCTCGGTGAGGCGGGCGCCGCCCGGCCGCCGAGCGCGAGGGCGATCGCTTCGCGGATCATGCGCAGGAGCACGGTGCAACGTCCGTAAGGGAAGGTCGGATCGGGTATCTGCCACCATGCTCCGGGAAACCTGGGGGTCGAGTCTTGAACGTTTCGGACGCCGTTCGGCGCTCTCGGACGGCCACGCTTGCCCGCGGCGGCACGAAACGGGTGCTCCGCACGGCGCCGGTTCTCCGTGGTCCAGGTGTTCGGAAATGTGCGGTACGAAGGACCTCGCGAAGGTTCTTCCTGCCGTAGACCGCCCGGTCACCTTGAGGTGCTCTGCCATCGGCGACGTCCAGGCCACACGATCGACCGACCGACAACCATACAGTTGCGGTATGTGCATCCGTGATGCACGGTGAGTGAAGCCGGGAGTGCGAATTCCGGACCGCTGATTGTGACGAAGGGTATGACGATGACGCAGGCACAAGGCGCGAAGAAGGCGATCCTCGAGGTCAGGAACGTCCAGGGGCACGTGGTCGCCAAGGCGCCCATCAGCGGCGAGTTCGAGGCGAACCTGCGGGACGCCACCACGGACGCCCCCCTGGCCGGCCGGGAGATCGTCTTCCGCTCCTCCACCACCCACCGCGAGATCGGCCGGGCCACCACCGACGCGCGCGGCATCGCGCGCTACGACAGCGGCTCACGCCTGGCCCAGCCGTTGCTGGTCGGCGACGTGACCGCCACCGGCGTGGTGGCCGCCTTCGAGGGCGACGCCGAATACGCCCCCGTCGAAGACCGGGCCGGAACCTCCATCGGAGCCTGACCTCCTCCCCCGGGTCCACGGCCGGCCCCGCCAGGCCGTGGACCCCCCGCCAGGACCGCGACCACACGCGGTCGATCCACCGAGGTGCGTGATGTCGCCGCACCACGTCCCCGGTGTGAGCGAACCAGGTGTGGGCAGCGAGGCGTCCTCGGAGATCGACGGCCACCGACCGCCTACGCAGGTCGAGGCACTCGGCTTGCCGGCTGCTTCCCCGGTGTCGCGGGGAAGCAGCCGAGACGTTCAAGCCCTGGACGGCACCCACACGACACATCGACCCGACCGACGACCAGCCGCCACCCGGGCACACGCTCACACCGAAGGTGACGCGTATTTCCTGTGCCTGGACGGGTGACACCGATGATCATGAATCGGCGGCGGCATTGCTCAGAGCCGACCACGAACAGAACCTTCCTTCGGCGGTGCCCCACGCGGATACGCATCGAGCATTCGGCCGGCGAAAATGGGTCTCTCCCATGTCCGCGGTGGTGGAGCCAGGCGACAGGGTAGCGATGCGTCACGTCCACTTCGGCGCCGGAGCGTTGGGCCTCGGTCTGATCGTGCCGATGACGGCCGCCCGTGGCGACCTCACCATCGTGCAGCGGCGCTCACCCCGGTCCGGCAAGCTGATGGACGCTCTCGTCGCGCACGGTGGCTATCGCCGCTGTGCCCGGACCGTCGGCGGCGCCTGGCGGTCGTCCGAAGTGAGGTTGAGCCGGGGTTCGGAGATCGTGGACGCCGGCGACGTCGACACCTGGGCTGCCCGCGTCCGTGATCCCGACACGGTCGTGCTGACCACCGCCCTCGGCGAGGCAAACCTGGACGGGTTCGTGCCCGCCCTGGGCGGCGCTCTGGCGGCCCGGGCCCGCCTGCGCCATGTGCCGCCGTTGGTCGTGGCGGCCTGCGAGAACCGGGTGGGCCCGGCGTTTACCGCGCTCGCGCGGCGATTCGCGGGTTCGACCGTGCACTTCACGCGAACCGTGGTCGACCGCATGTGCCTGCCGCCGGACGTGCGGCGCGGGCGGGTGTGGGCCCGCACCGAGTGGTACGGATCGTGGTCGACCGCCGGCGGATCGTCCGCGCGAATCCTGGCCGGGCTGATCGGCGGTGACCGCGACTGCGTGTTCCGTCCGGTCGGAGATTTGCACGCCTTCCGTCGAAGAAAGCGGTGGCTGGTCAACACCCCGCAGCTCGCCCTGGCCCTGCACGCCCACCGCGACGGGGTCGGACACCTCGACAGGTTCGCCCGGGGCGAAGGCGCCGGTGTGCTGGCCGACGTCCAGGAGGAGTGCCGGCACGCGCTCACCGCGTACACGAACGTCTTTCGCCCCGACGAGCTACGCGAGTTCGGCCGTCACGTGACCGCCCGGCTGACGTCCTGGCCGATGCCCACCGAGTTGGTCCTGCGCCGTCTGCGTCCGGAGAACATGCGGTCGTTGCCGGGCACCGTGCGGGAGTTGCTGATGGAGCCGTCGCAGATTCTCTCGCTCCGTGAAGGAAGGCCGCCTCCCACGCTGGTCCGTACCCTGCGGATGCTCGTGGAGGCGACCGACACGAATACGTGCTTGGGTTCCCACGGTCCGCGAGGGCCCGTCGCCGTGCGACGTTCGACGTTCGGTTGATCAAGGAGTTCGAGACATGGGGTTCGCCACCCTCGTGGAGACGGTGTTCGTGCTGACCGGCGTCGCACACGGCTGCGCCGTCGTGCTGCTCGCCGTCGACGTGCGGTCCGGTAGGGCGGCTCGCCGAGGGGCCGCGATCGGCGACCCGATCGGGTGCTTTGCCGTCGCGGCCGCATTGGCGGTACTCACCGGCCGCGACGTCACGACGGTAGCCGCGACGGCCGGTGCGGCGGCGGCGATCGGCATGCTGATCACGTGTCTGGCCCCCGACTTCCGCCCCGCCGGGGCGCTGGCCTGGGCGACCGTGGTGAGTGGGACGGTCGCGGGAAGCGTCGTCGGCTTCGTGCACCTGTCGGACTTCTCGACGGGCGCGATCGTTGCGGTGCCGATGTGGCTCGTCGCCGTCATGGGCGTGCTGCGGACGCCTTCGAGCCTGATGCAGCTCTTCGAGGGCTGGGAGGTGGCACTGCGGCACAGATGGCGACGGACGGCGATCGCACCGACGGACCGGTCGCCGATACCGAATCCGCCGATGGTGACCATCCAGGTTCCGATCCACTCGGAGCCACCGGGAATCGTCATCGACACCCTCGACGCGCTGGCCCGTCTGGACTACCCCCGCTTCGAAGTGCTGGTGATCGACAACAACACCCGCCAAGAGAACCTGTGGCGACCGGTGGAGGCACACTGCGCGCGACTGGGTCCGCGTTTTCGGTTCCTGCACGTCGAGGGCATCACCGGCGCGAAGGCCGGAGCGCTGAACTGGGCGCGGCCGAGCCTGGATCCACGTACCGAACTCGTCGCCCTGGTCGACGCCGACTATCAGGTCGAGCCTCGATGGTTGGCGGACACGGTGCCGCTGTTCGCGGATCCGAGGCTCGGCTTCGTGCAATGCCCGCACGCCTACCGGGACTTCCGCCACTCCACCTACGGCCGGATGGCGAACACCGGCTACCGGTGGGCGCAGGTCACCGAGATGGTGTCACGGGACGAGCATGGGGCCGGGATCACCGTCGGCACCATGTCGCTGATTCGCTTGGAAACCCTGGACAAAGCGGGCGGCTGGGCCGAGTGGTGCCAGACCGAGGACTCCGAGTTCGCCATCCGCGCGCATGCCGCCGGATACGGCTCCGTCCTGCTCGACCGGGCCTACGGCCGGGGGCTGATCCCCGAAACCCTCTCCGAGTTGAAGAAGCAGCGCTACCGCTGGACGTACGGGCCGGGTCAGGAGTTCAAGGCACATGTCCGGCTCTTCCTGCCCGGCAGGCTCGGAGCAGCGTCCGCGCTCACCCGGGGCCAGCGGATCCGACACGGACACTACGGACTGGTGGTGCTGACGGCCGGCTTCGGCGTGCTCTCGCTGCCGATGGGTGTGGTCCTGCTCTGCCTCGTCTTCGGCGGCCACGAGATGCCGGACCTCGGTCCGGAACTGCTGCTGCCCTTCGGCGCGCTCCTGATCGGCCGCCGGGTCATGCGCTGGATCCTGTTCACCACCGCGGTCGGGGCCGACTTCCGTGATTTCGTGGGCGGTTGCGTCGCACTGTTGGCGGTGAAACCCACGATGTCGAGCGCGTCGTTCGGGGTGCTGATCGGCAAGCCGACACAGTGGCGGCGCACCGACAAGTTCCACGCCGAACCGGCCGGATTCCGCTGTCTGCGCGACGCCCGCACCGAGATCGTGCTCGGGCTCGGCTGCCTTAGCATCGCGGTCGCGACGCCCATCGCCCTGCCGGTCGGTGTCCCCACCGTGCTGTTCACGCTCGGCTTCGGATGGCAGGCAATGGTGTACGCCTGCGCACCCCTGCTCGCGGTACTCGCCGAACGCGACCTCCGGACCCGGCCGGCGGCATCGGCCGCCGATCCGCGCCCGGCGGCCGGGGACCCGGCGCCGACCCCCGAGCGGGCGCTTTCCGCGTCCGACCCCGACCCGGCGGGACCGGGCGTACGGTGACGCCCGCCTTCGAGCGGATTCGAGAAGTGGTGGCCTCATCGACATGAGAACCCACCCCACACGAGAGTGCCGCCTTACGGTTGATCGGATCCGCACCACCATCCGGCACTCGGGCGCAACGCATGCCCGAGTCGGCGGTGCATCGCGCGGAGTTCCCCGTTGGAACGCGCGGCGGCGTCTGCGATGCCGACAGCCTTGCACGGATGGTCCTCGTCATTGATCCATTCGGGATGACCCGCATTCGGGGCCTCCAGGATCGGGATCGAGAACGGTATCCGTGGGCCCGAGGTGGGGAAAACGCCGGGCATCGACGGTGATCGAGTTGTGCCCGGCATCGCTCGACTGCGGGGCCGGCGCGTCCTGTCGGGTGAACGCGTCTCCCGGGTGCGGCGCGGCGCGTCGGGCGTGGATCAACCGGGAGGCGATGGTGAGTGGTGTCGCGGAGTGCTCGTGTGTGGGCCCGAACGCTCCTGCGGACACGCCGCGGCCGGTCGCCCCCGCCCCTCGGGCACCGGCCGCGCCGTGCTCGCGAAGGACCGCCGAAGTGTGGAACGGTGCGGCTGCCCGTCCGTTCCGAAGGCCGGACACAGTGTGGTTGTCCCGCTCACCGTCCGCGTGGCCGATACACACGAACCCTGGGACACCACCGACCGGCGGTCGGCCACGAGCGGCCGAGCGCCGCAGTGCTTGCGTTCGGCTGCGGATCGGCGCGAATCTCCCGAGGCGGCGCAGCGCGTCGTCGAGGTCGGCTTGGGCGTGGTCGAGCCGGGTTGTGCTGTCGGTGCCGGCCGTGGTGTGGTCGGGACGGCGGTGCAGGCGGGGTTGTTCGCCGGGGTCGGCGGCGCGCGTGGGTGATGGCGTGGCCGGCTCGCGCGGCGGCCGCGTCCAGGTACGCGCGGGTGGCGGATTCGGCGACCTTCGCGAGATTGGCCGGGTCCGTCAGGGCGCGGGCGCGCCTCAAGGGTCTGGCCCACGAGGCGTTCACGCGTGTTCGTATCGCTGATCGTTCCGGCTTCGACGGTGTGCGGCTCTCGCTCGACCGTGGCACTCGTCGAATATCGGTCGAATGGGAAGGATGATGGCACATGACGATCTTTGATGCACTGGACGGCCTGGACGCCGTCGACTGGGCGGGGCTGGAGCATGCGTACGGTTCCGCGGGGGATGTGCCGGCCCAGATCCGCGCGCTGACGTCGGATGATTCCGCAGCCCGCGAGAGGGCGTTGGGCGCCTTGTACGGGAACATCTTCCACCAGGGGTCCCGCTACGAAGCCTCCACGTTCGCGGTGCCTTTCCTTGTCGGTCTGGCGGCGGATACGGCCACGCAGGGGCGGGCCGAGATTCTCGCGTTGATCGGCTCGCTCACGGTCGGCTACGACGAAAGCCACCTCCCCCGGGGCCTGGACATCGCGGGCCGGCGGACCGAGGTCGAGGAACTACGCTCCGGGGACCGTGACGCGATGCGGCGCCGCGTCGAGGAGTGGGTGGACGAGGCGGTCGACGCGCGAGACCGCCGGGTGCGCGAGATGCGCCTGCGCATGTTCGATCCCGAAGGCTCCTACGAATGGGCGCGCCACGAACTGGCCGTCTACGACGCGGTCAGGGCACAGGTGCCGCGACTGGCGGGGCTGCTCGACGATCCGGACCCCGGGGTCCGCGCCGGAGCGGTGTATGTGCTGGCCTGGTTCCCCGAGGAGTCCGAGCACATCCTGCCGCGGCTGCTCGATCTGCTCGCCGTGGAACCGCTGCCGGGAGTGGAGGCCGGCATCCTGATCGCCACCGCGCTGATGGCCGCCGCAGACGACGCCGAGATGGCGGACGTGCTGCGTCGGCGGCTGAGCGCCGGCGGCGAACCGGTGGTGCGCTGGGCAGCCGCGACCGGGTTGGCACGTCTGAGGGTGCTGGACGAAGACGTGGTCGAGGTCTTGGCGGCGGCCGTCGTCGATCCTCCCGAACAAGGCATGCCCGGCATACCGTTCCACGACGGGGACCTGCGCGGCTACGCCTCACTCGCCCTGGTCGCGGCCGACCGGGCGGTCGGGGTCGGTGCTCTGGACGCCTTGCTCGCGGGCTTGGCACGGACGTCGGGGCCGTCGGCCTTCGCCGTGACCGCGGCCGTGTTGCACGTGGCCTTCGGTGCGGGCAGGTCGCGCCCGCTCCCGCGCTACGAGGAACTCGACGCCGTTACACGCAAGGTCGTACACGCGCTGGCCGAGTTGGACGAACACACCTGGCGGTGGGCCGACTTCCTCCTCCTGCTCAGGCCCTACAACCTCCCGGGAGACCACGCCGCATGCAGGCGGTACGTCGGATCGGCGACGCAACCAGCCGAAGACGCTCCCTTCTGAGTGGGCTTACCGAGGGCCGACACGTCCCCCGAATGTGAGCACCTCGACCCGAATTCGTCCACATCCTCCTCGACAACGCGCCGGCCCGACCGAACCGGGCCACGGGCTGAGGCCATGCCGATGAGTTCCCGGACGGTGCCCGGCATTCCCGGGAGCGTATACCGAACCGATCGACCGGCACGGATCTGGCGCCGGGCTCCGCCACCTCGACCGCATGGACCCCGCAGGTCGCCTCCGACGCGAGCGGCGACACGTCCGTATCCTCGCCGGTCCGGGTCGTGGGTGTCGACGCCGAACCGTCCTGCCTCGGTGACCGGCGCCGCCGGCCCGGTGCGGGTGGCGACGGTGAACCGCCGGAACACGACGCAGCGGTCGAGCCAGTCGTCGCTGCCGGTCGTGCCGCCCCCGCCCACACGGTCGACGCGATGGCCGGTGACGTCCTCGAAGGCCAAGGGGTCCCGGTTCTGTGGGCGACCTGTCTCCGTCGCCAGGAGCGCAGCCCTCGGCCATAATTTACGGCGTTGTCGTGCCAAGAAAGGGAATCATGGTGGCGGAGTTACGGGCGACGCGAGAACTGCTCAACAGGTATGCCGGCGCTCCGACGGAGGTAACCCGGCCGTGGGAGTCGCGTGTCGTGGAGGTGGTGATGCGGTATGGGTCCCGATCCGACGCGCAGGCGCTGCTCCCGGCGTTCCTGGACGATCCCGAGGCGCGCGAGGAGTTGATTCCGGTCTTCGCCCGGCACGGAGACCTCGCGATGGCCGAGTACCTGCTGGACGCGAGCGTGGAGGCCGGCAGGCTGCGTGACGGTGTGCCGACCGAGGTCCTGCACGCCGTCGGCTGTCTCGGGTACGAACCGGCCGAGCGGCTGTTGTGGAACTACGTCGAGGGAGAGTATTGGGGGTCGACGGACGCCTGCCTGGGGTTGTTGCACCTGCCGTGTCGGGGTCTGCAAGCCGAGATCGCCGAGGCGTTGGAGCGGCATCTCGGCGACAACCTGTTCCCCGAGTTCCTTCCGGTACTGGCATCGAAGACGGGTGACCCGTCGTGGTTGGGAAGGCTCGTCGAGTGGGGTGAGGGCGGTGCGTCGACGGACTGCAACGGCGGGCTGATCCTCGGAATAGCGCTGTACGGCGACGCCGCCCGTGACGAGTTCACCCGACTGTTGTGGAATCCGTGGTGGGAGGCCCACAGCACCGCCACAGGTTCGAACCGGTGGGCGTATGCGGGTGCACGAGTGCTGGGCCTGGGCATGTCGGAGCTGTACGCCGATCTGGTCGCGCGGGTGAAGTCCGAGGCGCAGCCCGAGAACAAACGGCATTGCGTCGCGATGTTCACCGCGCTCTTGGGCCTGTGGACGGGCGGATGGCGGCTCGGCGTGCGTATGGCGCCCGATCCGAGCGAGACCAGTGACGAGTTGATCGACCTGCTCTTCGAGTGGTCCACAACCCACAATGACTACGCGTTGCTCGGCTTGGCTCACAGCGTGCTCGATCATGACGACCACATCATCACCGATCTGCACCACTTGGAAGCGACCCTGCGACTCCAAGCGCAACATGAAATGGAGATCCGGGAGTTCACGGACCGCTCATAAAGGCTTCGACTGCACCTCCGATGGCCTTGATTCCGTTGTGCTCGGCAGCGCACAGAGCGACGGAGTCGGCCCAGCTCTTCCGGGGTCCATCGTCTCGTTGCTTGATGGTGGGAACAACGCTGCACGCGTGCGACGTTCGCGCCCATCCCTCGCCTATACGCGCCGCCTTCGGAGCGACCGTCCTTGGCGGCATTCTCCAATCGGAGCGCCCTGACAAGCGATTGCATCGGTGGGCACGCGCAGTCGTTGCATCGAAAGGACGCGTGACTCGTCGGCGCGTGCGGCGGCGGACCGTGTGCTGTGTCGGCGCACATTCGAAATCATGAAATACCAGGAGATGAAGTGCTGTTCGAGAAGCGTGGACGGGTTGCGATCTGGCTCAACACGAGCTTCGACGAAGACAACGACTCCATCGGTTGGTTCGACCATGACTACGCCGAAGTGGGCGGCATGGGCAAGCTGATGCCGTTCCGCGATGCTTGCTGTGGGAAGAGCTACTCGAAGAGCTGGATCGATGCGGCGGAGGCGGCGGCCCTCGCCGCAGGGATCACCGAGGTCGATCACGTATTTGCGCTCTTCAACTACGAGTACATGGACGAACCCGGTCCCGTCGACGATGAAGACGCGGAGGAAGGGGCGTACTTTCTCGGGACCTTCGACTTCGTCACAGACGATCCGCGAACCTCCTGATCAAGTGGCCGGATCCGCGTCCCGGTGGGCGTAGTCGACGTGTCGGCCTCCGGCTTCGAAGTGAAGCCGGAGGCATCCGGCGAGCCGGAATCCGCTCTTCAACGCCAATGGGGATGTCAGTTCGTCGGGACGAACTGTGTCCCGAGTTGCTCATCGAGCCGGTGGACGAAGTACTCGACCTGACTGCCGACCCGCCGCTCGAGGGCATCCAGGGTCGGGGCCGAATCCCCTTCCGGGTTCGCGGAATCGGCGATTCGCCCCTCGACCAGCACGAGCACCCCGGTGCTCGGGTCGTACAGCGCGGCGCGGGGACGTGTGTGGAAACCGTCGCCGTTCTGCACGGAGGTGAGGAACCCGCGGAAGTCGGCCAGGCCCTTCACCCGCGGACCAGCGTACGGCTCGGAGACTTCGTCCAGGTTCTCCTGATATCTGCCCGTCGGCTTGAGGGTGCACTTGCCACTGCCGACGAGTTGCACGAAGTAGTCCCTGGTGAGGTCGCGGAAGTCCTTGCGGACGTACCAGACGGTGATCGTGGTGGCAATGTCGTCGGCGAGATAGGAGCGCGCGGCGAATTGCGGTTGTGGATACAGCCAGGTGCCCCAGTGCTTGCCCTTGAGTTCGTCCACACACGGAGTGCCGGGGCTGGGCACGGTCTCCAGCGTGCCGCCGCCGAAGCGGTTGTTGTTGTCGACGATCGGCGGCCTGACGGTGAACCCGGGGATGTTGTTGCCCGGCAGCACCTCGGCCAGTCGGGCGAAAGGCGGCTCGGCGCCGGCAAGTCCCAGGCGATAGACCCTGAATCCGTCCGCTCCCTCGGCGATGGACGCCCCCACCTCCATGAGCAGAGGTTCGTGTTCCCACATCACCAGGATCGCCCGGACCATTCCGGGGCAGTGCCTCTCGCATTCCTCCTCGATCTTCTTGCCCGCCGCCGACGCGACCTGTTCCGCGGTCCAGCCCTGACGACTGACGGCGACGGCGAGTCGGGTGCCGAGCTTGCGCATCGAATCACCGCACTCGCGGGCGCCCGCGACGAGTTGGCCGGCGATATCGGCGGCGGAGGGATTCGGCAGTTTCTGGATCTCCGTCCCGCGCTTGTACAGGCAGGCGAACGCCTCGGCGGCCTCGTGGGTTACGGCCACCGCCCGGACCACGGCATCGGTCGGTTCGGCGGGCAGCATGCCCTTGAAGGTGGCCGTGGCCAGATCCAACAGCGGGGTCGCCGCGTCCAGGGTGCCGGTGATCGCGGCGTTGGCGGCCGGCTTCGACAAGTCGACCTTGAGCCGGATCATGCCCCCGGCGGGTAGGAACGCGACAGGCAGGTTCTGCGCTGCGGCCATGGTCCGGGCCAGGAGCGTATAGGGATTGTCCGGGTCCGGCTTGGCCTCGACGAAACGGACCCCGGCGGGCAGATCGAGCAGGAACGGCGTGAAGTGCGGATTGCTCACGTACAGATCCAGGGTTCGTCGCGACGCGTCGGCGACATCGAACTTGGCGCACGTGATCGCGTCCGGTACGAACTTCCCGACGTCGAGGGTGAGGGTGAGCGCCGGGTAGGCGCACTCAACGGTGGGCGGGGTCGCCGTGCGCTTGCCGATGCCCAGGACACCGTCGGTGCTCAGCAGATTCCTCGCCTTGGTGAGGGTCGTCGAGATCGCCTGTTCGACATCCCACCACCCGACTCCCCACAGCGAGAAGCGGTCCGTGCTCACGGATACCCGATGCTGCGCCGTGTCCACGTGCTCCGGCACCAGGGCCTGCCATTCGTTGCCCTCGTAGCGCAACACCCGGATGTTCTCCACCTGTTGCGGCGTCGCCTGGGCGGGATAGTCCATCGTCACCGTGGCCCGCCCCTTGGCGAGTTCGCCGCCTCGAACCTCGATTTTGGTCAGCTTGCCGAAGAGCTTGTATCCGCCACTCGGCGGCGGTACGTCGTCGACGGTACTCAACCGCAGGGCCGGCGAGGCCCCCTTGAACGCCTTGGCCGGCGCCGACACGGACACGCTCCCCTGAGGATTCGCCCCCCTGACGGATCCCCCGCCGTCACCGTCATCTCCACCGCCACCCGCCGTGCATCCGGTGACCACGGCGAGGCCCACCACGAGCACCACCGAAATCAAGGATCGGACCGCAGCCCGCAACCACCCCACCATGTCCCCCACAATCCCCACTCCACGCCCGTCACAGCCCCACCGGACGAATCCGCTGCCGCCCCTTCCCCTACGAGCGCGCACCCATCGATCATGCGCCGAACACCCCCGATCCGACGGCACGTTCGACAAAACGACGACGCGGATCACACAACGAATCCGTATCGTCCGACGACACACGAACCCACACGCCGACAGCGGCAACGGTGACGTGGCGACCGGACGGCCACGCACGACCACCCATCGTTCGCGCCGTCGCTCGCGAGACGACGGCGGGCCGCAGGGCGCGGGCGCGAAGTCCCGGCGCGGCCGATGCCGCGTGATCGCGAGGGCGCCGCGACGGCGCCGGCCGTTCGGGTGCACTCGGGCGTGGACCGACCCGACCACACGGCCTCGCGCAACGCGACCCCCGAGGAGCGACCGGCGCCGGTGGCCCGGCGCACGAGTTCGATGTGGAGATCGACCCCGGTCACGGGAACGCCCTCAGCTCCGTGAGGCGGCAAAGCGGCGGGGCGGTCAACGGGATGTGTGGGGGTTCGCGGCGGGGTGGCGCGGTCCGAGGAAGACCGTGATGCCTGATTCGTCGGTACCGACTCGGTGCCATCCGACCCGTTCGTAGAAGCGAACCGCCACGTCGATGTGCGCCGAGGTCAGCAGCCGGCACTTCTCGGCAGGGGTGTCGTCGGTCACCGCCGCCGGCAGCGCTCGACCCACTCCCGAGCCCCGCAAGCCCGGACGCACCGCGAGTTCGTCCACTTCCCGCGCACCACACAGCCACGTCCGGGCGTGCTCGCCCCGACGATGGCCTCGACCCGCGCATAGGCGCGGGTCTGCGGGAATATCACGGGCGTCGTCGACCTCGACGGAGCGCGGTTCGGCCGTGCCGTCGTGGACCCTCGTCGACGTCTCGGTGGTGTCCCGGAAGACCAGCCGTGGCGCCTGCGGATCGAGCAGCCCTGATCCCGCCGGGTCAACTGGTCGACGCGCCCTTCAGGAGTGCGGGCGAACCGTACGACCTGGTCGTGGGTGGCGACCTCGAGCATCTGGGTGTGATGCGCCGTGAGATCGGGAGGTGGGGTGCCGAGGATACGCGCCTTCGGACGGTGATCCCGTCCGGGGTGTCAGAGTCCGAGCCAGGTGACTTGGGTGATGTAGATACATTCCTGACGGGGGACGGTGAGGTATTCGAAGAGGAGGTTGCGGCCCGGGTCGCTGTGCGTGCGCACGCCTGGGCCGGTGCCCTGGAAGTCGACTCCGTCCAGGTAGACCATGGAGTTGACCGTGGCCAGGTCTGCGGCCGCCTTCTCGACGGCGGACAGAATTTCGGTCGGCAAGCCTGCGGCAACCTCTTCCAGACTGGGCAGCCATTCCCAAGCCCAGTCATTCACCGGCGATCTCACGGTGCGCCTCGGCACGGAGTCGGGCAATCTCGGTACCCGCGTTTCGGATCTCCTCGGGATCGTGTGACCGGGCCACGACCCGCTCCAGTTCCCGCAGACGTCGAGCCAGCGCCGGGCGGCGCTCGATTGCCACGAAAACCGCCCATTTGCGCAGGAAGAGCCGCACGGCGTTCGGCTGGAGGTTCTCGGCGACCCAGTCCAGCGCTTCGTCCTCCTCCTGCTGGAACTCGGGCAGGTACGTCGGACTCAACACGGCCACCGCCTCCCGGAGCGCCCGGATCTTCAAGGGCGGCATCGGAACCAGCGGCTCGTCGCCCCACTCGGCGTGCTGTGCGGTCATGATCTCCTCCTCCGACGTCCAGTCAACCAGAACCGTCCGACCCGCACGCCCACGAGCACGAAACCACTGGACTGCGGCGAGTCGACCCTGCCGAACGGGTGAGTCGGAGCGACGGCGGAACGGGCTGTCGATTCTCAGTCCAGAGCTCTCGCCGCGGGATGCCTCGACGAGGATCGCGTGCGCAGGCTGGGGATGTGCGGCACGGTGTTGTCCCGCGACGTTTCGGACGTTGTCAGGGCGCCGGAGGTCTTTCGGCCGAGGATGTGCGGCGAAGGGTGTCCGTGGCGGCCTTGCGGATGGCTCGGGCGCCTTCCGATGCTCGTTGGCGGCTCAGCTCGCGCAGAATCGGGCGCGGGGTTCGCGGGTTCGCGGCCAGCAGGACGAGGACGTCCGGGGCGTCGCCGGCGGCGAGTGCGGCGGCGGCCTCCGCGTCGAGGGATGGACTGGACGCGAGCCTGCGGTGTTCGCGGCGGCGGAGCGCGTCGGCGACGTGTGGATCGGTCGAGGCGCGGGCGCGGGATTCGAGCAGTTCGTTGCGTGCCGGGTCCGGGACGGGCGACTCGAGCAGGAGGGCGAGGACGTGGGCGTGGGGGTGCCGGTCGAGGAACCGCGCGAGTCGGCCGACGTCGCCTGCCTCCGCGTTCGCCAGGTCTCGGGCGTGGAACGCGACCGCGTTCCACGCGAGGTCCGTCGACGCCGTGCCGAGTATGTCTTCGTACGCGGTCTGTTTGAGTGTCGAGTCGGGATCGATCTCGGCAAGCGCCCGTAGCAGCGATCCGCCCGAGACATCGTGGTATCGGCGGACGAAGGCGGCGAACTCTTCCGGCCGGACGGAGGGATCGCGATAGAACTCCAGCCCCACCGTCAGGACCGACTCCGGGTACCGGTGGACCTCGCACATGCGCAGCAGCAGGCTGCGGGGCCCGGCACGATGGCCCAACGCACCGATGAGCACGCCTCGGTCGCACAGCCGGAGGAGGTACGCCTCGGACATGTTCGGGTTGTCGAGGAACCCGGTCCCGAGGTCTTCGTGCCCTTCGGCGACGAGCGTCTCGACGATGCGGCGAAGTTCCGGGGCGGACACCGCCGCCGTGGCCGCCGCACGGGCGATCGCGTTCCTCAGCGGGGTGGTGTTGTTCGGGGTGTCCAACGTCAGGTACAGGTCACGACGCCAGGACGGCCGCGCCATCCCGGCAATGAGCGTCGCGGGACTCACGTCGTCTTCGGTCATCACCATGGTGCCGGGAGCAGCCCGAGCGGCCCGCGCAAAAGATCGCGCCTCGAGGGATAGTGGCTCATCGGCGGAGCACCTTTTCAGGGGGAGTTGTATGTTCGAGAACGCGGCTGCGGACCTGACACCTCGTCGCGTTCCCTGATCGAAAACGCCGCCGAGCTTCCATCATTGAAGCAGGGTCGAAGGAAACCCGGTATCGCATTCTTCGCGTCGAGGGATCACCGCCGGGCCGTCGTCGAGGGCTCTGTGTGACGGACGCGATACGTGGCCGGACGTCCTATCTCCCCGAGGGGCCCGCAACGCCGCCGAATTGTCCGAGCGCTGCGAGGGCGTCCATGTGTGCGCCGACAACGTCACTTCCGAAACGTCGGCGGCTCGCTGGACGCCCGGACCCGATTGCCTGGCGTTGTCGTGCTACCGCTCGATATCGGTTTGGTTTCGCGCCAGTTGAGTACGCAGACTGGCGTGGTGACCGAGCTGTGGGTGCCCGTACTGACATGGGCGGACGTGGATCCGTTGCGGCATCCGTTCGAGCTGGATGCGGATGTGGCGAAGGAGTTGGCCGGTCGTGTCGAGCCCCTGCTGCCCGGCGCCGATGGGTTGCGTCCGTTGGATTCCGTCACCGAGTTTCTGGTGGATCGGTACGGTCGGTGGGCATGCGGGTGGAACTGGTCGGTGGGTGATGGTAACGACACCGGCGGAGGGGTCGTCCGTGCGTGGTGCTGCGCCTCCCATTCCGTAACAACGGCGGACGCGACCGCGCCGCTGGTCGTTGCGGCCCTGCTCGAATGGCGTGACTGGCTCGAGGATCTGGCGGAGCGCTTCCGCGCCCTGGCATCGCCGTCGAACTCGGTTGCGTCCTCGATGGATCCCCGGCGCTGAGAGCGGGCGTGCACGCGACTGGTCACCGTGGTGGCCGAGCGCACGCAGGCCGAGTACCTCTGGTACAAGCATTGCGTTCAGGTCCTCGAATGGTTCCTCGCCTACAACGGAATCGACGGTGAGCGAGCCGGAGAGATCGTGGAGAGCGCGGTCGGTGGCCGGTTCGACAGTTGGATCGCACCGGACGTCGCGGTGGTCGAGTCGGCGAGCTCGCGGTTCGCCCGGGCCATGGGCGGACAACGCTGAACCCCGGGCCCGACCACACGATGGGCTCCGGGCCCGACGATCGAAACGACGACGCACTCGCCGACTGGCTGCGCGTCCGGACAGGGGTCTCCTGGCCACGCTGGAGCGGGCGCCCCGTCGCCGAAACGCCCGTGCCGGACGGCTTCCGGAACTTCTTCACCGCGACACGCGGCGGCCGGGACGCGGAAGGGACCGCGCGGGTTCTGACCGCTCTCGACCGTGCTCTCGCAGACGCGGAACAGGGCGCTCGACTGACCTTCGCCCTCATGGCGAACTGGCAGCGGACCGTGCTGGGCCGCAGCACGGCCGGCTTCCGCACGATGCCGGCGTTCGCAAAGGGCGGACTCGAGCGCTACGGCCTCGCACCCGACACACACGCGCTGTTCGAGCGATGCCTCGCCGACAGCGCCTGCCCCGATCCGTCCCTTCCTTCACGCGCCGCCCGGGCCTACCTCGACGTCCTGTTCTTCCATCCGTTCGAGGACGGCAACGCCCGCGCCGCGATGCTGGCGCCGGCCTTCGTCCTGGCCCGAGAAGGCGTCTCGCTCGACCAGGTGCACCCGCTGCAGACCACCCGCTGGGCCGACGACGCCGAAGGCGCGGCCGATCTGGCCGTGCTGCTCGGAATCCTGATCACCGCAGCGCGGCGCCGCCCGCCAACCAACGCGAGCCGACCATGACGAGACGCGGCAGGCTCGCTCACTGGAAACGCCACGGGTTCGACCTGGTTCACCACAAACTCAACGGGTTCGATTTCGTTCGCGGTGCGGCGTAGGAATGCGTGAATGCGACGCGTCCTGGCCCGGTTGCCTCAGGTGTCCCACAGGTTCGACACGGTGGCGAGACTTACGGTTGTGAGGGGTCGTGCGCACACCCTCGGACCGGCGCGGATATCACGTGGGCCGCAGCTCTCGCACGTGGTCGGCCCCATCGTGCGGCGGCGCCACCAGCGAGCGACACTCTCGCGCCATGGCCCGCCGGCACGATGGGAACCAGCCCGACCCGACGATGCAGGCCGACGTGGGTCGCGACGCCTCGACAACGCCACATCGACGCCCTGCCCCGTCGAGCCACTCATCCATGATCACCGGCGAGCGTCACGCGGGCCAGGAAAAACACGTCGTGGCGTCCCGGAACTGCCACCACTGATCGGGCGATACCGCGCCCTCTTTACCTCCGGCTCCGAACGCGCCGCAACACACCCATCCGGGCCGTACAGCCGGAGTTGCAGGCCACCGCGTACTCTTCGACCGCACCTGTGTCATCAACCGGCGACTTCCACCCACGACCACGTCGGTTGACGCTTCTCGCCGCGCGCCATCGCATGCGGAACCGGTTTCGCGGCCGCTGTTCGAGATGGGCGTCCGTTCCTACGGCAGGAACAGCCGTCGCGATGGAGGGTGACTCAGACTCGCTCGATGAAGCCGAGGCTCGTCATCACCTTCCGGTAGTCCACGGCCGGGTACGAGTTCGGTAGCAGGATGGGCAGCGGACAGGTGTCCTCGTACAGTTTCTTCGCGTCGGCCGAGTACCGCACGAAGGGCAACAGCAGCGGCTCGTACTTCGCCCGCGCCTGCTCGGTGGCACGGCGCGGGGCGGCCTCCGTGTAGCTCGGGGTCGGTGTGCCGGTGAGCAGCATGTGGTTGATGGTCGGCCGTCCTGGTACGGAACGTCGCCCCTTGTTCTTGTCGCGGACGCGCTCGAGTTCCTTGATGAGCATGGGCACCATGGCGACGTCCTTCGGGTCGGCGCGGAAGGAGGGGATCACGGAGTCGTCCTCGTCCAGCATGCGAATGACGGAGTAGACCATCTTTCCGTAGCCGGCAGGGAAGTCGATGAAGAGGACATCGTCTTCGTCGTCGTACGCACGCAGGACCTCTGCGAACCAGTCGTTTCGGTCGGGATCCGCAGCAATCGCGGTGTCCGCTTCCGCCAGGTCGACGCTGCCGGGCACCAGACGCAGATTCGGAATGGTCGCGAAGGCGCTGTCGTCGTAGTCACCGCCCTCCCCGTCCGCTGCCGGCACTCCCTCGATGCGGTAGCGCGCCGGCAGTACTACTTCATCAAGGGTGGCCGTGCCGTAGATCAGGTCGAGTGCGCTCTTGCGGCCTTGGAGCGCGGTCTGATCCCAGCCCAGGACCAGCGACGTCGACATGTTGGCGTCGAGGTCGAAGACGGTCGAGGGGTATCCGCGCAAGGCCGCGGTCGTCGCCATGCTCGTACAACTCGTCGTTTTGGTGGAGCCGCCACAGGCAATCAGGTAGGCCATGATGAGGGGCCAGTTGCGCCCCTTCGGACGGAACCGATCTTCGATGAGGCGTGTCATCGAGCCTCTCCTGTGTCCACGGTGATCGATCCCAGTTCCGCCTGCTCCCACTCGGTCTCGGGTAGGTAGTGCGCGTACTCCTGCAGTACGCGCACGTGGTCGCGCTCTCGGCTTCCCCAGGATTGCCGCCGCGCCGACGTGCGGAGTTCCCCTGCCGCCAATGCGCCGGCGAACGCCACCAGGCGCTGTAGGTCGGGATCCCCCGAATCCTGTACGGCGTTGAAATAGGTGGCGGCGTTCGACGCCTGCAGTTCGTGGCGATCGATGGCTTGCAGCCAGACCAGCGCGCGCTGCTGCGCCGCGGCGTGTTGTGGCGGAGCCAAGGCGGCGGAGGTCAGGACGCGGAGGAGAAGTTCCGTGCCGGCGGGATTCCTCGGGTCGATGTTCTGGAGGATCCGTCTGCAGGCGGCATCGCGCGCCGCGGCGGCGGTACGCCGATCCTGCTCGAAGCGGTCTGCGGTGGGCTGCTCGGGAGCGCTCCGCTGGCGTGTATGTGGAGTGGGGGCGCCGTTTCCAGTGGAAACGCTCGTCGAGCCACTCGGCGGGGCGGCGCCGGCGTTTCCAGTGGAAACGGTCGTGGGTTCGAGCAGGTCGGCAGCGGCGTTGTCAGCGGAAGAGTCGTCGCCCCGCCGTTGGCGGGCGAGGATTCGAGACTGTGCTTCGGTGGGGTGTACTCCGGAGCGAACGAGTGCGAGAGCTTCGGACTGATCGTCGTCGTTGAGTTTTTGCATCTTCTCGGCCGCGCTGACCTTGAGCGTGCCGTCGCGGATGGCGTCCTGGACCTGGGGGATCAGGTTGAGGAGTTGCACGCGCTTCCAGACGGTGCCCTTGGAGATGGCGCCGTCCGCGGTCTCGCCGACCTTGTCGGCGATCTGTTCGTAGGACAGCCCGCTGTCGCGCAACGCCTTGTAATGCGAGGCCTCTTCCAAGGCACTGAGCTGGGCACGGCGCAGGTTCTCGATCAGCGTGATAAGGCGGGCGTCGACAACCCTGTCGTCGCGGAGCACGCTCGGAATCGTGCGACGGCCGAGCATCGTGAAGGCACGCCAACGGTGTTCGCCGAAGAGGATCACGTTCGGGGCGGTGATCATGTCGGCGGTCTCGGGATAGGCCCTGATCCAGACATCCGCGCGGATGTGCGCGATGTCCTGGAGGAGTCCGACCTCTTCGATCGTCGCCGCGAGCTCTGCCACCCCCTTCATCTGGCGCTTGTTGAAAGGGTTGGGGCAGAGAGCCGCGACCTCGACATCGAGGGTGTCGCCGCTGTGGTCCCTGTCCGCGTACAGTGCCGTGCCGACGACCGGTTGCGCCGGGGCCGGTTGCTTGGTCTTGATGCTGTTGCGCTTGGGCCTCGGGATCGAGCCGGTCATGGAATCTCCAGGACGACAGATGAAGTACAGCCCGAGACTAGCGTTTCCGATGGAAACGTCCCCCGAGGCAGGACCGGAAATCACCGAAGTCGTCGTGTGGCCGCGAGTCCGGCGCGGCCTGGATGCTTCGCCGGGGAACCCTCCTGCTCTCTGGTGGGTGCTCCAGGTATCCGATCTCCGCCCGTGACGAATGACGTCAGCGGCGAGAAGGGGCAGCGGGAGCGCCGGGTCGGGCGTTCTCCCCCGGCAGTGGCTCGATGGGCGTTTGCTCAGTCTTGGCGAAGATGACGTGCGTGCGGGAATGCTCGCCGGCGCGTTCGGTCGTCGGGATCCGGGGCTTGCAGGAGGACCGCTGCTTCTTGACGCCCCGAAGATGCTGGCGCATGGCCGGTACAGGATCCGTGGCGTCGGGCAAAATCCAGCAGCCCCCAAGGGCTCCCGGCGGAGCTGAAGCCGAGGTGGCAGAGGCATCTCGGACTCTCCCGAAAGGCCCTCTGACCTGGTGTTATACCGATAGACGTCTCTATAGTTACGCCGATAGCAATGTTGATAGCTAGCAGGATACATATCTCGTCAAGTATGACTACAGCTACGCTCTTAGAAGTACCTACGTCTATCCATACCGATCCGGCTATAGATATCCGGGTATACCTACCCTCCCACGGACCCACCTTCCTTCGCGTCTTCCTTACATACATCCGCAGAATCTTGCTTACGTCAGACCATCCCTAGCTAAAGTCCTTCATGCTTCCGTTCAACCTCGCTTATTTACTTCCCACGTTGCTCTCCATCCGACCGTCGATCTTGCTTACGCTTTTTCTTACGCACTTGCTTAGCAATGCTCATGCTTGCTTCGGTGATTCCTTATGTACTCGCGCTCCTCCTTTCGGTCGATAGTACGAACTTGCACACTGCCTTTATTCTCATCCACCCCACGGCTCACCTTGTTTGATTCTTACCCGTACTACTTACGTCCTTCCTCACGAAATAGCTTCCTGACGTGCTTCCTTGCTTATGTAGTTCTTCACGCACTTGACGTCCTACTCACGTTGGTTCTTCCTTCCTTTCAACCCCTCTTACGCAGGCACGTACTCGACAGCGAAAGGTGCTCCGCTGTACGGGTCTGCCGCTCGCCATGACCTACTTCGCGGAGTACGAGACAACTTGAGTAGCGCAGTACGAACGGGCTTGCGTACCCACGGCCCAACGTGCGTACCGACGGTCCTGGTGAAGTACGCAGGGCTTTGCGTACTCCCTCACGAACCCGACTACGAATCTTGTTCCGAGCGAGAGCCAGAAAGTGATTCCGGCGCTACCAGTCGACTTCTCGAACTACGTCCGACTTTCCCGAGGGTCGAGCAGCCGCACGAAGGGAGCACGGAATCATCGCTCCTGCCCACCTTCGTCTCTCCTTCGGAACGTCCTGACCATCGACCGATCGTGGTTGCCCGGCCTCGGACCTTCCTGCGTACCTGGACCGGCAGCAGGGCACACATGGCCCCCGGAATCGCCACCTTCGGCGCACCTGGCGAACAAGGGCCCTTCCGTGCCTCCACGGCCGCCGTCGGCCCGCGAGACCCGGTCTCCCGACACGCCGATGCGAACCAATGCCCGAAGGTGACTGTTACGGTCCTCTCCATCGAATAAGCTCTCTGACAGCAACATCATCCGCTTGGATTATTCGGGCATAACGGAATATCCGTTGATTAACACCTGCCCCGGCAGCCAGCCAGAGAGCATCATTCAGCGAGGAGAGGCCGTTCCGTGGAGAAAATTGCCGTCGCAAGCCAGAAGGGCGGGCCGGGAAAGACCACGTCCACGGTGAACCTCGCTGCCGGCCTCGCCCTCAGCGGAGCCAGCGTGCTCGTCGTCGACATCGAGCCGCAGGCGCAGGCGGGCCAGGCCCTCGGTGTTCGTCTCGGCCGGCCGGACCTCGCCAAGTCGCTGGGGCTCAAACTCCAGGCCGCCGCGCAGGACCTGCCCACGACCTTGAGCGACATCATCATCGACCGGAGCAGTCTCCTCGAGAAGTGGAACGGATCGGGGAGCCTGTCCCTTCTGGCCTCCGAGCAGAACACGATGGTCAACGCCCAGCACATGCTCCACGCCGCGGGCAAGGAGCGGGTCGGGGTCCTTCGCGATCTCCTGGACGAGCTCGACGATCAGTTCGACTACGCCGTGTTCGACACCCCTCCCGCGGTCGAGGCCCTGAACGGTGTCGCCCTCGCGGCCGCCGACTACGCCCTGACACTGTGCCTTCCCCTCCACGCGACGGTCGAAGGCGCGGTCGCCATGCGGTCGACCATCCGGCACGTCAAGGATCGGACGTCGGGCAAGTCCGATCCCAAGTACCTCGGAGCCGTGCTCAACATGTCCAGTCCCCCGAGGGAGTGGAGCACCGAAGAGGTCGAGGTCCGCGACCTCATGGTGGACACCGGTCTCCTGCCCTTCACCACGGACATCCGCCGGGACTCGCGCGTTTCCCGGAGCTACGTGACGGGGGTTCCTGCGGTACTGGGGTTCGCACGTCATGCGCCGGGCCGCCGTTACGCGGAGCTTCTCCAGGAGATGCTCGACCGCATGGACACCTCCGAGGACGAATGGACCATCGCGCCTCGCGGAACCGACGTCGTGAGCACGCTGGGCAAGGAGAGTGCGGGTGTCTGATTCCTCCAGGGCTTCCAAGGAGCAGACGAAGGAGGCCGGCGCGTTCTCCGGGGTGCGCCGCAAGGGTCCCGCCAAGCGCACCGAGCGGCAGGCGGAGGAACGCGAGGCGCGGCAGGAGGCCGCTCGACAACGTGCCGCGCAGCTCATGGCACAGGGCGAGGAGGTCGCCGACGCCGGATTCCTCGGGGACGGCTACGCCCCGCCGCCGGCGGCTCCGGTCACGCCGGTCGTCCCGGTCCCCACGCTCTCCGCAGTTCCCGCGGCTCCCGCTGTTCCCCCGGTTCCCACCGTGGCGATTCCCGCTCCGGGCGGGTCGGGCGAGACGGAGTCGAAGGCCGCCCCGATCGAAGTCGTCGCTGCTCCACCGGTGTCGGTCTCGGTGCCTGCTCCCGTCGCAGTGGAACCTCCCGCGGTCGTCGCGGAGTCCGCCGGCGACCCGCCTGCTTCCGACACCCCTGCCTCCGACACTTCTGCTTCCAACACCGGTGACGTGTCGGCGAAGGCCCCGCGCGTGCGGCAGGTGGCGCACAAGGCTCTGCACAAGTCGTTCGCCGATTCCCGCACCAACTCGCGCACTTGGGAAACCCACGGCGCCAACCTGCTTCCGGACGTCTGGGACGCTCTGCGGGCGCGCATCGCCAAGGATCGAAGGTCGGCGGGCAACCCCGACCTGGCCGCGGGCCACTACATGGACGTCGTCTTTCGGCGTGCCCCGGTGGACGTGGGAGAACTCATCCGGCTCTACCAGAAGTTCTCGGAGCAACGGATGGGCTATCTCGGGAAGGGCCGGAAGTCCACGTTCCGGCTGAGCCCCGCGGGCTTGGCCAGTGCGGCCGAGATCAAGGGTCTCCTGGACGAGGCCGACTATGCCCGCAAGGGCCTGTACGTCGTCTCCGCTCTGGTCGTGCAGTTGCTTCGCGATCTGGAAGCGGAGGGCCCCTTGAGTCGCCCGCAAATCCCTCCGATGGTCTGATTTCACAAGCTCCCGCAGGGGCCCCGCACTCGAAAGCGAGTGCGGGGCCCCTGGTCTTTCTTCGATGCTCGGCGTTTCCGACACGCCGAATGGCCGATGTATTTCGGTGGATCCATCCTCGAATTTCGCGGCGGTATGCGCCGGGTAATCCTGCGAACGTCGTGGCAGAGTGCTGCCGGGGAAGGCGTTCGGAGCCCGGGATTCGCCGGAGTCCGCTCCGCACAGGTGGATGCTTCGCACCGAACCGCTGGCCGGTGAGGCACCGCACAGCCTCATGACCAGCACTTATAGCCATATCAATACCGATAGTCCTACCGATGAGCCTACCCATGTCAATACCGAGACTCTTTGCGATCCACCCGTCCATGGGTATTCCGATACATCCCACGCTCGTTACACCGCACGGCCGCGCGTCCAATGCATCTACTGATGTCGCTGACACGACACTCGGGTCGAATCCTGCAGTAGGCTTCGAGCGGGTCGTCACTTGTCGTAGGAGCCGTTCATGCCACCGAGTCCTGTACTCAGCGCCAATGCTGTGGCTGTTGCCGCCGGAGTCAACAGGAGCTGGGTATATCGCGCGCTGGAAATAGGCGTACTCAGCGAGCCGTGTTTCGCTGCGGACGTCATCGTGCTGCGCGTGTACCGACTCGTCTCACAATTCGTCTGGCCGGACCGGCCACGGCAACGGTCGGTCAAGCACGAGGTCGACACATGGCAGCTCGCGGCGCTCAACGCCGCGCGCGACGCCGTGAACGACCGGACGACCACACCCGAGACCGCGCTGTACGTGCTGCAGGGTCGTGTTCACGTCGCCAACACCCGCCGAGAGCGCGCCGCCCTCGAATCGCCCTCGCCCGACGGCCTGGAACCGGCCGAGCTCGACGCCCAAGTCGTTCTGCGTCTTCCGATCGGCCGGTGGATCGACGAATTGCCGTCGGTACTGGCCAAGACCCCGATGAGCGCGCCCCGGCGCAACCCTCGGATACGTCACTGACCCGGAAGGCGCGGCGCGGGTCGGACCGCGCCGCGCCTTCCGCCGGCTGTCCACATCCCAAGGAACAGGAGGTAGCGCCCAGGTAGTCGAGCCGAACCACAACCACCGCTCCGTCTCCGCAAAAAGCACCGAGCGGCCGGTCTGTGTTTGTCGAAATCAGCTCTCCCTCTTGGAGCGGATCATACCTGCCACCACCGGGGCCGGCCCAGTGTTGCCCCCACACAATCGATCATCCGCCGCCCACAGCCCACTCCGGAATGACGTCGCCGAACGCCTGGCACAACCACGCCCGGTCCGGCCGTTCCGTGGAGCGGACCCCGACATGCCCGCATCCGTGAGGCACCGATTGGTATGGGTTCCCACACGGGTCCTCTCCGCACCCGATCGGTACAACGATCTCGCCGTCGTCCTGCGCTCGAAGATCGACGACCTGGACGTGCGAGACCGAGGCTGCGTCGCGGAACTCGTCACCATCGCGCGATACCTCGGTCTCAAGACCAAGACCGTCGCGCTGCCTGACGGGCGCACCGTCGAGAAGCCCCCGTCGTCGCTGTACGCCGCACAGCGGCAACTGGTCACGAGCGGGGAACTGACGGTCCGCCGCCGCACGTTGCGCGGCGGAACCGGCACCTCCGCGGTGCGTTCGATCGCCCTGCCGCAACCGGGGGAGCAGTGTGTACCCGTCGAAGTGGGCTTGCTCGGCGCCATGTCCCCACAGCACGTACGAGCATACCTGTACATCTCACACGCTCATCGACGGCGACTGCCCCTGACGTACGGCGAGTTGGCCGGCGGCTTGTTGCATCAGTCCGGACGCGCGATCGGCACCGCGATCAGCGAACGCGCCGCACGCGTCGTGGTGACCGACCTCGAGCAGTGGGGCCTCGTGCACGTCGGTCACCGCGCGGGCCGGCAGGGTCGAAACGTCTTCGTTCCGCTCGGACTTCCCAAGCCTGCTCAGCCTGTTCGAGACATCCGGGAAGGCAGGGGGGAATCGAGTCGGGAACCGGCGAGGACCCCGGGTCCGACACTTGAACGGACCTCCCTCGCGTCTAAGGAAGACACCACTACACACCTACAGTTGCCCGCGACCTCCCGAGGGGGTTCCGCCCGTAGGGCGTGTGACGTAAGTAGGCCGAACAGGTCCGACGAGTCGCCCGCTTGCCTTCGGACCGCCACGCCTTCGGCGGAAACCCGCAGGATTGGCGAACAGGAACGGTTCCGATCGGCGTGCGTCTCCGCCTTGGCCGCCGCCGTGTTCGACACGATCGACCCGTTGGTGATCCGGATGAGCCCCGGCCAACGAGCCGTTGCCGCTCGCCTCATCGACAGGGCCGGTGCGGACGACCCGCACCGGATGCTCGTGCGAGTGGGCGAGAGGTTCCGGCAATGCGCGACACCCGTCCGGGATCCGCTGGCCTGGCTCACGTCCAGGGGTCTCCCCCGCCGAGGCTGCGCCGACCCCAACTGCGAAGAGGGTGTCCTGTGGGACGCCCCGGGTTCCATCGGCCACTTCGACCCCGGTGTCGGCTCCGGCTCCCGGCAGCCCTGCCGCAACTGCGCCCGTACCGACGAGGACCGACGCGCGGACGCGGATTGGCTCTACGGCGTAGAGCGGCGGAAACAAGATCACCGACGGCCTGCCGATCACCGCCAGGCCCCGCCACCGCGGCCGGCCCCCTTCGGCTGCTGCGAGAACTGTGACCGTGCCGTACGTGGCCTGCCGCGGGGCGGGCTGTGCTTCGATTGCCGAGCCTCGACGCACAGCTCAGCGGATGACAATGGTTCGGAACACGCGAGAGGCTGCGACGCCCCGTCATCGAGTGACCTGAGCCTGGGCGCTCTCGGTCGATTCTCCGTCCGCCGCATGGTGGTGGACGGCGCCTCCCCGTACTCGCGTGTGTAGCCACCCGCCCGACCTGCTCGCACCGCCCGTGCCCGGTCACGCAGATCATCGTGCGCAGACACGGCGGACACGGCGGACACGGCGGACACGTCCGACGGTTCCGCACCGGGATCCCACGCCGCAGGTCGTCGACATCCGCCGGCGCTCGCGGCCGGGCCTACCCGGTCGGGTGGCCCACGGCATTGGGGGTTTGACGGCCTTCCGACGGGATTACGCCGGCGAGGGCCGATCATCGGGACCCCAGGCCTCCGCCCGTCGAGTGGTCCGACTCCCTACGGGTTCCGGGCCCGCATCCCCCGCATCGTGGGCTCGACCCCTGCTTGGGGCGGCCTGGGAGGGGACGATCGGGTACGAGCGGTCAGATCAGATGCCAGTCCTCGAGATGCCGGAACCGGCGGAGGTAGGTGCCCTTTGCTTCGGCGACAGTTGCGGTCCGGGGCGGCAGTCGTGTGGCGGCGATGAATGCCATCGGGTCCCCGTCGTCGATCCCGGCGGCCACCGCCAACTGCAGTTCGGCGTCCACGAATCGGCCGACGCCGTCGATCGCCGCCGCCGGAGCCAGGGCCAGTGCCAGTGCGGTCACCACGGCGTCCGGTCGCCGACCGACCGGCATCAACACGAGCCCGCCACCGCCGGCCTTCGTGGGCATGATCACCACTTCACGGCGGCCTCCGGTTCGGGGCGCTTCGTGGCGCGGGTGGAGATCTTCTCCGAGAAGACCCGCGTCACTCTGGCCACAGCGAGGGAGTCGAACTGTGCGTCGAGGGACTGCCGGGCGGTCGATGCGCGGGCGTACCCGAGGCGGACGTGCCCGACGGGTTCGGCGCCGGCACTTACCGGCCGGGGGCAGTTCCGTCCACACCGCCCCCGGTTTCCGTACGGCGGAGGTTGGCACGCTGAGCGTCTTGGCGAGTCGGGGCACGAGGCGGAAGCGCGCGGTGTGGTACTGGATGGCCGCCTTCCCCTGCCGGTCCGGCACGGGGAGCCTGCGGGGGCGGCGCAGGTGGACATCGGGCAGTCGTGCGATTCCACGCGTTGAAGTCGTCGCTCACGACCCCGGATCGTTTCATGAGGGTGTTTCAGGCACCCGGCCAGTCAACGAGCCGCGAGACTGCATCGGGCCTGTGGGCAGGCTCTTCAAGGACAGGCTCACGCGTTCTCGCACAAGGTCGACATCGAGGATCTGGACCGTGACCGCCTGACCGGGAGCGACCATGTCGAATGGGGCGCGAACCGGGCGCCAGGACAGCTCCGGAAGTTCGATTGCTGCGGTGAACCCGCCGATGTCAACAGACGCCTTCCCGGAGTCGGCGATCCCCGTCACGGTGCCGGTGATGGTGTCACCGACATGCAGTGTCGTGAGGAAGGCCCAGGTGTGGTCGCTTGGCGCCGGGTCCGTCCTCCACCGGGCCCGCAGTACGCCGTCGGCGTCCGGCAGCACGCCGGTGAACAGCGGATGGCGCCGGGAGACGTACCAGGACCGGACGGCCGCGGCGCGTGCTCCGCTGATTCGTGCCACGACTTCGGCGAACTGCTCTTGGTCGGAGACGGTGCTGCGGATCTGCCGGTCGTGGTCCTCCCAGACGAATTCGGCGGTGTCGTCGGGAAGGTCCGCCAGTACCGCGGTGACGTCGGCGGACAGCTCGGGCCACACGTACAGTAGGGCGCGCGGAGTGAGCCGGGTGCGCACCGAATCCAGGTTGTCCGTGGTGAGCCGGTGCCAGCGGGAGACATTGAAGGCCGGCTGCTCCTCCAGGATCGCCGCCTCGCCTGTGGTCAGGCACCAGGCCAGCCGCGCCCAGAACACGTCATCGGCAGGGCGCTGTACGCCCGGCTCCTCCTCGTACACGGCATCGAGCGGGGACAACTCCAGCTGCACGGGCCTGAACCCCAACGCGTTCGCCAACGTCAACGCCGTGTCGCAGCGGATATTGCCGCCGATGTACATGCTGCTGTCCTCGCCGAGGTGGACGGCGAGGACGCCGGGGACTTCCAGCCGGCACCAGGCCCCCGAATCGCGAAGCATGGCCCGAACCAACTCCAGCGCGACAGGCAGGGCTACCTGTGCGCCGTCGTGGAAGCCGGACAAGTCGTCGGGAAACAATCCGCCCAGTCCGTGGTCGGCGACCTTCGGCTTGCGGGTGAAGGCGTGTGGGCTGGGGACGAGTCCCGGTTCGCGGACGGACAAATGGCGCACCCCCATTTCCTCGGCGAACGCGGCAACCACCCGGAGGTACGCCTCCTCGACGGGGCCTCGGTTGTCGAACGTTTCCTCGGCCCCCACGTAGACGCCCCGCTCAGCGCAATCGGCGCAGGCGGATGGGGTGATCGCGTAGACGTAGTGCAGCACGGCCACCATCCTTGCAAAGCCGCGACAACGCCGCACTCCTCACAGTCCCCCTCTCCGAGGAACCGTACCGCCCGCCCGTAGGGTGGCAGCGCAGCGCGCTGCGGTCCGATTGAGCGGTCGCTCGCACACCGAGGCCAAGTCCGCTACGAAGAGCCCCCTTCGATCCCGGGGTCAGCAGTCCGGTGATGCCGAAGCTCATGGCGATGCGGTGGTCGTCGCGGCAGTCGATGACCGCCGGGCGCGGGAGTGCGGGGGAGATTGCGATCCAGTCCCTGCCTTCGGTGACCGGGACGCCGAGCCTGCGCAGGTTCTCGGCGCAGGCGTCCAGTCGATCCGATTCCTTGACTCGGGTGTTGTACACGTCGGTGATGCATACCGGCCCGTCGGCGAACGGGGCGATGGCGGCCGGCGTGGGCATGGTGTCGGAGATGTCGCGCATGTTCACCTCGATCCCGCGCAGCCGGCCGGTGCCGGCCACGGTGATCGCGTCCTCGCCGATCTCCACGTGGGCGCCCATCAGGGCGAGCACGCGCACGAAGTCGGTGTCGCCTTGCAGCGATCCGGATCCCAGTCCGGGGACGGTGACCCGGTTGCCGGTAAGCGCCGCCGCCGCGAAGAAGTAGCTGCTGGTGGAGGCGTCGGGCTCGATGGTGTGGGTGCGTGCCGTGTAGCCGGTGGGGGCGATGTCGAAGTGGGTGCCGTCGCGGTGGACGACGGCGCCGAACTCCCTCATGAGTGCCATCGTCCGCGGATCGGTGCACCGTGTAACCCGGCGCCCAGTCCTTCGGCGAATGCTTCCGTGTCGTCGGAGACGAGCGGGTGTCGGAGCATGGACACGCCGTCCGCGCAGGCACTGAGAAACAGCGCGCGGGCAGTGGTGGACTTCGACCCGGGAACGCGGACTGTGACCACAGGGCTCCATCACGGCAAACGGTGCGGCTGCAGGGGCACGGACTGCAGCGCACCCGAGCTGCTCCGCGCCAACCGATCTTGTCAGGACCACAAATCCCGGACAACGGGTTATGCCTGGCGGAAAGCAGCCGTGGAGCGGCCGGAGTGTGGGCATCTTTCACGTTGGGCGCGCGTCGGACAGGAGCGCGAGGCAGCGGAGCCGAGGTTTTGGCGATGCCGGTTCCGGGAGCGATCTCGCTGTAGCCGGAGGCTGGTTCCTTGAGGGCCGGGCATACTCGACTTCGGCGGCGGCATGGGCAGCAGCGCGGTCGATGCGGCGGCCGCCGGCTTCGGGCAGGGGTGCGGGCCTGGCGTCATCCGCGAACACACGGGTCAAGGTCGCGGCCGCGACGTGCCGCTTGGGGCGATGAGGTGAATGGAAGGCTATGACGGACGTGCCGATCACGTTGAAGGGTGATCAGCAAGCTGATGTGCTCGTGTACTTCGACGGGGAGTTACTCGCCGGGATTGTTCTCGACGATGTACAGGACACCTACCCCCACTATGGGGGAACGATTGTCGACGGCCCGGCTCTCGCGCTGTGGCGTGAGTTCGTGGAGATTTTCCACGAGGCCGACCTCGAGTTCGACTACTGCCCACACCATCCGGACGAAGGCCGCTACCAGGAGACGGACCTCGCGCTGTATGTCGACGTGTTGAGGGGACTCCAGGGCTCCGGCGAGGGCACGGACCGGGACGATCCCTGGCTCGCTCCGTGGCAAGGCTCCGACTCGGCAAAAGTGGAGGAGTACCTGCGGTTCCTCGATTTTCGCCGCTGGCGGGCAGTGACACGGAACGGAGAGACCGTCATGGGCATCCCGCTGCCGCCCAGCATGGACCTGGACACCAGGCGCTTCCACTTTCGACCGTGACCCGCGCGTCTACCACAACGGCGCACGTCGGGGTGCGGTTCACCGTCGTGACCTCGCCGCGCTGAACTCCTGCGGGTGGCGGGCCTCGCCAACTGCGGCCCGGGGCAGTTCTGGCGGCCGAGTGCCCTTGGCAGCACCGGCCGTCGTGCCGTCACCGGCGCGGAGATCCGCATTCGGTGAAGGACTCTCCGGGTCGCTCGGAGGTGCCGTTGATGCCCGACTGCGCGACACCGTCCGGTTCGTAGTCGGCGGGGTCTTCTCTTTCGTAGTCCGCGAGGGTCGTGGCGCCGAGCGTCGTAGTGAAGTGGTCCAGGCGCAGGTCGAAGTCGAACGACGCAAGGGAAGCGTGGACTGCGGCGAGGTCACGAACGCCGACGGGCAGCGGTTCATCCAGGAAGGACGACGTCGGTCGGGCCGAGACGGGTCGGGCCGTTCCCCACAGCACGGTCAGGGAGTTCGACCCGGGATACGGGGCCAGGTCCTTCAGGTCGAGCGGCAACTTCCCTGAACGATCCGCGAGGTGCAGGTACCCGAGCAGGTACCCGAGCAGGTACCTGCCCTTCATCACGACGAGCGCCAGGCCCAGCACTTCCGTACGCAGCGCCGTGAGGAAGCCCGGGCAGTTTCCGGCGACCGATGCCCACACGCGTTCCAGGGCGTCGGAGAGGCCCGTGCCGGCCGGCATGGGCCACGGGGCGTCCGCCGCGAACGGGACGTCGCCATCGTCGCCCAGCAGCACGAGCCCCCTCAGTTCGGCCGTCTCCACCGTCTGAAGGGTCCCGACCATTCGTCGCCCAGCAGCATCAGTCGGGTGTCGCGCCGCAGCAACTGTTCGACGCCGACGTGGTCACTGCTGGCGAGCACTGTCCGCCAGGTGTGGTTGGCCTCGGTGATGTCCATGATCGCCACCGTAGCCGCCGACGCGGACAGCTCCCCGCCGCATTCCTGACCTGGCCGGAGGGTCGGCGTCGTCAATCATGTTCGGCCCACAGCGGAGGAGTCACCTGCCGCGCATCAAGCACATCGACCAGATCAAGTTCTACCGACCGGGCCGCGAATGTGGCGTGTTCTACCAGTGTCCGAGCATGCCGGGTGAGTCGATGTCGACAGTGATGATGCCGGGCGGGTAGGCGTCCTCGTGTGTGGTGAGCAGGATGGACATGCCGGTGAATTCGGCTCGGGGGAGGGCGCAGTACAAGGCGTGGCAGGTGTCGGGTCCGCCGAGGCCGTCGCGGATCATGGTGCCGACCCCGATGGCCGCGACGGTGTCGAGGGGATCGACGTTCACACTGGTCAGGGCCAGGACCCGGCGGGAGACGTCCTGCTCCTCGGCTTCGGCCTGGGTCAGGCACAGGGCGGGGATCACGAGGTGGTCGCCGGGGGTGCGGGCCATGTTGCCGGCGAGGAGGTTGAGCGTCTTGTGGCCGGCGGCGAGCGCCTTGACCGCGCCGGTGTCCAGGATGATCACGCGAGGGGTTTCCGGGCCTTCTCTGCGGCGATCCGGTGGATGTTGGCCAGGATGTCGGGGGCCTGCTCGAACTCCTCGTCGCTGATCGGGACGCCGATCACCGAGCGCACCGTCTCGCGGTCCGCGGCCAGACGCTCGGCCCGCTGCGCAGCGGTGGGCTGCTCGGCCGCGAGCGCCTCGACCAGTTGCCCGATGCTCAGGCCTCGTTCCTTGGCGAGCTCGGCGAGATGGTCGCGGGTCTCCCGGGGAACCTGGATCGTCGTCGATGTCATAGCATCACTATAGACCCACTACAGGACGATTCCGAGATCATTCCGGGGCCTGTGCTCGTGAGCGCACCAGGGTCGTCGTGTGCCGCGGCCCGATCGCCAGCCGGGCGTACCGTCGCGCTCTCTTCGCTGGGCCTGGCGCAGGAGTTGCCCGTGTGCACGTCGCTGACCCATTCCCAACCGGGCTCCGCCGACGGGCCGACTCCGCCAGGACTCGCACGGTAGACCCGGCCACCGACATCACGCCACGGTTCGCGCCCGAACGCCACGGCCGGGACGGGAGCGGGGCAGTGACGATGACCATGCGTTCCGAGGTGAGGGGCCTCTTCGCCACCGCGTCGAACTCCACGTTCGTCATTTTGTGGAGCCGCACACCACCCTGACCGGCCTATCGCGAGTACCCGTCGGCGCCGAGCGAGGGGCCGGAAACAGCGACGGTAGCGACCGAAGCGACCGAAGTTCCGAAGACGAGGCGCGTTTTTCCCTTGTTGGGTACTCCCCCGGGGGTGTCGAATCTGCTGGGGCAGGGGGACGAGCGACCGTACGGCTTCGGTCGCTCCTTGAGTCGCTCGGCAAAACCGCAGGTCAGGGGCCTCTGATGCGCTTGACAGCGACTGAAGCGACTGAGCTTCCCAATTATGATGACATTCGCGTGCGCGCGTGTGCGTCATAGAGTCCGATCTTCAGTCGCTTCAGTCGCTGATTCGTCGCTCTTGGGGCTGTGACCTGGTCTTTTTCAGAAAGGCGGGCTCAGCGACCGAAGCGACTCAGTCGCTGAACCCGACGGCGTTCGGTCGCTGATCCGCAGAACGGCGGTCCGGGCCGTCGTCGTCGGGGGTCTCCGCTACCCTGACGTGCCTGGAAGCAATTGGGAGCTTCAGTCGCTTCGGTCGCTACCGTCGCTCCACAACGCTCTGACCTGGCCTTTCGGTCAGCGACCGAAAGGAAGACGCCCGATCGACAGGTGCAGTCGGCAACCGTGTGCCAACGGCCCGGGTCGGGCCGGGGCCAATCGGTGTACGGCGGCCCGGCCGTCCGGGCCGCAAGACCGCAGCGACCGGCGGGTCCTGTCGGATCGTCGCCTCGGTCGCTCCCGAGCCTCGACCGCCGGTCGAAGCTGCGGATGGCGTGTGGGGGAGGCCGGCATGGTCGGGAAGGAACGGGCGGCGGTGCCCGAGGCGTTGGCCGTGGCGCGATGGTGCGCGCGGTCGGGATGGCCGGTACATCCGTTGGCCCCTCTACGCAAGACGCCTCCCGCGAACTGCGAAGCCTGTCACGAGCCCGGACACACCCACCTCCACTGCCCGTGCCTGGCGGCCGGTCGTTGGTGCCACGGCTTCCACGCGGCAACGCTGGACCCGCGGCGGATCCGCGCCTGGTGGGGCGGGGGATCAAGATTCGGTGTCGGGGTGGCATGCGGCCCGGCCGACCTGGTCGTCATCGACGTCGATGCCCACGACGCCACCCTGCCCGGGCGGGACCGGCTGCTGCCGGGCATCACGATCGGCGAACACGTCGACCTGACCGGCCTCGCGAGCGGCTTCGACAGCCTGGCCCTGCTCGCCGCGCTGCGCGGGGCCCCGAATCCGACCCAGGACCAAGACACGCTCCGCGTGCGGACCCCCTCCGGCGGCATGCACATCTGGTACCGCACACCGCCGACCCGCAAATGGCTCTGCTCCAGCGGCTCGAGCACCGGCCGGGCCCTAGCCTGGCAGGTGGACGTACGCGGCGTCGGCGGCTACATCGTCGCCCCCGGCACCCACACCGCGACGGGCGTCTACGCCCCCGTGGGCACCTGCCGCATACCCGCCCTGCTCCCGACGTGGCTGGCCACCGAACTCGCCCGTACCGGCCACGCGGACCGTCCCGACCTCCCGGGCACGCCCCATCCGGTGCCGCCCCGGGCCCGGCTCGCGGTCGCCGCGGCGGGCGGGTACGCGAACGTCGCCGCGAAAGCGTTGGCCACGGTGCTGCAGGAGGTCGCGGACTGTGCGCTCGTACCGTCCGGCGCCGCGTTCAACGACAAGCTCAACCGGGCCGCCTACACCGCCGGCGGCCTGGTCGCCGCCGGCCACCTCGACGCCGCGGACGCCGAACGCCTGCTCCTGGAAGCCGCCGAGCACGCCCGTCCCGGGCACGTGCAGCGATCACTGTCCACCATTCGCGGCGGCATGACGGCCGGCCGGGCCAGGCCGCTGAACCCCGGAGGCCGCCCGTGAGCGGTACTCCGCGCTCCCGCTTCGACGCCGCGGCCGCCGCCGCCCGGATCCTCGCGGATCAGGCCACCCTGCCGCTCTTCCCGGGACAGGACACCGCCCCGGCCACCGCCACTCCCGGTCCGGGCGGCGCGACCAGTCTCGGGCTGGTCCCCGACTCGCTCTCGGACCGAGGGAACGCGAAGGCCTTCGTCGCGCTGTACGGCGCCGACTTCCGGCACGTCCCCGGCCTGGGTTGGTACCGCTGGGCCGGACATCGCTGGCAACTCGACGAGGACGACACCGTGCTGTGGGCGGCCGGAGACATGGCCGAGACCCTTGCCACCTCCGATCCCCACCGCACCCACTCCGACGCGGAACTGCGCAAGCACCGCCGCCGATCGCTGTCCACGTCGGGCCTCAAATCCCTGCTGATGCAGGCCCAGGCGGCCCCCGGCATGGTGCTGCGCGCCGAACACCTGGACGCCGAGCCCTACGCCCTGTGCACCCCCGGCGGCGTGGTCGACCTGCACACCGGCGCCGTCGCCGCCCCCGATCCGGAAAAGCACAACCACTCCCGTTCGTGCACCGTGGCCCCCAGCTCGATGCCCACCCCGCGGTGGAACCGGTTCCTCACCGACACCTTCGGCGACGACGCCGAAGGCGCCGAGATGATCGACTTCCTGCACCTGCTCCTCGGGTACTCGGTCACCGGCGACGTCGGGGCACAGATCATGCCGTTCCTGTACGGCCTCGGAAAGAACGGCAAGAGTGTCCTGCTGGACGTGCTGGTGACGCTGCTCGGCGACTACGCCGACGCCGCCCCGCCCGGGTTCCTGATGGCCAAGCCGTTCGAAGGTCACCCCACCGACCTGGCCGAACTCCACGGGCGCCGCGTTATCGTCTGCTCCGAACTCAAGCCCGGCGACCGCTTCGACGAAGCCCGCTTCAAGCTGCTGACCGGCGGCGACCGGCTCAAGGCCCGGCGGATGCGGCAGGACTTCTTCAGCTTCGAACCCACCCATAAGCTCTGGCTGTTGGGCAACCACCGCCCCGAAGTCACCTCGGGTGGTTTTGCGTTCTGGCGGCGCATGCGCCTGGTGCCGTTCGAGCGTGTGGTCGCCGACGAGCACCGCGTCGACAACCTCGCCCAGGTCCTCGTCTCCGAAGAGGGCCCCGGGATCCTGGCCTGGCTGGTCGAGGGCGCCCGCCGCTACCTCACCGGCGACCGCGACCTCACCGGCCCGCCCCGCGTACGCGTCGCCACCCACGCGTACGCGGAGACCGAGGACCACATCGGGCGCTTCGTCGACGAACGCTGCACCCTCGCCGCGGGCATGCGCGCCGAGCAGACCGGCCTGTACGCGGCGTATCGCACCTGGTGCGGTTTCGAGGACACCTCGCCGGTTTCCGCACGCGCGTTCGCGGCGAGGATCCGAGAGACGGTCGGATTGACCTCGCCCCGCCAGATGACCACGTCCAACCAACGCAAGTACTACCCGGGCATCGGCCTGCTCGACGACACCGAGGAGACCCCGTGAGCGCGCTGATCACGCCGGACCAGATCGCCCACGAGACCGGCATCGTCTGGCTCGAGGACCCCACCGACCTCGACTACGTCCGCCAGGTCCTCGACCGTCTCCCACGCCGTACCGGCACCCCCGCCTTCCACCGCGACGGCCGCATGATCGGCTACGCCACCCTCGGCCCCCAGGCCCGAGCCTCCCGAGCTTCCGGCACCTACCGCCGCCGCGTCTTCTGGCTCGCCCCCCACGACCGCGACCAGGCCCCCTCCGGCGCCTACGTCTCCGGCGCCCCCTCCGAGGCGGTCGACCCCCGCACGCTCGAGCCGAAGGTTCCCGGACACAAGACCGAGCGCTCCGAGGGCGGTCCGCCGTCCGAGGCCATGCGCGAACTGGGGATCACGCTCCCCAAGGGGTAGGCGGCCGATCGCCGTGGCCGCGCCGGCTTCGTACGGCGCGCTACTCCCAGACCGTCGCCTTCACGCGCACATGCGGCTCGATGGGCACCCCGAGGACGACCTCCAAGTACGCCACGTGGCCCTCGTCGGTCGCCACGCAGTAACGCGTCCCCACCGTGGCGGCAACGGCCTGGCTGCTGCCGTACTTTGCCAGCGCGGCCCTGCATTCCGCGGGCGTCGCGGTGCGGAAGCCTTGGGACAGGCGAGCGACCTTCGTGGTCGGGCCCTCCGTAGCCAGTGACGGTGGGCGGGCGTCGAACAGCGCCACGAGATCGGCACCCGCGGCGGACGGCATCGCCATGGGAGGCCCGGCATCCAAGTCCAGGTACGACAGCCCGGGTTCCAGCACGAGTTCGGCGGATCCGATCGGGGTCTGGGGCGGTGTGTCGGCGGGTGGAGAGGTCCTCCGAGGAAGGTCGGGGACGGAACCACCGGGCGTCGCCGACAGCGTCCGCGAAGGCGTGCGCGCGGCGCCCGATGCGGCTTCGCCCGAGCCGCCGCCTCCACCGAACGACAGACCGCCGGCCGCCCAGATCGTCACCGCGATGCCGATGACCGGGATGACGATCCCGATCACCCACCAAGCCCACTTCGGCTGACCATGGCCGCCCACTCGATCCCCCGTCTGCCCGGTGCGCCGCTTGGAGCGTTCGCGACCCTAGCAAGCACCCATAGTCACGCGAAGACCTCGGCGCCAAGTTTTCGTCTCGATGTTCCTTGACTACCGATTCGGCCCGGCACGAGCCTCGTCCGGATCGGCCGAGGCGCGCGTCCCGGCGTAACGGCCGGCAGCTTGAAGCGGGGTACGGGCGTGCCTCGGCCGGAGCGTTGTGGGTCTCGGAGAAGGCCCGGACCTACTCAACGTTTCGAGTTCGAATCACTTCTGCAGGAACGAACGTGCCCGCGACGACGATTGGGCCCAGTGCGCTCGCCGGCCCAGCCGCACGTTCCGGCGGTGGTGATTTCGAAGTATGTGCGGGTAATCCCGATGCCGAGTCGCTTTGGTCGCTCCGTCTGGCGACACGCACCGAAGGCCGGTCGTGGTTCAGAGCGCCGGGTCGGCGGGTGCCCACGGCAGCCCCGGACGTCGGACGCGGCTCGACCCGAGCCTTCGGACGACACGACGGATCTTTACCGGGTAAAGATGCGCCGTCTTGCATGTGATGTACGCCCGATCTGAGTGCGCATGGGCGTGGATGGTCCCTCGAGGGCAGGCGGGGATGGCATAGTTCATGCCGCTCCGCTCTGCGGATGCACCGGGGAATTACACCAACCGTTGGGAAGTACCCGTGCCAAGAACTCATGTTGTCGTGAGCCAGAAGGGCGGCGTCGGCAAGTCGACGCTCGCCGTCAACCTCGCCGCGGTCACCGCGGACGTGCGCAAACCGCGCAAGGACGGGAGTTGCTCCGTACTCGTCGTCAGTTGCGATCCGCAGGGCTCGGCCCCGTGGTGGGCGGATCGGGTGGGCGAGAAGCTCCCGTTCCACTTCACCGAGGTGTTCGACGCCGACGTCATTCTGGGTCTGCGACACAACACCGACTACGACGACATCTTCATCGACACGCCGGGGTGGTTTCCCCCGGCGAACCCACAGCACCCCGAACGCCCTTGGGGCATCTCGGAGACGGCCGACATCCTGGAGGCGGTCTTCGAGGTCGCGGACCAGGTGATCGTGCCCATGGAATGTGAACCGCTGTGCTACATCCCGACGACGAACACGGTCGAGTTCGCGATCAAGCCCCGCGAACTCCCGTACACCGTCATCGTCAACAACTGGGATCCGCGCGACGGCGAGACTGATCGGGACGGCACGATCGACTTCATCGACGCGCACGGCTGGAACAGGGCCGAGACCGTCGTACGCCACTACAAGGTCCACGCCCGCGCTGCGGCCGACGGCCTGGTCGTCACCCAGTACCCGAAGAACCGCGTCTCCCTGGAGGCCGCACAGGACTTCTTCCGGCTGGGCATGGAACTGGGCCTCGGGGCCAAGCCCAAGGTCTCGCGCAAGAAGGCGAAGGCGGCCTGATGGGCAGTTCGAAGCGTGTGCAGTTGGGCGGACTCGCGCAGACCGCGCGTGACGACGCCGCGCGTTCCCGCGTGCTGGCCACCCTGCCACGAGTGCCCGCCCCGCTCGTCTCGGTGGCCCGGGCCGAAGGTCCGGATGCTCCCGCCGTCGGGGCGAGCCTCAAGGTCGCGCTGCGCGAGATCGCCTACAACCCGTTCAATCCACGCGAGGAACTCGGTGATGTCTCCGAACTGATGTCCTCCCTGGAGCAGATCGGCCAGGCCGCAGTTGCCACGCTCGTCACGAAGGACGCGTTCCTGGAGGTGTATCCGGACAAGGCCGCCGATCTGACCATCCACCCGGATCGGGCGGCGAGTCCTCAGGAAGCGTCCGCGATCAGGTACGTCGTCATGGACGGCAACCGGCGCAGGCGGGCCGTCGAGTTGTCCGGAGGATCGCACCTGGCGTGCGTCGTCGACGACGAACGCGTCCGCGACGACGTCACCGCCCGGGTGAGCGTCCTCGTCACGAGCGTCCAGCACAAGGACTTCGCGCCGTTGGAGCAGGCCCGCGCCCTCGAGGAGTTGCTGGCCACACTGGGCACGGCGTCGGCGGTGGCCAAGGTCTTGGGGCGGTCCGAGGGTTGGGTCTCGCAGCGTCGGGCCTTGCTCAAGCTGGTCCCCGAACTCCAGGAGCGACTGGCCACGAACGACGGCGTGTTCGGCGTGAAGCAGGCCCGGTCGATCGGCAACCTCCCCCCGGAGAAGCAGATCGCCGCGCTGGAGGATCTTTACCGGGTAAAGACGGAGGCCGCTCCGGTGAGCTTCCCTCCGTCGCCCACGGCATCGACCTCGCCCACGGCATCGACCTCGGCACCCGCACCTGAATCGGCTCCGAAGGCACCGGCCCAGCGGCAGCCGCCGCAGGAAATCGCCGATCTTCAACCGGTAGAGGCGGCCTCGCCGAGGATTCCCGGTGGGACGCCATCCGTCGCACGATCGTCGGCTGTGGTGATCCGGGTGTCCAGCCCGGCCGAGATGGCCGAGCAGTTGTGCCAGGTGTTGGAGCGTGAGGCCATAGAGGAACTGGCCTCGCTGCTGTTGGACTCCCTCACGAGCTGACCGCTCGGTTCGAGGTCTTTACCCGGTAAAGATCACGCTCGGCATGGCGGCCCGTCTTCCTGCGAGGCGGGCCGTTCGGCGTCCATGGGTCCTTGCGCGGTCATCGCGTCGGTGGTGCTCCCCGCGTCGGCGAAATCCACCGGCGGGGCACGGAGGCGAGATCCCCCGTTCCCAGATGGTGCAACGCGCACAGGATGAACGAGCGGCCGGTCGGCTGGAAGTCTCTGGCAGTCTTGATGGACCGGGGCGTCATGAGTCACATTTCCGACGCAGCGCCGGCCCGGTCAGCCCCCACATATCCCCGGCGCCGCCCTCGACAGCGACATCCGCTTCAGGGCCCCGGGCCGAGCGGCTGCCGCCCAGGAAGCCGCAGATCTTTACCCGGTAAAGAAGGCTTGGCCTGGTGTGAGTGGCGAGACATTGTCGAACGCGCCCCGAGCTTGCCTTGGCGGGGTGCCCGGTCCGACCGGAATGGCGGAGCAGCCGCACGTGCCGGGCGAAGGCTTCGTGGATGGAGCCGGCCAGGCTCTTCTTGGAGTTCCTCACGGCCTGACCGCCAGGTCGCCTTTACCCGGTAAAGGCGGGTGGGCGGTCTGCTTGTTCGCCGGAAAGGGAGCCGGTCTCGTGCCCTGCGGTGTGGATCTTTACCGGGTAAAGATGTCGGGTCGTGTCGGGTTCCTGTCGGGGGGCGACTCGCCGCCGACCCTCGTGAGTTGTCGTATCCGGGGGTCGGAGCGTCACACGTGGCGGGTCCCGTCGGGTCCGCCGCGCCGTGTCGGGTATCCGTGGCGCGCCACCGGCTCGATGTCGGGTGCGTGTCGGGGGACGCTTCACCCGACACGACGTTGGCGGCCTGGCGGGGATCCGTCATGTCCGGCTGCGATAGAGCGGCCGGCGCGTGTCGGGTGGTCGTGTCGGGCCGTCACACATCGGGCAGCGTTCGTATGTATCGCGGAGTCGCGCTGTCGGCCGCCGTGAGCGTTCCGGAAAGTTCCGACCGGTGTGTCCGGCGTTGCGGGAGAGCCGGCCCGGGGCGCGGGTTTTTCGGTCGTGAACCGAAACCGTGTCGGGTCGCGGGCCCTGTGTTCATTACGGGTCGAAGGAACAGGCGGGACTTCCGTGGTCGTGGCGTGGCGGGCCGCAGCGAAGCGGCGTGTCGGCCGGGTGATCCGACACCGACCCGACACGCCGACGCCGAATCGCCCAAGGTGGCCGTGGCGGGTGGAACGCTGCCCGACATGGGAAGGGTCCGACCCTGTCGGGTGGCGGCTCGATCCGTGGCGGGTGAATGAAGGCGTGTCGGGTCCTGGTCCATGCCGCAGCAAGGTCCGGAGAGGCAACAGGAACGGAATGCGCCCCCTCCATCCGACCAGATCGGCCGGTACCTTCCCGCACGCCGCGGACACGGCCGACCATTGCAGCAACGTCGTCTTGCCGCCGCCCGCATGCCCACGCAGCAACACTCGCGTACGGCCGATCAACGCTCGCTCTGCACGCTCGACCGCCATCGACGGTACGTGCTCCGCTTCGGCGCCGGCCCAGCGATCACGCCGGCGCCGACCCGGGCGTTCCTTTTGTGCCGTCGCCAACTCGAGACTCGGATAAGCCGCGTGCAACGGCCAAGTGGCCCGATGCATCCCACGCAGATCCAATCCGAACACCGTCAGGCTCGAGGGGCGGTTTGCGACGTATGCCGAGTACCGCTTCTCGAAAGCCCGTGCCGAAGACGCTTGCGGAGGTATCCGGGTCGGTAGAGGCCTCGGAAGACCGATTTGCTGCGAACTCCCGGCAAGCAGGTCGAGCAACGGTGCCGCGTCGGTGCGCAGCGCCCTCGCCAATGCCACGACCGTGGCCTCCGAGGGCACCGCCGCACCGTTCAGCGCTTGACTCACCGTCGTACGCCCCAGCCCGGAGCGCGCCCGCCTCTCCGCCGTCGGCACCACGATCTTCGGGTCGATGAACAGGCCCTCGGCGAGCTTCAGGAACGCCGCCGCGGACACCCTCCGGTTCAACCCATGGGCAAGCTCACTGTGCAGGGCCAGCCCGATGGCGAAGAGTTGCGAGACACCCTTTAGCGGAATGTCCGAAGACGGCAAACCCACACCAGGTGCATTGACCCGGGAGGTTGGTGACGCGGCTTGCGGGTGGGCGGCCCTTCCCGCGTCTCCCCGCACGCGGTGGCTCGGGCCTCGATCCTCGGGAGGCTGTGTGGGGTCTATGCACGGCGCGGTGAGCGTCGCAGGTGGGGGTGGACGTCCGGGTTCTTCCTGCCAAGGTACGGGCCGCCGTGGTCGCCGCCGCCGACGCCCGGTGGGCGAAGGTCTCGAACATCGCTGTGAAACGTGAGCCAGATGCCACGGTCTGGGTACGTGCCCGTGCACTCCCAGGGCTTCGGCGGGCCGGCCATCACGTAGGCGGGCACCGCCACGCTCATCAGGTCGACGCGGCCGACCCGGCTGTGCGGGAGGTATAGCACGAGCTCGGAGAGTCCTTCGGGACGCTCTTGGAGCAGCAGGTGGAGCAGGCGTTGCAGCGTGTCATCGTCGAGGTGCCGAGTCGGGACCGTCCCGAGCGCATGCCCGACGGACGGACCGTTGCGCAGGTGGGGCCAGCGGTTGCGGGGTGACCACAGCGCGGCTGCGGTCGCCAAGAGCACGGCCGCGGCCGCGTATCCCTGACACACTTCCTCGTCGGTGACGTCGGCCCGGTCCTGTCCGTCCAGTGGATCCGGGAGACCCGCGTGAACGATCGCCGCCTTCACGGTCGGCCGGTGAGCGGCCGAGGTCAGGGTCGCCGCACCCGGCCAGGCATCTGAGAGCCGTCTTGCCCGTGGAAGCCATTCACCTTCGGGCTGAAGTTGGTTCGCCGTGAGGTGTCCGCGGAGTCGGTCCAGGTACTCGGCTCGTGCCGTCGACACGACGCCTACTCGGATCGCCGTGCGATGGGACCATGGTCATCGCAATCGACCGACATGAATGCCCCCATCGGCTGCGGGGTTGCAAGTCTGACCTTCCCTCGGTCCGACATCGTCGAGGGTACGCCGTGAGGCCACCTCATGTCGGGAACTCTCGGGGCGTGCCGAGGGTGTATAGGTCCCGAGGGTGCGTACGTGTTTCGTGCACCACGGGTAGGGAGCGGCACACTCGCAGCGGCGGAACTCCCCGGCGTACGCTCGGTGGATCGCGGCGAAGAGGTAGATCGCGCGCAGGCCGGGGCCGGCGTTGACGACTCGGCCGCCGAGCCAGGCGCCCAGGGCGGCGGCGAGTTGGTAGGCGGAGGCGTTCACCGCCATGGCCAGGGTGGGTGCCCCGGCGGCGGTGGTCAGGAACCCTGGCCTGCATCCCGGGGACGATGGCGAAGCCCAGCGCGCCGAGGACGAAGACCAGGATGGCGGTGGGGGTCCTGGTCCCGCTGACCGCCCACAGGAGTACCAGGGTTGTCGAGAGCCCGGCGAGCAGGCCGAGTTGCGCGGCCATGGGCGCGCGGTCGGACAGTCGGCCGCCCAGGATGTTGCCGACGGCCGCCCCTACTCCGCAGGTCAGCAGCAGAATCGGCACGGTCGCCTCGGCGAACCCGGTGACATCGGTCATCAAGGATGTGATGAAATGAGCCGCGCCCACGCGGGGGCGTCACATCCAGCCCCCACAACAATCCACGCCCCTGCGTCGTCGCGAGCCATGCGAAAGCTCGGAGCACAGCGGGCAGGAGTACGCAGCCGTTTCCGCCGGCACACGCTCCCGTCGCGGCGACACGGCCGGCGGCGATGGCCGGAAGGGTCGCGTCGATGTGTGGCAGCGGAAGGCCTCCGAGAGCGTCGGCCGGCAGCCACGTCTCGTCGGGATCGAGCCCGCCGTATATGCCCGCGACGCAGTCGACCCTTGCCTGCCTCCAGGCGGTACCCCGGTTCTCCAGCCAGTCCAGCATCGTCCGGACGTCCTGGTCGTCTCCCGAAGAAGGGAGCGCTCTTGGCCGGGCGGCTCCGCGCAGGTCGGCTCACGGTCGACCATGCCACGCTCCGGCGTAGGGGAGTTCGCGTTCGCGATAGTCGAGTTCGGCGAGTTCGGCGAGCATGTCTCGGCCGAGAGCGCGGTACGCCATCGCGAGCAACTCCGCGGCGTGGCGCTCGCGGTCGGCGATGCGGCTGCGGCGTTCCGCACCGTCGTCGCTCACGAAGTGCAGATCACGCCCCAAGGCGAGCGCTTCGGCGGGGTCGCCGGCCGCGCATCGACGCTTCGCTTCGGCGACAAGGGCTTCCAAAGCTTGTTCGTCCCCGGTGAGGGCTGTGCGGATCCGCTCGGTCAGGGCGCGCTCCTCGCTCGCCCTCTGCGGTCCGCGGGCAAGTACGGTCTCACCGGTGACCAGCGCGCCCGCGCCGTCGAGGGTGGTGATTCGCGTCGTGTCGGCGCTGTGGTACCACTCCTCGGCGTGCGGATACGGCCGCAGTTCGTACTCGCGGCCAGTCTCCGGCCATTCGGCGGTCTCGTACTCCATCAGCGTCCGGCGAAGCAGCCAAAGCCGACGGCTCCTCTCCGGTTCATCGCCGTCGTCGTGCATGACACAGGTCTCGATCCGGTCGCGGACGACCTGCAACGGCGTGACGCCTCCGGGCAGGCCGAAGTCGGAGGCGTCCTTGGGGCTGTGCCCGACGACTCCAGCGCAGGTACGACCATCATCGAACCACAGCCCGTAGTGTTCACCGGGGTAGCCGCCCTCCAGAAAGATGAGGAACTCCGGCGGGTCCCAGTAGTAGCGCCGGTGCATGCGTGGGTCGCACTCGGCCGGGGACCAGTCCGGGTCGTCGAAGAAGTCCAGGATCCCGCAGGCGTTCAGATTCAGGTCCTGTTCGAACGTCTGCCGTTCCACCGGGCCCAGCGACAACAGGAACTCCCAGCACGTGAAGATCGAGTCGGGCAGTTCCACTCCCCATTCGTCGCGGAAACGCCGTTCGATCACCGGCCGGTCCTGCCGTACGCGCTCCGCAGCCGCGGCACGCAGCGCCGCGTGCCCCTCCGCCCGAGCGATGTTCGCTACCCACTCCCGGCGGGGACGCTCATCGGCCGCAGCCCGTGCGACGTACATGCGCTCCTGTGCCCGCTCCCACCGCGACGGTCCCAACGGGACGTCGTCGATCGCCGCCAAAAGCCTTTCCTCGGGCGTGTGATCCAGGCTGTCGTGGGCGCGACCATCTCTCGGTCCGGCGGTGTCCGGCAGCAAACGCGAAGGGTTCGCGCTGATGGCCGCCATCAACTCGGCTGCCGGCAGCCCCGCCAACCGCTGATCGAACGCGCCGAGCGCGTCGGCCTTGAGGGCATCCACGCGTTCCTTCACCTGCGTCTCGTGCGCCAGGAAAGCGTCCCATTCGGCGCTCGGGTCGTCGCCCGGCAGGTCGATGCGCTCCACGAAGAACGCAAAGATCTCTCTGTTCTCCAGGGTCTCGTGATCCCGTGCGATCTGGGTCCGCAATGTTCCCGCCAAATCGTCGATCGGCTTCACCTGTCGGTGATCCGTGATCACGATCTCGTCCTCGGCACGGGGACCGATGACCCGAACTCGCACTTCGCCATCGTCGATGTCGGCATCGGTGGCGTCGGCGTCGAGCACTTCGCCGACGAGTTCGCGGAAGCGGTAGTAGCCGGACCCGAACTCCGGCACGGACACCGTCACCCACTGCTGCATCATCGTCTCCGTTCCTGCTGGATCCGGCGTGTACTTGGATGGCCCCGGCCCAGGCTCTCGCCCTGTGGCCGGGGATCCCGGGCCGGCCCGTGTGCCTCGATGGCGCGGCAGGCTTCTCCCGAGTGGCCTGCCGCATTCTCTACCGTGTTGTGGTGGGGGAACCCGGCGGTGACAGCGCCGTGCGCCTATTGTCGAAACTGGATCAGGGCGTGCGTACCGCTGGTCCGCCAGTCTTCTCCGGAGGCGTTCAAGGAGGCCAAGGTCCGTTCGTGGATGCCGACCACGGCCTCGGACTCCAGGGTTCGCAGGGTCGCGACCGATGAGGGAAAGTACTCGACGGTCTCGGCGAACGGGGTGGTGGCGGGCCGGTGCACGTCGCCGACCAGGCGGCGGTAGTTGAGGTCGCCCTTGAGAATGGTCAGTGTCGACGACGCGAAGTCCCTGCGCAGGTCGTCGGGCATGTGCCTGTACGACAAGGGCGCGCAGGAGAACGGGTGCGCGCGGATCTCGAGACGACCGGACTCGATGGCGTGCCAGAGTCGGTCGCCGACGCGCGCCGCCTGTCCGGGGGCCCGGCGTAGTCGGCGCAGGCACGCGGGCACGTCCGACGTGGTCGCGTCCGAGACGTAGTACGGCTGCGGTTTGACGTGCAGGACGGCCTCGGTGGCGTGAGCCTCGTGGAGCAGATAGTCCAACAGGACCAGGTCGGCCAGGAGTTCTCGGCCCGCGTTGTCGGCGACCAGGCACACTCGATCGAGCGTCTGCTCGTCGAGGTGGGTCCACAGCGCGGCGCGGTCGTCGGCCACCACGAGCGAGTCCGCGTCGAGCACAAGGGCTTGACCCGCAGTGATCCGAAAACCGAGGTCGGCACGATTGCCCCATAGAGAGGCGGTGACCATCGCCTCCCGACGCTTCGCGGATGTGAGTTCGAAGAGCGCGTCCAGCCCCGCGAGTTCACTGTCGACCGTCGGGTCATGGAGTTCGGTGGTCTTGGCCGGGCCGAAGGGATCCAGCGCGTGCCACGGTCCGGCCTCGAAGTACCCGGTCGCGTCGAGGAGGCGGCGGTAGAAGTAGCTCTCCGCCCACAGGAACGGGGCGTCGGCCCATGGGCGGCCGACGTACCCCTCGCTCCAGCGTGCCCACACCGTGGCGTCGTGCGCACCCGGCCTCGGCGGTTCGATGGTCCCGGTGAGGGTCTCCTCGATCAGTGCCTCCAGCGCTTCCCATCGTTGTGGGGGGAGCGGAAGGTCTTCGCGCAACTGTCCGAGCAGTTCGGGGTGGCGATCGTGAAAAACGTTCCAGGCGAAGGACCCGGGTTCGTTGCACAGGATCGGTGACTGCGCCACGGGTATGGATCCCGGTCCGGGCGTCGGCACCGGCCCGGGGCCCGGGGCCGACTCCGGATGGCTATTCTCTGCGGCAGGCCGAGCGGATGGCTCGGTCATGACGCGTGGCCCTTCCGGACGACCGGTGCGGGTGACGACTTCGACGGCTTCGTGTCGAGCGGCCGCAGCGTGCACGGGGCCGCGGAGTGCACGGCCCGACGAGACCGACGTGTCACGACTGCCGGGTATACGTGTCCGCAGTGCCGAAACCCGCCTCTCGTGCAGGATGTCGGAGGGCAATACGGTACGGCGGTACTCGGACGCGGCGGTAGTCTGCCCGGCCCATTTCCGGTAGCCGTAGACCGCCGTTCCTCCGTGATAGTGGCCCGGGCGCGACTCTGTGCCGGCCAGGAGGAGGTTGGTGTCCTCCCCTGCGGGAAGCGCGGCCCAACCGCCCAGACTTGTCACCAACTCGGTGTCCCAGACGACGGCGGCGGCCGGAAAGGGGAGGAAACCGTTCGCCTGGTAGGCGTCGTACACCGTCCCCGGCCTTTGGCGTCCGGGTTGGAGGTAGTCGGGATACCGGACGTGCTTCGGGCCGACGATGTCCACGCCCTTGCCCGCCGACCAGGACACCTCGCTCCGGTGGGCGGCGCGTACGAGGACGTCCAGTCCGCCCGGCAGCCAGACGTCGTCCGCGTCGAGCACCGCCAACCACCGGGTGTCCACGGCCGCGAGGGCGGTTGTGCGTGCCATCGCCGCGCCGCCCGAGCGCCCGCTGGCCACGACGCGGACATGGGGTACGAGGCCTCGCAACGTGTCGGCCGCGGCCTTCAACTCCGAGGGAACGGCTTCGCCGTCGTAGCAGACGATCCACGTCAGGGAGGTCGTCTGCGCGGCCAACGACGCACCGGCCTCGGGAAGGAATCGCACGGCGGGCCGATGAACGGCCGTGATCACCGTGATTTCCGGCCGTGTGCCTGTCGTTGCGACCACGGTCCCCTGCAGGATTTCGAACGTATGCCATGCGGCGTGACTCGATGCGTGTCGCGTTGCGGCGACTCGATCGAACGTAGGCGGGTGTCGTCCCGGCGGGCCAGGAAAAAGGCGGCAGCTCCGGGCGCGCCGGTCACCGCAACGGTTCACCCGCTCGTGACGCTGCCCGGACCCGTTCATCCGCGCGCGGAACCGCTTTCGTCCGCTCGAACCACTCATGACGCGCGATGGCGGGGCGGCTCGGAACGCCGTTGCGTACAGAAGAGTTGTCGGCGGACACATCCACCGTGAGTACTTGGGAAGGCTGGTCTCCACCTGGCCGGCCGACCGCCACAATGCCGCGGACCTGGTCATCAGGGAACTGGAAGACCACGCACCTCGGTGAGACTCTCTTCGTCGACCTCCCACGTGACCCATCCGCCGAACCCCCCGCCGGCATGCTTTCCAGAACCACGTGCAAGACCTCATGTGCCGGCGGCTTCGTCTTGACCGGTGGCGTCCGCCGCAGCCTTGGTCGTACCGGCCGTCGCGGATCGATGGCACCCGTGCCAGGGACCGGCAACATCGACGGCGCGACGTGTGCCCGGTCGGTGGCGCGCCGAGTCGGCTGCGCGAGTCTGCTGGGTCGCCCGCCGGAAGTGGACCACGTCGCGTGTGGTGGTTGGCACCGGCACCATTGGCTATCGGTGCGGCACGGTGGTGAGGAAGTCCAGGACGAGGGGGCTTGCGGTGGTGCGGAATTCCTCGAAATAGGCGTGTCGTGCCCCGGGGATCAGGTGGAGGCGGGCGTCGGGGATGTGGGCTGCGAGCAGTGGCGCGTTGGCGGTGGGGTTGAGGAGGTCGTCGCTGCCGTGCACGACCAGGGTGGGTGCGACGATGTCGGGCAGGAGGTGCCACGCGTCGTGCCGGTTGCTGGCTGCCAGGTGGTGACGTCGGGCGTGCGGTGGCATGGTCGGGTCGCCGAGCGTTCGGTGGGGGCCGGGGTTGGCGGCGAGCCAGTCGGGGGTGTACATCAGGTCGAGCAGGGCTCGGCGTGCCGCGCCCGGATGCGGCTGCGCCAGTGATCTGCGTACCTCGTTGTCGCGTTCGACGCCGTGCCGTCCGCCGGGTGACGTGCAGCCCAGCACCAGGGCGCGCACGCGGTGCGCGTGGTGGGTCGCGAGGATCTGGGCCACGCGCCCGCCCATGGACGTACCGTAGACGTCGGCCCGGTCGACGCCGAGTTCGTCGAGCACCGCGATGACATCCCCGGCGAAGTCCTCGGTGCTGTAAGGGCGGTCGGGCTTGTCGCTCTCGCCCGTGCCGCGGTAGTCGATCGTGATCGTGCTGCGGGCGGTGTGGAAGTCGTCGCGTACCCCGTCCCACCAGTGATGGTTGTTCGACTGACCCGCGAGCAGGACGAGCGGAGTCCCCTCGCCTCGGACCTGATAGGCGATCCGGGTCCCGTCGGGCGCTGTGGCGTGTCCCATGGCTCTCTTCACTCCTGACGGGCGGGATGCGGCGTGTGTGGCGAGGGCGAGGGCACGGGATCGGCCGGTCTCGGTCGGTCCTCGGCCGGGTGGAGGCGTCCGTCGGCCGGACGCTGCGAGGACTGTAGGGCCTGAACGAGGTCGGTGCCGTGACGGTGGACACGCCCCGGGCGGGCGATGGCCGGCCGACAGACTGCTCGCCGTCGCCGTATGCGGTGGTATCAGGGCAGGTCTTGATGCCCGGATCAGTTTCCTGGGGGTCGGCGTCGGGGCCACAGGTTGCCTGTGATGCGCCGGCGCGGTCGGTTGGGTGGGGTCGCGTCGGCGTGAGCCGGGTATTGCGTGTGCTTCGGGGTCGCTGAGGGCCCGGGCGCCGGCTGCTCGACGGACGGTGTCGGAGCGGTGACCGGTGTCGGGACGCTCGGATCAACGGTGGTCATGCCGAACCGGCTGTGCACCGGCGCCGCGTGGGCGCGGAAGTGGGCCATGAGCGTGGCCAGTCGACTATCCCGTTTGTGGGTGAGGGTGAGCCTCAGGAGGAGTTCGGCCAGATCGTCGCGTTCCTGTGTCGTCCAGATCTGGTGGATGGTCAGGTATTCGTCCGGCGGGCGGTGTCGAGCGGCATGATCGACGGCGCGGCGGATCAGGGACTCGGTGTGGTGGGCGGCGGGGTCGAGGGCGGCCGTGCGCGCGGCGAAGACCTGAGGGGTCTGTGCGGTGAGTTCGGCGAGGGTGAGCGCGTCGATCGTCTCGTCGCCCCAGCCGGTGAGGATCTGGGTGAACCGGGCGGCGTCGTGGGGACTGCGGACGTGGTGGATCCGGGTGGTCATCGCCACGACGATGTCGGTGCCGCCGTCGATGCCTGCCTGGAGGATCAGTTGTGCGACGGCGGCCAGGGAGGTGGTCGAGGAGGTATGGATCAGGCGCAGGGCGGCTGCGTGGAGGGAGAAGTGGGGATGTCGGGCCACGCGGCGGATGAGAGTGGTGGCGCGACGGGAGGTGACAACGTGGGCGGGCTGGAACAGGGTTGCGATGTCGAACACTTCCTGGGGATCGCGGTGGCGGGCGAGTGTGTCGAGGATGTGTTCGGCGTTCTCGCGTGCACGGGAATCGTCGTGCTTGCCCAAGGTGTCCAGGAGTGGGGGGATGCGGGCGGGGGCTCGTTCGAGGGCCGCGCCGTCGAGGGCTGTCCGTCGCAGATTCGCGTGCCGGCGCAGGGCGTACAACAGGTCGGGGAGTGAGGTCGCCGAGCGGGTGGCGCCGGCCGCGTGGAATGCCGTGGTGGCGTCGCCCGCGCGTTCGGCACGGAGTAAATGGGTGCCAAGGTCCAGGAGTTGGGGTGGCGGGCGCCAGCGGCCGGCGAGTTGAAGGAGCGTGTGGGCGTCGTGGGCCTGGTCGCGTTCGCGGAGCAGGTCGACGAGGGCGACGAGCTGTTCGGGGGCTCGGAGTGCGGCGGCGTGCTGGAGGTAGATGCGGCGGATGTCCTCGCGATGTTCACGACGAGCCGCGTCCAGGACGCGTAGCAGGTCCTCGGGGTCGCGGGTCTGCGCGAGGGTGGTCATCACCAGGCGGTCGTCGCCGAAACGTGAGGATTCGCGGAGGGCTTCGACCAGCGGGCCGATCCGGCCGGGGGCGCCCCAGCGGGCCACGGCGATCAGGAGTTCCTCGGCCTTGTCCGGATGGGCGGCGACCGCGCGGAGTCTGCCGAGGAGACCGGGCCAGCGCATGGGCGGCACCTCGGTCACCAGGCGGCGGGTGAGGCTCTCGGTCAAGCGCTGGGTGCCCACGACCTGCGCGGCCACGTCTCGGAGCAGGTCGGGCGGTGCGGTTGAGCTGTCCCCGGACGGCTGTTGGTCGTCGCCGGGATCGGCCGCTTTCTCGCCGCCGAACATCCAGCGTACGAACGCGGCGTCGCGGCGGTTGTGAGCCGCAGGTTCGGCGGCGACGGTGGCCCGGGCCCGGGCGCGCAGGGCCTGCCAGTGTCCACGTGCGCGGGTGCGGCGCTCCAGGGCCACGGTCGGCGAGGTCGAGCAGATGTCGATGACGGCCTCGATGAAGTCCCAGCGCAGGGCGACGCCCGCCAGCCAGTCGGAGACGGTCGCGCGCCCGGGGCGTTCGCGATGGTCGACGAAGTGTTCGGGCTCGAGCCGCTCGCGCAGCTCGCTCTGGGTCAGCCCGGCCTCGTCCAACCACGCGCGCATCAATTCGGCGAGGACGTTGGCCTCGGCCGAATTACCCCGGAGATTTCCCCACGGTCTCCCTCGTCCCTTCCTCCCGGGCATGACCTGACCTCCCCGACCCGGTGGACGAACGCCCAGCTCACAGGCGCCCGTTCGGCTCTTGTCCGGGATTGTCCGGACGCTTGTTGTCGCTGCCATCCTCGCGGACGCAAGGTCGCGATACGGCCTGATTCGCCAGGTGCGTACCCAACGGATTCCCTCGACGCGAGTGCCGTGTAGTGCCGTGTGCCCGTCGGCGGGGGTCCAGATCTTCGGGAGAGACTCATGAACCAGCGCAAGCGCCCGACCCTCGTGGGGCGGGTGGATTTCCTCGCATTCCTGGCGGTCCTGGTCTTCGGCCTGCTGTTGACCCTCCGCGGCATCGACACCCAGTCGTTGTCCACCACCACCGTGGCCCTCGCCGGACTCTTCCAGGCCTGGCATACGTCGCGCACTCGCGACCGTGACGTCGACCACGACCGGTCTTCGTCGCGCGGGATCGCGACGTCCTCCTCGACCGGCGACGAGGGGGGAGGGAACGTGCGCGAGACGCCCCCACGGTGACGCGGTCGCGGCGACCGTGCGGCGAACTCCGGTGCGGGCAGGCGAGGGGGCGTCGTGGCCCGCTCGGGTCGTCCTCCCCAACCCGGGCGGGCACGGTCGAAACGATTGGGCTCTCGCGATCGTCGGCGACCGTTCGGGGTTGATGTCCTCGCACCGGTTCGGCGCCGGGTTGTGGGACACACGAGGGTGATCCGTCGGCTTGGGGTCGACGGATCACCCTCGAAGGCGTCCGCCGACGGTCCTATCGCCTGACGTAGTCCTCCGAGCGGATCCCGGTCGAGCACGCCGACGCCGAACGCACGCAGGCACGGCCGCTGCGGCACTCGATCGGACCCGCGAGTACCGGGACGGGAGCCACCCGGCCATCGTCTGGGCGTAGGCTCCATGCGTGACCGCCGTCAGCATCGGGATGGTGCGACCGTGAGCGGCCTTCCCGACCCCGAGGCCCTGCTGCGCGACACGGACTGGGCGAGGCTGTACACCGTCCGCGGATACGCCGACGAAGACGTACCGGCCGCACTCGTCACGCTCTTGGACCCCGATCCCGCCGCCCAGGCCAAGGCCTTGGAGCGGGTTTTGGAGTCGGTCACCGATCAGGGCGTCATGTACCCGCCCGTGGTGCCGGTGGCCCAGTACGTCGCCGCCATCCTCGCCGATCCGCGAACGACGGCGGTCGGCTCGTACGAATGGTCCGGCACGGGGACCCGGCAGCGCTCGCTGCGTGCCGAACTCCTAGACTGGCTGGGCCGACTGGCTCGGAGCTCCGATGACGCGGCCGCGCGGCTTCATGCGAATCGCAACAGCTTCGATCCGCCCCATCCGGACCTGGACCTGCTGCGCGGCCTCCGCCCGGTGTTCTACACGGCGGTGGCCGCCTTCCTCTACGACGGCGACGCCGATGTCCGCCATGCCGCTCTCATCGCCGCCATCCCCCTCGCGGAAGCGCCCGAACTCGCGCGCCGCCGCGACAAACTCGCCGCCTGCGCACATCGTCTTCTCGTGACCTGCACCGACGGCCGGTATCGCGCCCAAGCGCTGGACGCCCTCGACGCGTGGGGTCACGACGTACAAGACTTGCAAACCCCGGACGACATTCGCGAACGTGTCGAACTCGCGAACAACGGAGTCGTCGGTGATCCGTGGGCCGTCGGCTGAGACTGTGGATCGGCCACCCGCGTGCGGCGCGGCCTCGCAACAGAACGATCTCAAGGAAGTCCGGCGCGGTGGACGGTGGTTCCGGGGCATCGGTTCCGTGGGGACCTGGTCGATCCGTCGACACGATGCGCGTCGCGAAAGTACTCGCGGCATCCGGGCCGTCTCCTCTTGGATGTTGTCGGCGCCGACTCGGTGAGGCCCTGGGTGCGGTTCGCCGTGCACACCGCTGACCGATACGACACGAACGCGCGCGTGTCGGCAGGTGACGGGATCGGCGACGTCGTGTCGCGGACGTGCTTGCTCAGGCGAAGCAACCGGCCCCGGGCAAGCGGGGGTTGGTTGCCCGGGTGGCGGCCGGCCGCGGCTGCGCTTCGCGCGATGGAGGCGTTCGTCGGGCCTGCCGGGGAAGGGTGCGTGCGCAGCCTTTCGGAAGACGAGAACGAAACGGGGAACGAGTATGCGTAAGTCGCGACATTGGGCACGCCGAATAGGCCTTCTGGTAGGTGTCGCCGGTTTGACGGTGCCCTTGGGCGCGGTCGTCGGACCCGCCGCCCAGGCGGCGCCGTCGTCCTGTGTGACGGGAACGGGAACACATCAGAGGCAGGTCGAGGCCGCCTTGGGGCTGAAGGTCGACGGTGTCTCATCGGCGGCGGACTGTCGAGCGATCCGGAGCTTCCAGGTCGCGCAGTCGATCACACCGGCGGTGGGCTACGCGGGCCCGGTCACCGCGGGTGTCGCGGAACTCGTACAGCGCCAGAACTCGGCCGCCCGCAACCCCAACGCGGGGGGTCTGTGCCCCACGAACGTCGGCCGCGTCGCGTGCGTCGACCTGACCAACCAGATCAGCTGGATCCAGAACGGCAAGAAGGTGGTACAGGCGCCGGTCCCGGTACGCACCGGCCGAGACGGCTTCGAGACCAGGCCCGGTCTGCACCGGATCTTCTGGCGTCACCAGGACCACGTGTCCTCGATCTACCACGTACCCATGCCCTACAGCCAGTTCTTCGACGGCGGCATCGCCTTCCACGCCATCGACGGCCCGATGTGGTCCGCACCGGGCTCGCACGGCTGCGTCAACATGCGCCCACAGGACGCCAAGACCTACTGGGACACCCTCCGCACCGGTGACAAGGTCGTCGTCTTCGGCAACAAGCCGGGCACGTAGACACGATGACGCGGGGTCATGCGCCGTAGCGGTTCCATCCGCGCCGGCGACCGATCCGACGCGTGATCGGGGCGAGGCATGGGTATGCCGGTACCTCGCCCCGGTCGGGCGCCGTGGGAACCCCGAGCCACCGGGCTTGGCCTTACCCTCACTTTCCTGCGGAGCGAGCGCGAACAGGTCGGATGCCTCGAACGGCGCGGGCCTGTCTTGCCGAGGTTTCCCGCGCTTGGCACGCAAGGACCCCGTTCACAGGCGAGTGGTCGGGAACACGAAGATGGGAAGCGCCCAGGTACGATCCCGTACGCCGCCTTCGACGCGTTGCCTCGACGCACGTGACGATGTACGCGGCCGGATCCTCATGGAGGGTGACGGGCATGCACGGAACCGATGTCGATCACGATCACCCGCGCTTTCGCTTTCGCCGTGTCGCGCGCGCGGACTTTTCTTTGTTGGCCTCGTGGCTGTCGGAACCGCACGTGGCCCGCTGGTGGAACCACGAGACGAGTCCCGATGCCGTGGCCCGGGACTTCGGTGACGCCGCCGACGGTCTGGAACCGTCCGAGGACCTGCTCGCGCTCCGAGACGGGACTCCGGTGGGCCTGGTGCAGCGATCGCGCCTGGCCGACTACCCCGACTACCTGGAGGAGTTCGAGGAACTCATCCCGGTCCCAGCCGAGGCTGTCACCATCGACTACCTGATCGGCGACCCGGACCTCGTGGGTCGTGGACTCGGAACCGCGATGATTCGGGCCCTCGTGACCGACACGTGGGTGGCATGCCCTCAGGCACCGTCCATCGTGGTCGCGGTGGCGGCCGGCAACGCGGCCTCCTGGCGGGTGCTCGAACGAGTCGGCTTCCTCCGAGTCGGCGAAGGCCCGATGGAACCGGACAACCCGATCGACCCACCGCTGCACTACCTGTACCGGCTGGACCGCCCGACCTGAACGCAACCAGCGCCGCCGGTTGGTTCCGGCCAACCGTTGATCGAGAACGCCAAGGAGTCGGGCGCGAAGACAGGCATTGACGTGAACGGGAATGGATTATCGCCATGGGTGATTCGTACGCAGCGGGCGGCAATCTGGTGCTGAGGATGGACGCGTCCGGTGAGACCGAGAGTGCTTTGCTGCGCAGAGCCGTCGCCGCGCTGGGCCGATTCGGCGACGACGATCTCCGACCGTACGGCGCCCGCAGTACGCGCTTCCTGGGCGGGGAGGGGGAGGCCGTGTCGGTACTCCTCCGGCATCCTGCCCACCCGGCAGCCAACTCATGGATCAGGGTAAGTCTTGGCGATAGTACGAAAGGCGTGGGCGAGATCTTTATGACGGTTCACTTGGACGAGCCAGGGGACGAGCTCGGACCGGAATGGGAGATGGCGGTCACCCTGATTTCACGGCTGGTCGAGGGCGTCAGTCCGATTCTGGCGCATGTGACGGCGTGGTACCTCGACGGCGAGGGGCAGATATATCCGTCAGGACGACTTCTGCCCGACTCCCACCTGCCGGAAGAGTTCGGACCGTGGACCTATGTCTCCGGTGAGAGGCTCACCGACCAGCTTCGTGATCGAATCGCGTCACTACCTGCTTACGCTTCCGAATCGCTTGCGAACGGCTGGCTGGTGAGGGCCGTCAACCATCCGCGTGAAGAGCCGACGATGCCATTTCGGGATGCGTTGAACGCACTGGATCGTGAGGGGATCGCCTACCGATCGCCTCGACTCGCCGCCGCTTGATTCCGACGAGCACCGGTCATGCCGCCTGGTCCCTCGGAGAAGGTCTTGCAACCGTACTGGCCCGGCCCGCCGGGTTGCCCAGGGGGTCTCACCTGTGGGCTCCCTGGGCAACCACAGACACTTCACCCGCACGCTCGGCCGGAATCCACCCGTTGATGGCTGGTTCGATCTCCCCGTCAAGCAGGCGGAGTTCGGACAGGATCCGCCTGTGTTCCGCGTCCATCGCTCGCACGATGGCAGTGCTGTCTGCGGCGCCCGGCCAGTCGGTGAGAATGCCCATGATGCCCCCCGGTTTCACGTCTGTGGTGGGAGTGAATCAAGCACCGACGACAGTCGATGAACCAGGTGGGTCGGGCAACACGAAAGCTCGCGCGGTTCGCCGGCGCCCCGCGATACGGCGTGCACTCTGTGACTCAGTCAGTCCCGGTTTCAGTTCGCTCTTACTCGAGGAGCTCTCGAACCCATGCGCTTTACGCAAGTCAACATCGGCCGCACGTTCGGCATCGCGTTTGACGAGGGAGAGGATTTCCTCCCGCAACTCGTCACCTTCTGTGCCGAGCACGGCATCCGCGCCGGTTACCTGCCCATGTTCCTCGGGGGTTTCCGTCGCGTCCGGCTGGTCGGTACCTGCGAGCGCATCGAGAATCCGGATGCCCCCGTGTGGTCGGCCGCCGAATACGAGACCGTCGAAGCGTTCGGCTGCGGAACGATCGCCTGGGACGAGGAAGCGAACGCTCTCGCGCCCCACATTCATGTCGCAGTGGGCCTCAAGGGCCAGGCGGCCGACGGCAAGACGAGTCACCTCCTTGCCGGAACCGTCCAGTTCATCCACGAACTGCTGCTCGTCGAAGTTCTGGAACCCGCCATGACGCGCCCAAAACTCGGCGCCCACCGTGTCCCGACCCTGCAATTCGGCCCACCTCTCGCGTCGGCGTAGGACGTTGCCCCGCCTGTGACGGGCTCGTCGACAGCTCGCTCGCAGTGCTGACGTCGGCGCTGCGGAGAGTCCGTGACAGCGCGAGTCCGTAGTCCGGGGCCGGGTTCCGATCTCCAGCCCCGGAGTCACCTCGACGACGGGCGCCGACATCACCAGGTCCGCCGGGTGGGCTGTGTGCGTCGCCTCGTGCGGACCTCGGCATCAACTCGATGCCTGACGGTGACGCCGGCTACTCTTCGGGGATGACCGAGGGTCCTGGACAGCTGTCCTTCGATACGGAGACCGCAGCCCGCGCCGTCCCGGTTCCGGGCCTGCGCTACGTCGCCGATTGGCTCGACCCCGACGCGTGCCGGGAACTGCTCGCGCTGATCGACGCCGCGCAGTGGTCGACGGAACTCAGGCGACGGGTCCAACACTACGGCCACCGATACGACTACGGTCGGCGCGGTGTGACAACCGATGTGCCGACGGAGGCCGCCGCGCCGCCTCTACCACCGTGGGCGCTCCACCAGGTTGCCCGCCTGGTCCGGGAGGGTTTCATGCCCCAGGAGGCGGACCAGGCGATCATCAACGAGTACCGACCAGGTCAGGGCATCAGTGCGCACATCGACTGTGTGCCCTGCTTCGGTCCGGTCGTCGCCGCGATCTCGCTCGGCTCCGGCTGCGTCATGGACTTCTTCCACCCGGCGGACGGTGGGAAAGTCGAGGCCTATCTCGCACCCGGCAGCTTGTGCGTGATGACAGGCCCGTCCCGGTACGACTGGCGGCACGGCATCGCCGCCCGCAAGAGCGACCCGCGAGCCGGGGGCAGAGTCCCTCGCGGCCGACGCGTATCGGTGACGTTTCGCACGGTTCTCAGCCGTGCTTGACGGCACACCCCAGCGTCGGCGAAAACCGTCCCACAGTGCCTTCGGGGGGGCCACCGCCCCTTGTTCGCACGGTCCTTCAGCAGGGTCTCGTAGGTCGCCCGATACCCCTCGAGAGGGTCCGGCAGTCCGAAGATGCCCAACGCGGTGCGAACCCTGGCTGCGGCGGCGTTCGAGTCAGGGGGCCGCGGCGGCGGATACGGTCAGCAGTTCGGTGAGCGACCCCGCGAAGTCGCGGCACAGCGCCGTCACGAGGCGCCATGCGCCCGGGTTCCCCGCAAGATGCCGACCGATGAGTTCGTTCCATGCGGCGTCCAACTGCTGCCGGGCAGCGGCGTCGAGGTAGACCGAGGCGAGTGCGTCCAGGGCGGGTACGTCGATGGGCCGCGTGCGTTCGTCCGGGTGGGTGGCTTCGAGTGCCGCGCGTACCAAGTCTGTGGCCTGGTACGGCCGGTCGAGTGCGAACGCGGCCAGGCAACCGCGCAGCAGCCGGTACGTTCCGGGGGCCGCCGGCTCCTCGCCGTCGTGGCGGGGACGGGGCGGGCGTCGTGGATCAGATGTTCGAGAAGTGACGGCGCCCCGCGCGCCAACAACTCGGCCCGCAGAACGGGGGACACGGTGGACCGGAACAGCACGACGTCCAAGCCGGGATCGGCGAGGGACAGTGCCGCCCAGGGGTCTGCGACCGCAGGTGACCGGTACAGCTCGGCCGCCGCGTCGGCGGGGAGCCGTGCGGCGACCTCGGCTACCAGGCGGGCGGATGACCCACGGAGCAGAACGCGCAGTGTCCGGCCTGCCGGTGACGTGGGAGGCAAGCCGAACCAGCTCTTGGGCGGCGGCCTGTCCAGCGGCGGGTACCGGGCCACGCGGCCAGGGGTGAGTGCCGCGGCGACGAGCTGCTCAAGGCTGCCCGGAAATGTGGGTGCGAGCGATCCCAATCGCACCCACGCTTCGACGTCGTCCCCCAGAGGTCGGCGGACGACTCGGTCCAAACCTTCCTCGACTCGGGTGAAGTCCCGGTGTAGGTGACGGTCGAACGTGCCGCCGATGACCAGCATGTCGAACACTGGTGCGGTCGAAGCGATCAGGTCGTCGACATCGTCTGTGGCGGCGAGCATGTCGAGCACCGGGTTCGGCCGGGAATCGAAGCAGCCTGCGCCCATCCGCGGCGCCCCGTCGGGCGCGACCCCGAACAGGGCCCGGCGAGTGGCCGTGTCCCAGCCGTGCCTGGCCGCCAGATGCGCCAATACACCTGCGTGTAGGGGCGATTGGTGATGTTCGGCGATGATTGGCGCCCACGCGAATGTGTGCGGGGCGTTCAGCCGCGGGTCGTTCGTCGTGTCGATGCCGCGCAGCCGATGTGCATATGCGTCGGGGCGAGCTGTCGCGAGAACGAATGCCTCGACCTCGTCACGGTCCCGCTCGCCGGACAGGAATGCCGCTACGAGCCGGCCCGGCTCGGTGTCCGTCCAAGCCGCGTCCCGCTGGATCCGGTCGAGTGCGGCGCGTGCGTCCAGGTCGAACAGGCGTAATAGGCCCAGCACTCGCTCTGCGTCGGTCAGGCGTCCGGTGCACAGCACGTGGACGACGGTTTCCGGCGCCGATGCAACCACGGCGGCATTGAGTTCCGACGGGTCGACGTCTGCCGCGAGCAGCCGCGTGTGCAGCGCCGCGTCGAGCGGTACCGGCCCGATCGGCAACAGGCCGGCGTCGGTCCGGTCGCAGGCCCCGCGCGCCGAGTCGGGGGCTCCGGCAGCAATCAGCGTTACGGGACATCAGCCATCGACGATCGCCAGTCGGCAATGGCGTAGAAGGTCGGAGGTGTCGGACAGCGCGCGAGCGCCCTGGTCACGTATTTCGAGCAGTTCCGCGTTCCACGGCGATTCGGTGGGTTCGGCGTAGGTCGTCATCAGATCGTGCTCACTCGTGCGCGCGGTGACGGCGAGGTGTCCGGCGAAGCCGAATGGCAGCCGTTCGAAGCACCACCCCGGCCAGGCGGTTGCCGCTGTCACGACGCGCGACGGCGAGACGCGCGACCGATCCCAGTAACGCACTCGTCGCCCGGGGATGTCGATGACCACGCCGGTATCGACTGTCTCCTCATGGGGCATCGGGTACGGCTGTTGGGCCAGCAGCGCGGGGACGATGCGTTCGCCGTGAGCCGTGAGCCAGTCCACGGTGTCGCGAGTGGTGAGTTGATAGTCGAGCACCAGATGGTCCGGCCGGATCACGCTGACGACCGCCGAAGCCGGCGCCAACCAGTCGGCGATGCTTTCGAAGTGGCGGACCGATACCACCTCTTGCGCGGGGTTCCAACCGACGTACCAGCCCTCGCGGGACGTCAGGGGAGCGATCGGAAGCGAACTCGGCCTCTCGTCGCGCCGGACCAGAACAGGGGTCGCTCCGGGGATGACTTCCGGGAAGTCCCCAGGCCCACCCCACGCGTAGCGGACATCCCAGCCCACCCATGTCGAAGTCCCGGCCAGTCGAGTCACGTGGCTGTCGATGTAGGCCGCGCTCGGGAGGGCGAGGTCACAGCCGTAATAGCGCATGCGGTGGTCGATCAGGTCGAGGGCGAGCCCTCGGCAGCAGGACGAGTCGACGGATCCGGCGGCTCGGTCGTCGTCGAGGGGTATGCCCCTGCGTCGGCTTCTGTCGATGAGCCGGGCGCGTTCGTGCGGGTCCCACACGTCCCAGGAGCCGTATTTCTCCCATGTCACCAGGCACGATGCGTCTTCGTCCCGCAGGAGGTAAACGGTCCAGCAGCCCATGGCGGAAACGTACCCCCTCGAGTCGGCGTCATCGCAGTGGCGAGTGGGGAAGGGCCGTGGAGATCGATGAGAGGGTGGCGAGCCGGATCCTGCGCTGTCGGCGGAAGCGGCGGCTGCGCGGTGCGCCGAACGAGATGGGCTACCGCGCAGGAAGGGGTCCAGCCAAGGTGAGCCCAAAAGGGGCAGCGGAATGATCTTCTTGGAAGCGTGAGGCCGGATCCCGGGCCTATCACCAAGGGTTCGATCCTGTCCCGGGTTCCGCTGTTCCGGTCCTCCTCCGGCGGCGACGTCGCGATGATCCCGCGCGGGTGCTTACGGTGCGCCCGGTGGGGGTTGGGGCGGGATGACTTCGATCGAGCGGACCGCGTATCCGCGGTTCAAGCGGCTGATCACCGCGCGTGAGCTGCATGTGTTCTTCACGCCGTCGGAGGAGGAGCGGTTCTGGGCGGAGGAGGTCACGGATTCCGACGAGCATCAGCTCGCGCTGCTGTTGGCGCTGAAGTCGTACCAGCGCATGGGTTGCTTCCCCAAGGCGTACGACGTGCCGGAGCAGGTGGTGGAGTTCGTGCGCCGGGCGGTGGAGCTCCCGGCGCACACCTTGCCGGTGTACGGCTCGGAGCGGACGGCCAAGGGCCAGCGGAGCATGGTGCGCCGGCGGTGCGGGACGCGCTACGACGGGTCGGCCGCCCGCGCGTTGGCCGAGGAGGCGATGCGGATCGAAGCGGCGTCGAAGAACAACCCGGCGGACCTGATCAACGTCGCGCTGGAGAAGCTGGTGGAGGCCGGGCTGGAGATCCCGAGGTTCTCCACCCTGGACGCGATGGCCTCCACGGTGCGGGCCCGGGTGAACGAGGAGATCCTGGCCGGGATCCGGGAGCGGATGACCGAGGACGAGCGGGCGCGGCTGCTGGGCCTGGTCGACGTGGTCGGCCTGGACGGCAAGACGCTGTTCAACGCGCTCAAGCACAACCCCGGGCGGGCGACCTGGTCGAACTTCAAGCGGTTGAGGGGCCACCTGCAGTGGGTCGACGGGCTCGCCGGGACCGGCGCGTGGCTGGAGTCGGTCGCGTCGGGGAAGGTCGCGGACTTCGCCGGTGAGGCGCAGGCCCAGGACGCCGCGACGCTCAAGGACTACACCAGCGATCGGCGGGTGGCACTGATCGCCTGCCTGGCCGCGAAGGCCCGGATGCGGGCCCGCGACGACCTGGCCACGATGTTCTGCAAGCGGATGGCGGCCAAGGGGAAGAAGGCCCGCGAGGAGTTGGAGGAGATCCGGCGCCGGCAGCAGGAGATCGTGGAGGGGTTGGTCGCCAACTACCGCACGCTGCTGCAGCAGGTCGACGCCGGCGGGCCCGCGCAGACGGCGCGGGCGAAGGCGGCCGCGCTGACGAAGCAGGCGTTGGACGCCGTGGAGGGCCTGGAGGCGGAGGCGAGCGCGGAGGAGGCCGTGCGGAAGCTGGACGGCCGCGTCTCGCCCGCGCTGCTGGCACTCGCCGAGGGGCTGGCCGTCCAGGCGAACGGACTGGCCTCGCTCACCGCGTCGGTGGAGGAGCTCGGCGGGTTCGACGCCCAGTACGCGCAGATCGAGCGGGTCTCCGCGCACCACGGCGACAACTGGGAGGTGCTGCTGCACGGGCACCTCAAGGCCGACCGGTCGGTGATGTTCGACTTCACCGACGCGGTCGAGCTGAAGGCCACCAGCGAGGACTCTTCCGTGCTGGACGCCCTCGGGCACGCCAAGGCCCACCGTGCGATGGTGCGCGACTTCATCCCCGACCGCGACGCGGACGGCCGCACGGTGGACGTCTCCTTCGCCACCCAGAACTGGCACAAGGCCATCCGCGACCGGCGCCGCCCCGGGCACTTCGTACGCCGCCACTTCGAGGCGATGGTGTTCCACTACCTCGCCGACGAGCTGCGCACCGGCGACGTCGCGGTCGTCGGCTCGGAGGAGTACGCCGACTGGTCCGAGCAACTGCTGCCCTGGGAACAGGTGGAGGCGAAGCTGCCGGAATACCTGGTGGAGGTCGGCCTGACCGCGCCGGGCGATGCCACGCCGTTCGACGGGCGCGCCCTGGTCGCCCAGCTGCGCGGGCGCCTGAGCGCGGCGGCGGCCGCGGCGGACGGCGGGTACCCGGACAACGACGAGCTGTTCATCGACCCCGATTCCGGGGTGCCCAAGCTCAAGGCCCGCCGGGCGGAAGGGCCCCGCAGGAGCGCGCAGGCGCTGGAGCAGGCCGTCAAGGAGCGGATGCCCGAGCGCACCCTGCTGGGGATCGTGGCGCGCACCGCGTACTGGATCGAGTGGTGGCGCCGGTTCGGGCCGGCCTCCGGCAACGACCCGAAGCTGAAGGACCCGTTCGGCCGCTACGTGATCACGACGTTCGTCAAGGGCACCAACATGACCTTCGCCGAGGCCGCCCGGCACATCGCCGGCGTCTCCGGCCACGAACTGTCCGTCGCGGCCCGCCGGCACGTGACCACGGCGAAGCTGAACGGGGCGATCGGCGACGTCGTCGACCGGCATGCCCAGCTCGACCTGTCCCGCGCGTGGGGCAATGGCACCACCGCCGCGGCCGACGGCACCCACATGGACACCTACCTCGACAATCTGCTCGCCGAGACGTCCGTGCGCTACGGGGCGGTCGGCGGCATCGCCTACCACCACGTCTCGGACCTGTACGTCGCGCTGTTCACGCGGTTCGTGCCGTGCGGTGTGTGGGAGGCCGTCTACCTCATCGAGGGCCTGCTGAAGAACACCTCCGAGGTCCGCCCGACCACGGTCCACGCGGACACCCAGGGCCAGAGCTACCCGGTCTTCGCCGTCGCCCACCTGCTCGGCATCGACCTGATGCCCCGCATCCGCAACTGGAAGGACCTGATCTTCTTCCGCCCCTCGCGCACCGCGGTCTACGAGCACATCGACGCGCTGTTCGGCGAGGCGGGGCGCAACGTCGTCGACTGGCGCCTGATCGAGACCCACTTCCGGGACCTGACGCGCGTGATCGTCTCGATCCGCGAGGGCGCCGTCTCCTCCGCGCTGCTGCTGAGGCGTCTGCGGTCCGGCTCCCGGCGCAACGCCACCTACACGGCCTTCCGCGAGGTCGGCAAGGTCATCCGCACCGTCCAGCTCCTGCGCTACCTCTCGGACGCGCCGCTGCGGGCCCGGGTGACGGCGGCGACCAACAAGGTCGAGGCGTTCAATGGCTTCTCCGACTGGGTGCGCTTCGGCCAGCACGGCACCGTGGCGGCGAACGACCCGGTCGAGCAGGAGAAGGACGTGAAGTTCACCTCCCTGCTCGCCAACCTGGTGATCTTCCACAACACCCTGGACATCGCCGACGCGGTCCGCGAACTGCAGGCCGAGGGCCGCCCCGTCGACCCGCTCGACCTCGCACAGATCTCCCCGTACCTGACCGAGCACATCAAACGGTTCGGCGAGTACTCCACCCACGAACTCGGCATCACCCCCGACGACTACGACGCCCGCCTGGACGTCGACTTCAGCACGCTCGGCCACGACGGGAAGGCGGCAGTGGCGTGACGCACAAGCGGGTCACCGCCGTTGGAGCCGCGTTGTGCCAAGCCGTGCCCCCCGCACGTCTAGCCCGGATGCCCCGGCAGGGCACGGTGCGCAATAGCAGCGGGCCGTCGTGTGGCCAAGACACGCTTCGCCTCGGACGCGGGTTTCGGTACCGATCAAGGGCGAGGCGGTCGGGCCGGAGCTGAAGTCGGGGTGGGCGGCCGGCCCAGTGGTCGGCGTGGCGGCGGCGGACGCTTCCGGTAATCGCGCGCTTAGGCAGTCGCCTGCGGCGCTGCTGCTGTCTGCGGCGCGGCCGGGATGGCGGTGAACAGCGCGTGGACGGTGGTGCGGACGTGGTCGGCGACGACGTCCGGGGTGGACGCGTCGAGTTTGCCGTCGAGGTGCAGGAACGCCAGGCCGTGGACCAGGGCCCAGACCATGGTCGAGAGCGCGTCGGGGTCGCCGTGGGGGAAGGCGGCGCGGGCGATGCCGCGCACGTACTCCTTGATGGCGGCGGTCGCGTTGGCCCGGTCCTCGTTGGCGGGGTCGCAGGGTTCGGCGAACATCACCCGGAAGACCGCGGGGCGGTCCAGCGCGAAGCGCACGTAGGCGACGGCGACGTCGGCGAGTTCGTCGGGGGTGGCCGGCGACGGGTGCGCGGCGGCGAGGTGTTCGGCGAGTTCGCGGTAGCCCTCGGCGGCCACCGCGGACAGCAGAGCCTCGCGGTCGGCGTAGTGGCGATAAGGGGCGCCGGTCGATACGCCGGCCCGTCGGGCCACCGCCCGCAGGGACAGCGCGGCGCTGCCGTTCTCCTCCAGCAGTTCTCGCGCGGCGCGCAGGCATGCGGTGCGCAGGTCGCCGTGGTGGTACGAGCCGCCGTTTTGCGACATGGGTCACACTCCTTCGTGTATGCACTGCTTACATCAATGCTCTAATGTGAGCAGTGCACACATTGTAGGGGATTCCGAGATCGAAAGATTGAGAGGAGAACGCGGATGACCAGCGAGTTGTTCTCGCCGCTGGCCCTGCGCTCCGGGCAGGTGCTGGGCAATCGGATCGCGAAGGCGGCCATGGAGGAGAACATGGCCGGACCCGGCCAGGTTCCCGGCGCCGGGCTGATCGCGTTGTACCGGCGCTGGGCGACCGGCGGAGCCGGGCTGCTGATCACCGGCAACGTGATGGTCCACGCCGAGGCGCTCACCGGCCCCGCCGGCGTCGTCCTCGACGAGGCCGCGCCGCTGGAGCCGTTCGCCGCATGGGCCGAAGCGGCCAAGTCCGGCGGCGGGGCGGTCTGGATGCAGATCAACCACCCCGGCCGCCAGGTCCAGGCCGACATGCCCGGCGTCGTGTGGGGGCCGTCCGATGTGGGCGTCGACCTCGGCCGGCACAGCAGCCGCTTCGGCCGCCCCACCGCCATGACCCGCGAGCAGATCGAGGCCACCGTGGCCCGGTTCGCCGCCACTGCCCGGCGAGCCGAGGAAGCGGGGTTCGACGGTGTCGAGGTCCACGCCGCACACGGGTACCTGCTGTCGCAGTTCCTGTCGCCCTTGGTCAACCGGCGCACCGATGCATGGGGTGGTCCGCTGGAGAACCGGGCACGGATGCTGCTGGACGTCGTCGCCGCGGTGCGCTCGGTGGTGTCACCGTCGTTCGCGGTCGCGGTGAAGCTCAACTCCGCGGACTTCCAGCGCGGCGGTTTCGGCGTCGACGACGCCCGCCGGGTCATCGCGATGCTCGAACCGCTCGACGTCGACCTGGTCGAATTGTCCGGCGGCAGCTACGAGAGCCCCGCGATGACCGGCCGCCCCGCCGACGCCCGTACCCGGTCCCGCGAGGCCTACTTCCTCGACCTGGCCACCGACCTGGTCACCACCAGCCCCCTCCCGCTGATGCTCACCGGCGGGATCACCCGACGCGACACCGCAGACCGGGTCCTCGCCGGCGGCGTCGCCCTCATCGGCATGGGCACCGCCCTGGCCGTCACCCCGGACCTGCCCGAACGCTGGCGTACCGGCCGCGAAGCGGACCGGCCACTGCGACCGGTGACCTGGTCCGACAAAGCCCTCGCCTCGGCCGCGAGCATGGCGCAGGTCCGCCACCAGATGCGCCGCCTCGCCCGAGGCAGCGACCCCAGGCCAAGGACCCACCCCGTGCGAGCCCTGCTCTCCGAACGACGCCTGCAGCGGCAGGCGCTGCGCCGCTACCGCGCCTGGCTACCCGCCGCCCAGCCCGGCCCGGCGCCGGAGCCTCGCGGCCTGTGACGAACTCGTGATTACGCCGGGTAGTGACCCGATCGCCGTCGACCACACGTTGACCGATGATGGTCAAGGGCGCCCGAGCCGGGTCCGGACGGACGGCGGCACCTGCCCATCCCGAACGCGAGGGAGAACGCCATGACCAAGGTCCTTTTCGTGGTGTCCGCAGCGGACCGCTGGACGCTGCGGGACGGAGTGGTGCACCCCTCCGGCTTCTGGGGCGAAGAGCTGGCGATGCCGCACAAGATCTTCACCGAGGCAGGGTGGGGGACCACGATCGCCACCCCGGGAGGGAAGGCGCCGACGCTGGACCGGCTCAGCATGTCGTGGACCGCCGGCCGGCCCGCCAAACTGCGCGAGGTCCGCCGATACCTGGACACCATCAAGACCGAGCTGGACAACCCCAGGACGCTCGGCGACGTCGACGCGGACGCCTTCGACGTGGTGTTCTACCCCGGCGGCCACGGACCGATGGAAGACCTCGCGGTCGACCCGGTCTCCGGCGCGCTGCTCACCCGCGTCCTGGCCTCCGGCAAGCCCCTCGCACTGCTGTGCCACGCGCCCGCCGCGGCATTCGCGGCACAGAACGCCGACGGGTCGTGGCCGTTCACCGGATACCGGATGACCGGCCTGTCCAACGTCGAGGAGAAGTTCAACAGCTTCGGCCGCAAGGCCAAATGGCTGTTGGAGGACCGCCTGCGCGACAGCGGCGCCCGCTACACCAAGTCCCGCCTGCCGCTGCGTCCCTTCGTCGTCGTCGACCGCAACCTCTACACCGGCCAGAACCCGGCCTCGTCCGAACAGCTCGCAACGCGGCTCGTCGCCGACGTCGGCTGATCCGCCCGCGCACAGGGCGCCGCGGTCGGCGTTCCGTTCGGTGTGGCGACACAGTCCCGGCGCGCCGTGATCGGTGCCGATTGCCGCTCCGGCGTGCGGTCGCTACCGGACGGGGTGCGGCGACGTCCGCGCGAACGAACTGCACCAAGACGCAGAGCGCTCCTGCCGACCGACGCTCGGCCCGGCCTGCAACGGCCGTTCCGGCTGGCGGACCATCCGAATCCCTTCAGGGGCAGCACCAAGAAACCCCGGGAGACGCTGTCGCCGTCAGGCGCTCGGTGCGGCGGAGCCGCCTTGCGGACCTCCGCCGCGTCCTGCTGACGTTGTGGCGTGCGATGGAACGCGCGCGGGGCAGAGACGTGCCTGCCCTGGGTTCGCTTGTCGGAACGCTGATCATCAGGCCTGCGGGGGCGGGTGGGTATCGCCGCCGCGGTGTCCACGCAAGTTGATGCCGTGGGGACCGCGGCGGCGGATAGGTCAGCGGACGCGTGCTGCTTTCAGGACCTTCAAGGCGCCGGTGAGCGCGGACGCCCAGGCTTCGGGCGAGACGCGTGCCGGTGGGGTGAAGCCCTGGATGCGCTGGTGGGCGACGGTTTGGGGTTCGGTGTACTTGAGGATTCCGTCGGCGCCGTGGCGGCGTCCGAGTCCGGAGTCGCCCATGCCGCCCATGGGGGCGTCGATGCTGCCCCAGGCGGCGGCGAACGCCTCGTTGACGTTGACGGTGCCGGCGTGGACGCGTGCGGCGACGGCCCTGCCCCGGGCGCCGTTGCGGGACCAGACGCTGGCGTTGAGGCCGTACGGCGTGGCGTTGGCGCGCAGGATGGCGTCGTCGACGTCGCGGTAGGAGTAGATGGAGACGACGGGGCCGAAGGTCTCGTGCTCGTACACGGTCATGGCGGGGGTGACGTCGGCCAGGATCGTCGGTTCGTAGAACAGCGGCCCGAGGTCCGGGCGCGCCCTGCCACCGGCGAGGACGGTCGCGCCCTTGGCGACGGCGTCGTCGACGTGTGCGGTGACGGTGGCCAGTTGGGACGGGGTGGTGAGACTGCCGACGTCGATGCCGTAGTCGTACGACGCGCCGAGCTTCAGCTTCCCGGTGCGGGCGACGAACGCGGCGACGAACCGGTCGCGGACGGATTCGGCCACGTACAGGCGCTCGATGGAGACGCAGAGCTGGCCGGCCGAGGGGAAGCACGCGGCGACGGCGCCGTCGGCCGCCTTGTCGATGTCGGCGTCGTCGAGGACGATCATGGCGTTCTTGCCGCCGAGTTCGAGGGAAGCGCCGATGAGGCGTGCCCCGGCGTCGCTCGCGATGCGGCGGCCGCTGGCGGTGGACCCGGTGAACATCATGTAGTCGGCGTTGTCCATCAGCGCGCCGCCGATGGAGCTGCCGCGGCCGACGACCATCTGCCACACGTCGGCGGGCAGGCCGGCCTCGTGCATCAGGTCGAGCGCCCACAGTGCGGTGAGCGCGGTCTGGGTGTCGGGCTTCTGGACGACGGCGTTGCCGGCCATCAGCGCCGGGATGGCGTCGCCGGCGGCCATGCTGAGCGGGTAGTTCCACGGGGAGATGACGGTGACGACGCCCTTGGGGTGGCGCAGTTCGGTGGTGTGGGTGAGCACGGGGATCGCGCCGCGGCGGCGCCTGGGCCTGAGGTACTTGGCGGCGCTGCGGGCGTAGTAGCGGGAGGTGATGGCGATGTCGGTCACCTCCAGGAACGCGTCGCGGCGGGTCTTGCCGTTCTCGGCCTGCATGAGGTCCAGGGCCTGGTCCTGGCGGGCCAGGACGAGGTCGTGGAAGCGCAGCAGGATCCTCGCGCGTTCGCGCAGGGGCGTGGCAGCCCAGGCGGCCTGCGCGGCGCGGGCGCGGGCGAACGCGTCCTCGACGTCCGTCGGCGTGGACACGGGCAGGTCGGCCAGCGGGGTACCGGTGTACGGGGCGTCGGTGGTGACCCGGGTCGCGTCCGCGGCCGCGGCGACGCGGCGGGTCAGGCGCTCGATCAGGTTCGGGGTCAGCGATGCGGGCAGGACGGGGCTGCGGGTGTCGAGAAGGGCGGGGTCGGTGGGCATGGGAGGCTCCTGTGCCTAGCGGCGGGTCGGGACGGAGACGGGGACCGGCATGTGCAGGGCGAGTTGCCCCTCGGTCATGACGTCGAGCCGCACGGTCCTGCCCGGGTCGAGCGAGCGCAGGTCGTCGGCCATGCGGCCCTCTCTGACCTCGAGGACGAGGTTGCGGGGGCGGCGCTTGGTGCCCGCGGACAGCACGTTGGTCTGGCTGAAGGAGGAGTGCCACGCGCCGTTGATCGACGTGTAGGAGGTCAGGGCCGAGACGCGCTCGCCGCTGGCGTGCGCGGTCTGGCGGGGGGTGGGCACCGAAAGGGACACGTCCGTCCCGCCCGCGTCGTTGGCCACCCGGGCGGTCGTCCGGTCGGCGTCGATGTCGACGTCCAGCCCGGTCACCCACTTGGGGAAGCCGTAGCCGTCGTGCCCGCGGACCTGCGCGATCTGCGTGCTCACCGGAAGCGACAGCACGTACGAGTCGAGGTGCTCGTTCTTGAGCGCGGCGGCCAGGTCGACAAGCCCGAGCCTTCCGTGCCGGGCCGGCCTGACGGCGATGCCGACCGCGGCCTCGGTGTAGAAGTCGATGTCGCACACGTCGTAGCGGAAGAACATGACCGAGACCAGCCCGAAGCCCGGCGCGACCTCCAGCGGCGCGAGCTCGGCGGGCAGGCGCCCGCGGATCGCGCGGGAGCGGGCCAGCATCGTCAGCCGGGCTGTCGAGACCCGGTAGTAGAAGTTCGGGGTGAGCGTGCTGCCGATCGGCGAGTCGACCCGGGTCTTCGGCAGACGCCGGAAGAAGTCGACGCCGCCGACGCGGGGGTCGCGGGCGACCTCGTCGAGATCGGTGTCCATCCGGTACCGGTCGTACAGGCCGCCCTTGGGGACGGTGACGGCACGGCCGCCCAGATCGACCTCGACGGTGTCCTGCTGGGGCGATGTCATCGGCTTACTCCTCCACATGTGAGCGGTGCATACATCATCAGGCTAGCCGGGGATGTAAGCACCGTCAACAATGGGTGGGCGCAGGGGTGGGCGCAGGAGCGCCGACGGTGCCGCCGCGGCACGACGAAGCCGGGCCCGCCTGCGCCACGTTGGCGCCGAGGCCCGGCCTGGTCGGTACGGAGGGGGTGTGCGGCGGCGTTTCAGTTGCCGTGGAGCGCCGTGCGCAGGGCGTCGACGGCCAGTGTGCGGGCGACGTTGGCGGCGCGGGTGTCGCGCAGGCTGTCCAGCAGGAGGAAGTCGTGGACCATGCCCGCGACGCGGACGGAGGTGACGTCGACGCCGGCCTCGCGCAGCCTGTTGGCGTACTGCTCGCCCTCGTCGCGCAGCACGTCGGCCTCGTCGGTGATGACCAGGGTTTTCGGGAGGCCCTTGAGCTGGTCGAGGCTCGCCCGCAGCGGGGAGGCGTGGTGTTCGGCGCGTTGGGCGGGGTCGGTGGTGTAGGCGTCCCAGAACCACTTCATGCCGTCGCGGGTGAGGTAGTAGCCCTCCGCGAACTGCAGGTAGGAGGGGGTGTCGAAGTCGGCGTCGGTCACGGGGTAGAGCAGGACCTGGGCCTTGAGGTCGATGCCGCCGCGCTCCTTGTTCGTCAGCGCGAACACCGTCGACATGCAGCCGCCGACCGATTCGCCGGTGACGGCGATGCGTGAGGTGTCCAGGCCGTGTTCCGCGCCGTGCTCCAGGACCCACTGCCCCACGGCGTAGTTCTGCTCGATCTGGGTGGGGTACTTCGCCTCCGGCGCCCTGTCGTAGACCGGGAAGACACCGGCGGCGCCCGCGCCGACGGCGAGTTCGCGGAAGAGGCGGTCGTGGGTCTTGTCGTCGCCGAAGACCCAGCCGGCGCCGTGGATGTAGAACACCACCGGCAGCGCACCGGTGGTTCCCTTGGGCCGGATGATGCGGGTGCGGACGGTGCCCCACTCGCCGGCGTCCACGTCGACCCACTCCTCGTCGACGTCCGGGCGGGGCACGCTCGGGTCGCTCTGCAGGCCCAGCAGGATCTCGCGCCCCTTCTCCGGGGGCACCTCGTAGATCCGGGGATGCGGGTCGGTCGCCTCGCACAACTCCCGCGCGGCGGGTTCGAGGTAGGGCGTGATCGGCGGGGGAAGCGGGGTCATGTCGGCTCCAATCACGGGCACCTGCGTGCCTTGGAAGGTGCGGCCCGCCCGCACGGCTGCGGTCGGCGGCCCGCGGGACGAGGCCCTCTCGACCAATCCTGGTGCGCGGCCCGCGCACCGCAACCCGACGCGAAGGCACCACGCCGCCGACCGTCCCGTTCCCCGTTGCGGCGTGCACCCATTCGGCCGCCCGGACCTGCGTATCGGAGCATCGCGCCGGACCGTGGGGACATGACACAGAGTGTGTGGGCCGAGGTGAAGGACGCCGTCACCCCACGCGCCACGGTATTGGTGATCGGCGTGATCGCCCTCCAGATGCTGTTCATCGCCTCCTACGTGGGCGCGTTGCACGACCCCAGGCTCAAGGACGTGCCCTTCGGAGTCGTGGCGCCGCGGGCAGCGGCGGAGCAGACCGTGGCGCGTCTCGACAAGCTGCCGGGCTCGCCGTTGGACCCGCGCGCGGTGGCCGACGAAGCAGCCGCCCGGAAGCAGATCAAGAACCGGGACATCGACGGCGCCCTCGTGGTGAACCCGGCCGGCACGACCGACACTCTGCTGGTCGCCTCCGGCGGCGGCAAAGCCCTCGCCCTCGCCCTGGACGCGCTGACCGCGACCGTGGACCGGACGCAGGGTCGCACCGTCCGCACGGTCGACGTGGCGCCGGCCTCCTCGCACGACTTCAACGCCCTGTCGGCCTTCTACCTCGTCATCGGCTGGTGCGTCGGGGCCTACCTGTGCGCGTCGATCCTGGCAATCAGCGCCGGCGCACGCCCCGCCAACCCCACCCGCGCAGCGACACGGCTGGGCACGATGACGCTCGTCGCTATCGCCGGCGGACTCGGCGGCGCGGTCATCGTCGGACCGATCCTGGGGGCCCTGCCGGGCAGCGTGGTGTCCCTGTGGTGGCTCGGCACGCTGATCATCTTCGCGGTGGGGTCCGCCACCCTCGCCCTCCAGGGACTCTTCGGCATCATCGGCATCGGCCTGGCCATCCTGCTCGTGGTCATCGCGGGCAACCCGAGCGCGGGCGGCGCGTTCCCCCAACCGATGCTGCCGCCGTTCTGGCAGGCGATCGGCCCGGCCCTGCCACCCGGCGCAGGCACCTGGGCGGCCCGCTCGATCGCCTACTTCCACGGCAACGCCATGACCTCGGCCCTGCTCGTGCTGGCGGCCTGGGCACTCGCCGGAACCATCGTCACGATGCTCGCGGCGGTCCTGCGGCAGCGCCGTGCGGCGGCCCCGACGGCCGACGGACCCGGCCCGGCCGACCGGCCTGCCGCCGAGACCGGCAGGTAGTACCGCGGGCCGGTGCGCGGCGCGGCCCTCGGGTGCGCCGCGTGCTCCCGACCGGGTGCCGGCCCTGGACCGGCCCTGGACCGGCCCCTCCGACGCGGCTCGCGTCAGCCGTTCACGAGCACGATCTTGCCGGTGTGGCGGCCGGACTCCATCACCCGGTGCGCCTCGGCGGCCTCGGACATCGGCAGCGTCTGGTCGACGACCAGCCGGACGGCCCCGCTTTCGATCATCGGCCAGACGTGGCGCTGCACGTCCGCGACGATGGCCGCCTTCTGGGCCGCGGAACGGGTGCGCAGCGTCGTGCCGTGCACCGACACCCGCTTGAACACCAGCTCCGCCAGGTTGAGTTGGCCTTCCAGGCCGTCCTGCAGGCCGATGACGACCAGGCGCCCGTCCGCGGCCAGGGAACGCACGTTGCGTTCGAGGTAGCCGCCGCCGATCACGTCGAGGATCACGTCGTAGGGACCGTGCTCGCTGAAGTCGTCCGTGCGGTAGTCGATCGTCACATCGGCGCCCAACTCCCGCGCCCGGGCGGCCTTCTCGGGGCCGCCGACGGTGGTAACCACCCGAGCGCCCAGCGCCTTGGCGATCTGGATCGCGAACGTGCCGATACCTCCGCCGCCGCCGTGGACGAGCAAGGTCTCCCCCTCCTTGAGCCCGGCGGTCATGACGAGGTTGGACCACACGGTGGCCGCCGCCTCGGGCAGGGCGGCAGCGTCGACCAGAGCGACCCCGCGGGGCACCGTCAGCAGCTGCCCGGCCGGCACGGCCACCTTCTGGGCGTAGCCGCCCCCGGTCAGCAACGCGCACACCTCGTCGCCCACCCGCCAGCCGGTCACGCCCTCACCGACGGCGCCGATCCGGCCGGAGACCTCCAGCCCCGGGTACGGGGACGTACCCGGCGCAAGCGGGTACAGCCCCCACCGCTGCATGACGTCCGCCCGGTTCAGGGCACTGGCGCTCACGTCGACGACGACCTCACCTGCCGCGGGCAGCGGATCGTCGACGTCGATCCACTCCAAGACCTCCGGGCCGCCCGGTTCCTTGATCGCTACAGCCTTCATGGCACTCCCATCACACGGCCGACCGAAAGGCTCGTTTGCGTCCGAGTGGGCACCTCATGCCCGTGTCAGGGGTGCGTGCCGACCGACGGGACCGCGGGGCCGTCACCGCGGTCGCCGGCGATCCACGCCCCCTAGAGGATCGCCGCAAGCCAAATGTATGCAGTGCATACACTACAGTCCGAAGTATGCACCGTCAACATTGGTGGCCCCCGCAGGAAGATTTCAAGAAACCAACGTTTATTGAAGATCGCCAGGCAGGGTGCCGGACGGCCCCCTGGGCCTTCAAAAACACCTTCAAAAACCTGGGGCGTTCAACAACTCCCGACCACCGTTTTCTGACAGGATCCGGGCGTGAGCACGCCACCTGAAGACGCCCCGTCCGAACTCCTGGCCGCCGAACCCGCCGTCCGCACCGAGATCCGCATCGGCTACGCCCGCGTGTCCACCGGCGGACAGAAGCTCGACCGCCAACTCGACGCCCTCAACGCGGCCGGCTGCCGCAGGATCTTCGCCGACAAGAAGTCCGGGAAGAACGACGCCCGGCCCGAACTCAAGGCGTGCCACTCCTTCCTCGCCCCCGGCGACACCCTGGTGGTGCCCGCACTCGACCGCTACGGCCGCTCCCTGCAAGACCTGATCACCATGGTCGGCGAACTGCGCAAACGCGAGATCGGGTTCACCTCGCTGCACGAACGCCTGGACACCACCACGCCCGGCGGGCGGCTGGTGTTCCACGTCTTCGCCGCCCTGGCCGAGTTCATCCGTGAGCTCATCGTCTCCGGAACCCGCGAGGGCCTGGCAGCCGCCCGCGCCCGAGGCAAAGTCGGCGGCCGGCCCACCGTGGTCAACGCCGACATCCTCCGAGCGGCACGCGACATGCTGCCCAACCCCGAGCACTCGATCACCTCGATCGCCAAGCTGCTCGGCGTCAGCCCCGGCACCCTCTACAACCACATCCCCGACCTACAGGAACTACGCACCAGCCGCATCCCGGCCCAGGTCGACCAAGGAACGCGGTAATCCCGGAGGATGCCTTCACCGAACCGACCCCGCTGACTCACCAAGATCAGCCCAGTGCCCCTTTTGGGCTCACCTTGGCCTGACCCCAGGAAGGCGCGTTCCTACTGGCCGCGACGACATCGGTACGTGATCGTGGTCGAACTGCCCCGCGGTCACGTCGCAACGTCGTTCGTCTCTCTTCGAGACCAATCCGATGACCCCCGCCGGCAGACAGGGAGTCATGGATCCCGCTCTGATATTTGCGATCCCAAGCGGCTTCCCCACTCCTCGCCCGCGAAATCGAACCCACCGAGATACCGCGGCTCGCCCATCCCGCCCGGCACGGGCTGTACGTCCTCGGATCTCTCGACCGCTACCTCTGGGCGCCGCCCGGCCCGCGCCCGGCTCTCGCCGAAGTCGCCCAGCGGCTCGGCTACAAACCCGAGGCGTGGGTGGTCTTCAACCACCTGCTCGCCGACTTCCAGGGCACTCTGTTCGAACTTGCCGACGTTTGCCGCGCCGCGGCGGCTTGAGCGACGTTCATGCGGTAGGCGTTCTCCGCGAGCACCGCGTCAGGGGCCGTTTCCCGGACGCGGCCACCGCCTTGCGGCGGCTCCATGCGGATGGCGGTCGATGAGCGTGATGGCCGCCGCCGCATGCTGTCTTTGTCGTGGGCGACTTCGCACGTGGATGTTGGGTTCCCGGGAGAGCACACGTCGCTGCCGCAATCGCCGTGCCAAGGGCGCGTGTTCGTCACAATGCGATCGGGAACGACATGTCCTGCGTCGGTTCGCCGTGCACTCGCGCCGGGAACCGGCGGCATCGGCGGGACCCGCGTCCGCACCGTGCACAGATCCCCGGGTGGCGCTGTCCCGCATGGCGCGTTCTTACTGGCCGCGACGGCAGCGGTACGTGATCGTTTCGGAGGACCCGCTACATCGTCGTTCGTCTCTCCTCGGGGAGCCCGATCTGAACCCCCTCGCAGCCCAGATTCTGTCCGTCGTCGTGCTGATCCTGGTGCTGGTCTTCGCCGTGGCCCGGCCGCGGGGGTGGCCGGAGGCGGTGGCCGCGGTGCCGGCGGCGGTCCTGGTGGTGGCCGCCGGGGCGGTGTCCTTCGACGCGGCCCGGGAGCAGGTGCGCACGCTGTCGCCGGTGGTGGTCTTCCTGGCCGTGGTGCTGGTGTTGGCCAAGTTGTGCGCCGACGAAGGCCTGTTCGTCGCGGTCGGGGACGCGGTCGCGCGGTGGTGCCGGCCCAGGCCGGGCCGGCTGCTGCCAGGCGTGTTCGCGGTCGCGGCGGTGGTGACGGCGGTGTTGAGCCTGGACGCGACCGTGGTGCTGCTGACGCCGGTGGTGTTCGCCACGGCGGCGCGGGTCGGTGCCCGGGCCCGTCCGCACGCGTACGCGTGTGCGCATCTGGCCAACTCGGCCTCGCTGTTGCTGCCGGTGTCGAATCTGACCAACCTGCTCGCGTTCACCGTCAGCGGCCTGTCCTTCGGGCGCTTCGCACTGCTGATGGCGCTGCCGTGGCTGGTGGCGATCGTGGTCGAGTACGCGGTGTTCCGGTGGTTCTTCCGGGTCGATCTCGCGGTGCCGCCCGAAGCCTCGGGGGAGGCACCGCGGGCCGAGGTGCCGGTGTTCGTCCTGGTCGTACTCGGTGGCACCCTGGCCGGCTTCGCGCTGACCTCGCTCGCCGGGGCGGAGCCGGTATGGGCCGCGCTGGCGGGTGTGGTCGTCCTGGGCACGCGCGCGCTGTATCGCCGGCACGCGAGTGTCCGCGAGTTGTTGGTGGCGACGGACCCGCTGTTCTGCCTGTTCGTACTGGCGCTGGGTGTCGTGGTGACCGCCGTGGTCGAGAACGGCCTGGGGAGTCTGCTGGGTCACCTGCTTCCGGCCGGGTCCTCGTGGCTTGCCCTGTTGGTGATCGCGATCGTGGCCGCGACGCTCGCCAACCTGATCAACAATCTTCCCGCGGTGCTCGCCCTGTTGCCCCTGACCGCGACCACCGGTGGCCCGGGGCCGATTCTGGCGGTTCTGATCGGCGTCAACCTGGGCCCGAACCTCACCTACGTGGGTTCGCTGGCCACGCTGTTGTGGCGCCGCGTACTGCGTGAGCACGGCACGGATGTGCGGCTGGCGGACTTCACCCGCTTGGGGTTGGTGAGCGTCCCGCTGAGCCTGCTGGGGTCGACCACGGCGCTGTGGTTGGTGCTGCGGCTCGTGCCGGGAGCCGGTGCCTCCTGACGCCTCGCAATGCGAGGTCTCGATCGGTATGGACGGGGCTGGGTCGACGTCCGGGCGGATTCCCTCGTCGGGTGTGACGGCTCGCGGCGGACGGCGAGGGCTCGTTCAGGGGCCGGACGTGATGAAGCAATCGATGACTTCGTCCAGGCCCGCCTTGATGCGTTCGACGCTCATCCCGCGCCGGCGCTGGTAGGTGATCATGCTCGCGGCCAGCGGGGCCAGGAGGGCGTCGGCGAGGTATTGGGCATCGCACCCGGGCCGGGCCTGGGCGATGAGGGTGGACAGGTGGAGGTGATGAACCCCGTAGGCGCTCGCGTACCGGGCGTGCGGGGAGTTCATCTCGGCAGTCACCAGGAGGGTGGGCTGGGCCTCGACCCGATCGTGCAGGGCGTGCAGGAAGGCCCGGATGCGCTCGACGGGAGGGGCGCCGGGACCCAGCGGGGGTGGTCCGGTCATGAAGGCCGTCTGGAGTTCGCGTTCCTTTTCGTCCAGCAGGGCGTAGGCCAGGCCGGCGCGGTCGCCGAAGCGGCGATACAAGGTGCCCACTCCCACGCCCGCGGCCTGGGCGACTTCCTCCATCGACAGGGCGTCCATGCCCTTCTCGGCCACGAGGTGTGCCGCCGCGTCAAGGATCTTACGGCGATTGCGAGCCGCGTCCGCCCGCTCGGTCGGCCCTGTCGGGTGAACCAACGGCAGGTCCATCGACTCGCTCGCCACATCCCACTCCTTCGTCCGTCACGCCCGAAGCCCCAGGTTATGCGGCCGAGGTGGGTTGCATACCCACCCTCGAGATTACCGGAACGCCTTCCGCTTAGCGTTGCGCAGCCGCCCCGTCGTGGATAGCCTCTGCATAAGCGGAAGCTATTCCGTTTGGCTGTCGCGGTCCATCCCTCTCGCCTGCCCGTCGCGACGCGACACCCACGAGTCGGACGACCCGCGTCGACGGCGGCCCGCCGCGGCTCCCGGGTTCCCTACCGACGTCGCCATGCGCCGACCTCGCCGTCGACATCCTTCGCCCCATGAAAGGACCCGACGTGAACACTTCGTCAGCGGCAGGCACGCCGACCCTTCGACAAGCCGCGCTGGACCTGGGCCTGCGCCTGGGCGGCGACGTACTGCTCCCCGACAGTCCGGGTTACGCCGACGCCGTCGCCGCGCACAACCGCACGGCGCCGCACCGGGTCGCGGTCGTGGTGCTGCCCGCACACGCCGACGACGTCCGGGAGGCCGTGGCGTTCGCCGCGGCCCACGCACTGCCGGTGGCCGTGCAGGCCACCGGCCATGGCCCGTCCATCACCGCCGAGGACGGCCTGCTCATCGTCACGCGGCGGCTCGACGGCGTCACGATCGACGCCGAGGCGCGCATCGCCCGGGTCGAGGCGGGTGTCCGCTGGGGCACGGTCGTCACCGAAGCCGCTTCGCGGGGTCTGGCACCGCCCAACGGGTCGTCGCCACTCGTCGGGGCCGTCGGGTACGTGCTCGGAGGCGGCGTCGGACCGCTGGGCCGAGCCCACGGCTACGCGGCCGATCACGTCCGCTCGTTCGACGTGGTGACCGCCGACGGTGTGGCCCGCACCGTCTCCGCCGAGCGCGAGCCGGACCTGTTCTGGGCGCTGCGCGGCGGCAAGGGCAACTTCGGCGTCGTCACGGCCATGGAGATCGGCCTGCTCCCGGTCACCAGGCTGTACGGCGGCGGCCTGTTCTTCGCCGGCGACCACGCCGCCGACATCCTGCGCGCCTATCGGGACTGGACGAGGACCACCCCCGAGGAACTGGCCTCCTCCATCGCGTTCATCAGGTTCCCGGACCTGGAGGCATTTCCCGAACCCTTGCGTGGCAAATACGTCGCCCACATCCGCGTGTTCTACTTCGGTCCACGGGCGATCGGCAGGCGTCTGGTGGCCCCGCTGCGCGCCATCGGGCCCCGCCTGATCGACACGGTGACCGAGATGCCGTACACCGAGATCGGCACGATCAACAACGACCCCACCGAACCCGGCCCGTACCACGAGCGCTCGACCCTCCTGCGCTCCCTGGACGACGCCGCCGTCGACACCCTCGTCGACCTGATCGGCCCGCAGGCCGAGAGCCCGCTCCTGGCCGTCGAGATCCGTCAACTCGGCGGCGCCCTCACCCGAGTGCCGCCCGCTGCCGGCGCGATCGGCTTCCGCGACGCGGAGTTCAGTCTTTTCGCCGCGAGCGTCCCGCCCCCGGAACACGTGGCCGAGGCGGTCGAGTACCAGACGAAGCTGATGGAGGCCGTGCGCCCGTGGTCGACGGGCGGGCCCTACGTGTGCTTCATCGGCAGCCACGAGGTGGACGCGGCCACGGTTCGCGCCGCCTACGAACCGGCCGTCTACCGGCGACTCGCCGAGGTGAAGCGGCGGTACGACCCGACCAACCTGTTCCGGGTCAACCACAACATCCCACCGGCCTGAGCCGAGCCGGGCAGGATCACGCGCCGGTGTCGGCGCTCATCCGGGCACCGGCGTGGTGCGGCGCGACGCCGCCCGCTCGGGCGACGGCGGGGAGCGAGCCACCGGTCCCTCCTCACCTCGAGGCGAGGGCAGGGGCGGGGCCAACAGGTGTGGGCTCCACGGCACTTGGCCGTGGAGCCCACGTGGAGCCCTGAGGTCAGACGCGTCCCCTGAGGAACTGCGCCGCCTTCTCCGCGACCCGCCTGCCCTGGAACGTCGCCGCGGCGAGTTCCTCCTTCGAGGGGTTCTTGCCGACGTGGATGCTGCTGGCCCCGTAGGGGTTTCCGCCACCGGCGGACACCACGTCGTCGGCGTAGCCGGGCGGGACGATGATGGCGCCCCAGTGCATGAACACGTTGTACATGCTGATGATGGTCGACTCCTGGCCGCCGTGCACGTCGTCCGAGCTGGTGAACCCGCTGACGAACTTGTCGACCAACTTGCGCTCGAACCACAGTCCGCCGGTGGTGTCGAAGAACTGCTTCAGTTGCGCGGAGACGTTGCCGAACCGGGTCGGCGTGCCGAACAGGTAGGCGTCCGCCCACAGCAGGTCGTCCAGCGTGGCCTCCGGCACGTCCTCGGTCAGCCTGGCGTGCTCGGCCCAGTCGGGGTTGCTGGTGATCGCCTCGTCGGGGGCCAGTTCGCGTACCTTGCGCAGCCGTACCTCCGCGCCCGCGTCCTTCGCGCCCTCGGCGATCGCTTCGGCGAGTTGGTATACGTGCCCCGTGGAGCTGTAGTAGATGACTGCGACGTTGACGCCCATGATCGAATCCTTCGGTTGGTCTCGTGTGGTTGGTGACGCTGTGGTTGTGCGTGCGACGGAGGGATGCGCGCCGACAGGTCCGGTCGGTTCGCTCGACCGCGGCCGGGCAGGGTTGTTTCGTCGGCCGTCGGTGCGCCGACTGTGGTTCGCTGCGCGGGACGCGCCGATGAGTCGTCGGTGCGATCAGTCGACGGCCCGGCGCAGCAGTTCCTCGTAGACATCCGGCTCGTCCCGCTCGACCACCGGGAATCCGACTCCCCACGCGCCTTCCCAGCGCAGGGTGATGCCGGGGTTGTGGTGGGCGGAGCCGTCCGGGAGGAACAGCGTCGGACTGCCCTGCACCGTCTCACCCGCACAGAGCGGGACCTGACGTTCGATCTCCGCCCGTGCCGACCCTTCGATCAGCCCGGCTTTGATCGCCTCGGCGTCCACGCCTTCGCATGCGGACGCGACCCCGAGCACCACGTGCCGCATCGAGATGTTGCGGCTTCGGCCGAACAACGCGACCCGCAGCGCCCGGTCGAGCGTTTCGCTCGCGGCCGATCCCTGCCGCTTGGCGATCTCGACGGCCTCCATGGCCAGGACCGTGGTGACCGGGTATTCGTGCGCGGGTGCCTGCCAGACCTGCCAACCCGCTTCCGGTTCCAGGGCGCCCGCGACCGGGATCTCCGCATCCAGAATCAGCTTGGGGGTGGCCATGTCGTTGATCAGCTCGAGCGGGAACGCCTTGATGTCGAAGCGCACCCGTTCGCGCAGGCCGAGCCGTTCGCGGGTGGTGTGCAGCCGGTGTACGGCCACGTGTGCCCAGGGGCAGCCGATGTCGGCGTAGCAGACGATCGTCCCGGGAGGGACCTCGATGGCGGGGGTGGAGGTACGGGTGACGATTGGCAAATCCATGCGGTGCTCCCATCGCTGTCCGTCGGAGTTGAAGCCGACATAAGCGGAATGCGTTCCGTATTGATGAGGCTAACCGGAATGCGTTCCGGATGCAACCGTGCCGGGTGTCCGAAGCTGAATCGGAACCACCGGATCGCTCTCGGGTCCGGTGGGTTTCCCGCACGGCGGCACACGACCCTGTGCTGCGGAACAGCACGTGATTGCAAGGCAGTTCATCGATCTGAGCCGGTGTGCCCGTCACCTCGGCGCCGGTGGTCCGCGCTTTCGTTCGCGGGCGGACGTCACGTGACTTGCGCGCGAGTTGGCCTGTGACCGGTTGCCTTGCTCGCGGGGGTGAGCGGGTGCGATGGACAGTCCGCGATGGGGCGCCCACGATGCGTTGACGCCCGGAGTCCCTCGTTCAGCGGCAGCGGGGCGACGCGCGGTGGGCGGCGTCGGCTCACCCTTGCTTCTCGACGGTGCCCATATCGCCGCACGGAGCGGTCACGAGGGCGGCCCGGCCTGGCTCGTCATGGCGCGATACCCGGATATCGACCGGGCCCTCGGCGCAAGTTCGCCATCACCCGACCTGGCCGGGGCGATGCTCTTCGGCCCTGTCGGAGGTTACGCGGACCGGGCAGGCAGCAGTCCCGTGAGATGGGCCATGCGCCACTTGTCGGTCCATTCGACCGGGCTGTAGGAGGTGGGATCCAGTTTCACGATGGTGCGCACGCCCGAGGCGAGCAGCACGTCGTTCGCCGCGAGGCAGGCGAACCCGTAGCGGATGCTCGTTCGCCCGAGGTGCTCGAGCCACAGCTCGACTTCGAGCCGTCCCTCACCGAAGAAGGGAGCCCGGAAGTCGGCTTCGACGCGCCGGACGGCGTGGAACTTGTCCGGGTTGACGTCGAGTTCGTCCGCCCAGTAGAAGCCCTGGCTCTCGTAGAAGGCGGCGGCCGCGCGCTCGACATGCACGTGGTACCGGGCGTTGTGCAGGATGCCCATGGGGTCCAGTTCGTCGAAGTGGACGCGACCGGCGTACCGGAAGGGCTTCGATGCTGCGGGATGCTCGAGAGGCTCCACCATGACGAGAATATAGCACGATCGGTCGTGCTATTCGGGAATCCGATCCGCCGACGAATGATGGATGGGATGGTGCCGGTCTCCCGGCACCCGGCGAGGCGATACGTCGAGCGCGCGCTCGGTTCTGTCGACCGAGGGAGCCCTCGCCTCGGCGGTCAGGCCAGATGGTGGAGGATCGCCTCGGCCGCGCCCAGGTGCCCACGCGCGTTCGGGTGGACCGGAGCGGCCCCACCTGCCGGGCGAACGCCCTCGACCCACTTCGTGTCGTCCGATTGGCACACGTCGCGCCCCAGACTCGGGGTGTACAGGTCCACGTACTCGGCCCCGTTTCCCCGGGCCCGGTCGGCGAGCACCTTGTTGAGACCGGGCACCAACGTGCGCAGAAAACCGAGGTCCCCCGGCGCGAACGGCGCCTGCGTGGGGCAGCCCGGCCCCGACTCGGGCAGGATCGACGGATAGCCGACGACGAGGACACGCGCTTTGGGTGAACGTCGCTTGACCGCGTCGAGCGTTGCGGTGACTCGGGGCCCGATCTCAGTGATGCGTCGGGCCAGTTCGTCCTTGCCGTCGGCGGTGTAGAAGTCCTTGCACGGGGTCGGCGTGGGGAGGGCCGCCTTCTCCGCGCAGGTGCGAAGAATCTCGGTGAACCCGAGGTCGTTGCCACCGATGCCGAGGGTGACCAGCTCCGTGTCGGATCGCAGCGCGTCCAACTGGGGTGGCGGCGATCCGGCGGTCTTCTGCGGTGCGGCCATGTCATCCGTGGTGGCACCACTGCACGTGGCGTCCACGAAGTCGATGATGCTCTTGTGCTTGGTCACCAGATGCGCGTAGTTGTTCTCCGAGCGGCTGCAACCGGCCGGCGCGGTGGGCACGATCGGCGGAATCTTCACACCGGCCGCGTACGAGTCCCCCAACGCCACGTAGGACGTCCCGGCGGTCACCGGCGGCGCGGAGCCGGCGGCCTTGGTCGACTTGGCCGAGTCGGAATCCGACTTGCGGCCGTCCACGTCGAGTGAGCACGAGGTCGCCCCGCCGAGTGTCGCCAAGGCGCACACACCGACGATCACCGATCGAAGCATTGTCACGTGCGACATTCCCCCTGGAGTGCAACCGCGGTTCCGCGCGCCCGACTTGGCGACCGAAAGGCCACCGAGGAAGTTTGGCCCGACCTCCCGATGTCGGCTTGTACGGACGCGACAGACGCCGCGCCGGCGAGCGAATCTCGCACGCCCGCGCCCGGACGGCCTGGCCGCGGAGCCGCATGGCCGTAGGACCGCGAGAACGTGACGGACGAGACGGATGAGATGGACGAGACGGACGAGACGGGGCCGACGGACGAAGGGCGAACAACGAAGGCGCGGTACCGGCCGGCCCGCAGGCCGGCATGCGGTCGTGTTCGCCGAGTCGGCCCAAGAGCGGTCCGGATCGCGGATTCACCGTGGCACCTCCTGCGCACTCGGCGGTGAAACCTGGCGCGTTCGGGGGCATGCCTGGACGATCTATGCGCTCGTGCCCATTCGGCGTCGCACGGCCTGTTCCGCGGGGTGGCCGTCCGGAGCGACCTTCGCGTAGCCGGAGAGGACCAGCGCGGCCAGGTCCGGTCGTTCTTCCGGGCTGGACACCTGGAGCCAGCAGTAGTGCGCGTTCTCGGCCACCCTGATCGCGTCGACGTCCCCGGGGTCGGGGTTGCGCAGCGTGATGGCACTGACGTACAACCCCACCGCGACGTCGGGTTGCCCGGCCAGCAAGGTCACGTACGCCTGCACTTCGCGAGCCAAACCCGTCGCTTCCGGGGCCTTGCCGGCCTCCTGTTCCGTTTCCCAGGTCACCGCCAGGGCCAGTGCTTGCTGCAGGTCGCTTGCCTGGACCGCCCGGAAGATCTCGGCGATCTTCCGTGCCCGCTCCATGACGTCATCAGCCACGCCGACATGGGCGGGAAACGCCTCGGGCTCCTCCTCCGGGCGCACAACGACGGGAGCGGGATCCGCCGAGCGCGGTTCGACAGCCATCGGTGTCGCCGGCGGAGCGCCTTGCGCGTCGTGAAGCGCGCGCGCGGTCTCCCAGCCGAACGGTCTCTCGGAGTCCTCTCCCTCCGACACCGAAGCCGCCGCGTCCTCGGCGGGGGGTTCGGCCCGCTCGATCGGGCGCTCCGGCGAAGCCTTGGCCGCCCTCGGGATGGGAGGCATCGCCCGCTCCGGAGCATTCCTGCCGCGGGTGGACGTGCCACGAGTGGACGCGACGACGGGCTTGGTGCGACCGAACAGCCCGCGACGCGCGGTCGGAGCGGGGCTGGGTTCACCCGCTTCGGTCACGGTGGCGTCGACCGCGACGATCAGGGGAAAGATCGTCCCGTCCGGTTCCACCGCTTCGGCGCGCACCGGTCGTCGGAGCAGACGTGCGGTCTCCGCAGCCTTGGTGAGCGCCGCCTGACGCGGGGAGTCGCCCGCTGCCACGGCGACTTCCTCACCGTCCACCCGCACCGTGCCGTCCTCGAAGAGCTCGATCCGGACGATCGGCCACGCCGGCAGGACGGCGTCGCTATCCATGTGGAGCCTCCACCGAGAAGGGGCGAACCGTCGAGTCTCCGCGAGGTCAGGAGTCGGGTCGAACGAACGCCACGGCTTGCACAACGCTGGAGCCGCTCGACCACCCTCGCCCCGGATCGGCCGGGAGAATTGTAAATTCTCGACAAGCCCCACTCCTCGGACATCACTTCGAACGCCCTCCCGTTGGTCGCGACGGGCCGGGCGGACAACTTGACGACCTTTACAGCGGTCCGACGTGCGCGGCTTTCACCCCGGACCCGTACGGCGCGGGCCGGCTCGTGCTTGGCCGGTCGCGCATCCCCCGCACTTCTTCATGCGGCCGCGGCTGTCGACGGCGTTCATGCGCTGTTCCCGGCTCGCCTGCCGTTCACGAGCTTTCGGATGCCACAGCCGCGTAGAGGCCGGAACCGCGCGTCTCCGGAAGGATTCCGTGGGCCTCACCGAGTTCGCGTGGCGTCAACGGCTCGGGGAAGCGGGAGGACGAGAAGGCCCATCCACCGTGGCGGCGCACGATGTGGCCGAAGCTGAGGAACCGACCGGCTTTCGGGTTCCGCAACTCGGCGGTCAGATACGTCGATCCGGTGCCGTAGTCCTCCAGGCTCAGTTGCAGACTGGGCGGGCTCGCGGCGTAGGACGGAATCCTGCTGGGAGTCCCCACGTACAGCGTCACCCGGTCCATGGTGGGGAGCGCCACGATCAGGCTCACGAGCAGGCGCGTCCTACCGAGGAGTCGCAGTACGCCGTCGGTCGTCTCGACGTGATTCCCGTACACGTAGTGCCAGGGGCTCAACCCGGCTCCCGTCCTTCCGCAACCCACCGCGAGCAGGCCGGCCATCCCCACATCGGGTGATCCGTCGCCCGAGGTGAGGGTGACGACCAGAGCGTTCGGCGGTGCCCCGTTGACGCCGGGCAAAGCGTCTTCCTGTGATTCGTTCACTTGCGATTCCCCACGCCGGCCCCAGGTCCGAACGATCCGTGACGACCCCGCGCCCCGTCCCCGCGGTGCGGCAGGTCACGGCGATCCGCTCTCGGGCCTCTCTCGATTTTCGTCAGGACAACTTCGAACAGTTCGAACAGGCAGATTCTCCGAGGAGGCGCATTCCGAGCACTTGGACAAACGCGCCCACACATGGCGTAAAAGTCGCAAAATGTCGCCCGTGGGGGAGCGGTGCATGAAATGAGCCGGAGCGCGTGGTCGCGGCACGGTCGACAACGGCGAACACCGCGCGCGGCCAGGCGCGTTTGTCCGATGCACAGGTCCGAGTCGCCTTCACACTGACACGTGCGACGGTGCCTTGTCGGAAACGGAACGGAGAAACGGTGCGCCACCCCCGGCCCTCACGGGAGTTCACCAACCCGAAACCCCGCAGGGCCGGACGTGTCTCCGTCCGTCGCCGACGATGGACGGGTGTCCTGGTCGTAGCGCTTCTCCTGGCGAGCGGTTGCGCCAAACAGCGACCGACAACCACACCGGACGCGTTCCGACAGGCGGTCACGGCCGTGGTGGGTCCGGCCAACTTCGGCGCCAAGACCTGTGGAAGCATCTTCGACAGCGATCCGAACCGGGCATTCATCGCCCACGGCGACAGCACCGTGCCGGCGTCGTCCGTCGCGGAGATTCGAACCCGGGCGATAGCCGCAGGCTGGCAACCGCAAAAGAACGGCAGATACGCTCTGGCCCTGCTGGGCCCGGATCATTACCAGATCGGCATCAAGGTGGAGGGGGACTCGGCGGTGGTCCGTGCGGAGTTGGATCGCTGCAGTGTTCGCACCAGGAGCAGCATGCTCGGGAACTCCTCGCTTCCGATCCCCGAACCCGCGCAGCAGCGGTCTTTGGCCGACACCTTCGCCCTGGCCACTCCGGTAGTTCGCAGGCTTCTCGAAACCGCCGGTGCCACGTGGCACGACGAGGTGTTCCCGGAGAGCGCGCGATTGGCGGACGCCGACGCCGTCCTCCCGGAGAACTGCCTGCGGCCGGACGACAAGAGGCTCGGCGTGCAATGGCGGGCACAGGTCGAGGCCGACCTGCCGGGCTCGACCGACCTTGGCGGCTTCTTCGGCAGCTTGAGGGCGATTCCGGGCCACGAGTGGATCGTCGACCGCGACCCGACAAAGGATCAGCTCCGTCTCGACATCGCCACGCGTGACGGCACACGGATCTGGGCCCACACCGTCGGGCAGGCTTCGCAGGAGGGCGGGAACACCTTCGAATTCCGCCTGTTCGTGGAAAGCCCGTGCGTACCGGTGACCCCCTCGGCGGCCTCGTAGGAGGCGGGCCCGCGCCGCTCTCGACCGGCGCTCCGTCACCACCGTCGGATCCCGCTGATCGTTCTACTGGGAGCGGAGCTCATGAACACACCCGGCTACCATCCCTTTCCGCCGGAAGAGCATCGCATCGATCCCTTCGACACATCTGTCGAAGCAACCCAACTCGTGGTGCTGAGCGGCGGGATCATGAGCCACGCCTACAGGGCACCCAAGCCCGGCGCGCCGGGGTTCGGCCCGGCCGATCTCGTCGAAGCCGTCCCGATGGGCTACACGATCCTGCGCCATGCGCAAAAGATCGCGGTGATCCGCGGCGGACGGGTCCTTCGTGCCTGGCCCAGGACAGTGCGCCGCTCCGAGAGCAACGACCCTCGCGAGCGTGCCTGGCTCGACGGAATCTGCGGGTACGTCATCTTCGACGACCGCCGCTACGAGAGCGGAGTCCGCGATCGGGACGACTATCGGGCCGCGCTGGCCCAGGCGGTCAAGGCGTCCTCGACGGTGCGTGGCACCGTGCTCCTCCTGTACGTCTACGCGGCACAGGATTGGCACTGAATCTCCCGGAAATCAGGAAACGCGCATGGGGTATCGGACCCGGCAGGGGCACACCACCGGCACGGCGGCAGTGGTGTGCCTGTGGCCGACAGGGCGTTGCGGGAGCTGACGTTGGTGACGGCAGCGCGGGTCACACATCGCTGTCGCGCGGGCGCGAAAAGGCCGAAGAGGGGTCGTGCGGTGCTCGAGTCCGCCGGCGAGTGGGCGGCTCAGGCGTCCCGGACGAAGCTCGCGCAGTCCGGACAGTCGTCGAGGTATCGATGCCGACACTCAACGGTGTGTCGCAGGAAGGTGATCGCCTCCTGCCTCCGTGCGATTTCACCTTCGAGGTCGGCGATCTTCGCCCTCACGACCGCCTGCGCCGCCGTCTTCGTCGGCGCCATGGCCGCGGTGGCCTCGGGCAGGGAGAGACCGACGCGACGCAGTTTCAGGACTGTGCGTACCTGTTCCACGGCCTTGTCGTCGTAGACGCGGTAGCCATTGCCATCGCGACGCACGGTGAGTGCCCCGACGTCTTCCCAGTGCCGCAGCACGTGAGCCTCGATGCCCAGCTCCGCGGCCACCTCCCCGATCGTCTTCACCATTCGCGCCTTGCCTTCATGTCGACCTGAACCTCTAGCGTCCCGATCATGCCTGATACCACCGGCCCCATGGGCAACCCCCGACGTTCGTCGATCCTGGTCACCGGCGCCGCCGGCAACCTCGGCCGTGAGGTCGTCGACCGTCTCCAAGCACACGGTGCGCTCCTGCGGTGCCTCGAGCGCGATGAGACCGGTCGGCGTCCCGGAGTCGAATGGGTGGCCGGCGACCTCACGGACCCCACCGCGATGCGCGCGGCGCTCGCGGGCATCGACACCGTCTTTCTGATCTGGCCGTTGCTCGATGCGGCCCCTGCCCACGACCTGGTCGCGGAACTCGTCGCAGCGGGCCCCCGTGTCGTCTACCTGTCCTCGACGGCCATCGACGACGAAGCCGCTCGCCAGAGTGATCCCATCGTCCAGGTGCACGCGGACATGGAAGCCCTGCTCCGCGCCGCCGATCTGCGCCCCGTGGTGCTGCGCAGCGACACCCTGGCGTCCAACGCCCGGGGCTGGGCGTCGCAGCTCCGGGCGGGCGACGTGGTGTCAGGCCCGGACATGGCTCGTACAGCCGTCGTCGACGAGCGCGATGTCGCCGAGGCGGCGGTGGCCGTACTGCTCGCGCGGTACGACCGACAAGACGACGAACCACACCTGTTGACCGGACCCGAGGTACTCGGTCGCGCCGACCAGGTCGCTCTTCTCGGCACGGCCCTCCGGCGCCGACTGCGCTTCCAAGCGGTCGCCGCCGACCTCGCACGGTCACGAATGCTCGCGGACGGACGTCCCGAGCGGCTGGTGGAAGCGCTGATCGCCGCCTCGACGCGCCGGCCGGACTCGAACCGCATCACCGATCACGTCGAGCGCCTCACCGGCCGACCGGCCGGGACCTTCGCGAGGTGGGCCATCGACCATGCGGCCGAGTTCGACCGAGGGAACAACCGCCGTCCTGCCGAGAGCGCACGACCCGGCGATGCCTAACCGATGATCGACGATGTCAAAAGGTCGAGCCCCGCTCCGCCGGCGGTGTCGGTGAAGTCGGCGTCGGCGTCGGGGAAGAGCCCGAGCAGGTCCAGGAGGTGTCTGCAGTCCGCCGCGTCGATTGATTGCGCGGCCACGGTCCTACGGGCACGTTCCCTCGTGGTGCGAGGCGACTCGGCGGTGTCTGGGGCGACGTTGTCCATGCTCATTCGCTGCTCACCTCGTAGTGCGACGCCGCGCTCGACACGCAGGCGATATATCGGATCGGGCACCCCGAACCCGACATGTCCTTCCCGTCCGGACGGACGAACGCACGGTCCCGCCTCAACCGAGGCGAGCCCGACGCTGCCTCGGCACGGCGGGAGCCACCGGGGCCACTGGGGCCACCGGGGCCACTGGGGCCACCGGGGCCACTGGGGCCACTGGGGCCACCGGGTGCACTGGCGTCGCCGGGCCGAAAACGGCCCAGACGGTCTTCCCCCGGTCATGCCACTCGATCGTGATCCCGCCTTCGTACTCCTCGAGCAGGGCCTCGACGATCGGCAAACCCCTTCCGCGAATCCCCTCTTCGTCGCTGTCCACCGACAGCAGTGGAGGACCCGGATGGCAGTCGCGTACGCCGATTCGAAGTCGGCTGTCACCATCGACTTCCAACAGGACGGTCACCCGAGGGGTGACCGGTCCCGCGTGGCTGACGGCATTGGTGACCAACTCCGATGCGACCAGACGCACCGTGTCCTCGGCGTCCTCGCGCATGCCCCACGAGACCAGCACGCCCAGAATCGTCCGACGCGCCTCCGCGACTCGACTCTCGATCGCCGGGATCGAGAAGACGTGTGTGCGGATGCCGGCTGGAATCATCGAGGTCACTGATCCGTGTGGTGGTCGAGCCACTGCCGACTCGACGCCGAGACTCCCGTCGTTCCGAACGCGACGGGATGGCCAACCAGTATCGCGGCGGCCGAAGACGCCGAGCATGACCCAAGTGGCCGATAAACCGCGGCCGCGACGTTTCACAGGGGAGATTCGGCCAATCGTCGGCCCGGTACGCGCTCCGGGCCGGTCACCGTGCCCACGTCGCCGGGTCGGCATCGCTTGGAGGTGCCGACGTCGTGCTCGCAGCCCGATCGCGTTCCCTGGGAGTCGCATATTTCCAAGTTCGTCTCCGCTCCCGACACCGAGAATGCATCGATGGCTTCGTCGTCAGTACCCCGGGGGGCCTGTCTCGCCACGCTCTCGGATGACACAGCGAGTCATCTCTCGACGGTCGGGCCGAGCAATCGCTGAAACCCGCCTGCCCCCACAGGCAGGGTCTCGCGATTGTCCGGCCGTCGAGCTCTCTCGTGCGCACGTCCGGGCGCGAATTCCGACAGGAGAACGAACCGCGCATGCGCAAGCGATTCATGGGTTGTGTCGCAATCTTGACGGCATGTTTGTCGTTGTCGAGCTGCAGCGGCGGTGGGCAGGGTGACCTCCGACCCGAGAAGGCCAACCGGGACTCCCGGGACGTGGCGCCCGAGCATCCGGCGCCCGGCGGCGACCGCGCGGTGCCGCCGCCCGCGGATCGTCCCATCGACTCCGTACGCACGGCCCTGCGAAGGTTGGACGCCTGCGCTCTGGTCGACAAGTCGGTGGCCGCCGCCTCGGGCATGGTCGACAAACTCTGGGTGCTGCCCGACACGCCCCACTCGTGCGTGGTGACGAACAAGCCCCTGATCGGCAACCAGATCACCGTCCGACTGGGATATCCGCTGAATCGGCATCAGAGATACCGCAACGAACCGATCACCGTCGGAGCCGCGAAGGCGTACCTCGACCGCAGCGAGCTGCCGTCGCGGTGCCGAATCGACCTGCCGGTCAGCCAGGGGTTGTCGGTCCAGTTCCAGTACGAACTCGCCCATGACACCACCGGCGACCCCTGTGGTAAGGCCAAGGCCTTCGCCGAGGCGGGGGCGAGACTGCTCGCGGGCGGCGAAGTGCCCGCGGTCGACACCGGCAGGCGTCCGCTCGGCGACTGGGACGCGTGCACGCTCCTGCGTCAGGCCATGGGCACCGACGCGGAACGGTTCACGATCACGGAGAGCGGCGTCTACGCCCTCGACAGTTGCACCTCCACCCCCAAGGAGGCGGGGGTGCCGCGCCGCGGGATCGACCTGGAGATCAGGTACACCACCGATCCCATGGCCGGGCCCGGTGTCGTCACCCGGGCGGTCAACTCCAAGCAGGCCCGGGTCGGCACGTACCCCAGCTCCTGCAAACTCGACTGGAGTCAGGGCGCATCCGGTCTCGGTGGCACCTTGAACGGGTTCACCGTGGTCACTCTCAAGGCCGACACCTGTGACACGGCCGCGGGCTTGGCGGCGAAGATCGAGGCTTTGCTCGGCAGCGGTCCGGCACCGGGCGGACCGGAGCCTCTCAAGCGACTGCTCTACGCGCCCGAGGAGCCTGACAGCCCTGCGGCAGGCGCCTGCGTGGACTTCCCCACCGACGAATCGATCCCCTGCAAGCCGTACGACTCGCTGAAAGTGCCGGAGACGATCCAAGCCGTGCTCGACGGGAGCGATGATCCTCGCATGGGCTGCGCTCTCGCCATGGACGCGGTGAAGGAGGTCCTGGGCGAGTCGTTCCGGCCCGTGGTCTGGGGCAAGAGCTGCTTCTTCGTCGAGCCCACGCACACCTCCCTGCTCCGCATCGATGTCGACGCCACCTTCGTGGCCCAGAAGTACGGCGACAACCCCAAGCTCTACGCGGATCGCCGAGTCGTCGACGTGGCCGGCAAGCCGGCGGTCACCTTCACCTCGGGCGGCGGGCAGGGGAAGCCGGCGACGGAGTACGCGGTCTACGTCGCACCGAAGGGCGATGTCGCAGGCCCTGGTATCGTCGCGGGTCGCTTCGAGGCGAGGCCGGCGCGGGGCTCGGCCTCCAACGCGGTGCCGGACACCGGCAAGCTGCCGCTCCTCGACCAGGTGATGAGCAGGATCGTGGCGAGCCGGCTCGTCCGGTAGTCGGTCGAACCCCGTGCGGCGGCGAACCCCGTGCGGGGCACCACTCGGCCGAACAGGCCCGGGCCGCTGGGCAGTTGCGTACGGTCGGGCGATCCCGGGTCGGCGGGCGATCTCGAGTCCACCGGCGGTCCGGGGCCAACCGGCGGACAAAGTGGCCACACCTCGAAAGTCTCGGGGAAGGCGCGACTGATCCTGGCCCTCCTCGGATCGACGCGCGAACCGGACCGCACACCCCGCCGACCAGCGGTGATCCCGCAGACATCCGCGAGCCCCCTTGCGCCGCCCCGGTGCAGCGACCGCGCGCACCCACGAAGCCCGCGCCACGGTGCCCGGCCGTGACGCGTTTCTCCGAGCCGCCACCGAGGCGCGGCGACCAGCATGAGCGCGCCCCACCCGGGCAACCCACCGCGGGTCGCGCTCGCGCTCGCGACGGCTCGACGCGGCCCGTATCGCGTCGAAGTCACCACCTGTAAAGACGATTTCGGGAGAACCAGTGAGACGCTTAGCCGCCCTCGGGATATCCCTGGTGCTCACAGGCGCGGGCATCACCGCCGGGCAGACGATGGCCAGTGCCGCGTCGACGGACGACCTCACGTTCGGCGCGTGTCCCGCCGATGTCGCCGGGTCCTATCCCAACATTCGCTGCGGCACCGTTCGGGCACCCATCGACTACGCCAACCCCCTGCGGGGCAGTGTCGATCTCGCCGTCTCGAAGCTCCCCGCCAGCAATCCGGCCAAGCGCCGAGGCGTGCTGGTGATCAATCCGGGCGGCCCAGGATCGCCCGGTCTGGCCTACGGCCCCGGTCGATGGGCCAATCGCGTCCCGGCCGAGATCCGTGAGACGTACGACATCATCGGATTCGATCCGCGCGGCGTGGGTCACAGCAACCCCGTCCAGTGTGTGCGCGACCTCGCGGACTTCTGGGCACCGCCGCTGCCGGATCCCGATCCCGCCGCGAACCGGCGATTGAACTTCGACCGCTCCGCGACCTACGCCTCCCTGTGCGACACACAGGCCGGCAAGCTGCTCCCGCACATCACCACCGAGAACATGGCACGCGACCTCGACCTCGTTCGCCACCGGCTCGGCGAGTCGAAGATCAGCTACGTCGGCTACTCGGCGGGCACCTACCTCGCCGCCGTGTACGGGCGACTGTTCCCGGCACGCGTGGACCGGATGATCCTGGACGGCAACGTCGACCCGGTCCCGACGGACCTGTGGTACCGCCAATTCCTCGCGCAGGCGGACGCCGCCGGAACCGCCCTGGACACCTACCTCGACTGGCTGGCCGCACACGACGACGTCTTCGGACTGGGAACGACCCGAACCCGGGTGCGGGCGGCGTGGGACAGCGCGCTGGCGAAACTGCGCGCCACGCCGCACGGAGGTCTCGGGCCCTACGAGTTCATCGAGGCGTCGTTCAACAACCTCTACAACGAGAGCGATTGGACCGGCTTCGGCAAGGCACTCGCCGACTTCGTCCTGCGTGACGTCGACGGTGGCCTCGTGGCACGAGCGGGCGACCGGCGTTACGCGGCGGTGGAGAACTACTACGCCGTCTACTCCGCGGTCACCTGCCAGGACTCGCCCGGCCCAAGGGACGAGGCGACCGTGATCCGCGACGCCACAGAGCGGGAGAAGGCCACTCCCTTCGCGTGGTTCGTACAGTTCTTCTCGGCGTGCTACACCTGGCACAACCAGCCCAGGACGCACTTGCGCATCACCGGCGACGCACTGCCCCCGCTGTTGTTGTTCAACTCCGTCGGCGACATTGCGACGCCCTACCCGGGGGCGGTGTCGATGCACCACGCGCTGCCGAGTTCCGTTCTGGTCACCGAGGTGAACTCCAGCAGGCACGGCGTGGCCTTCCAACCCGGTCCGAACAACAACAAGGAAGCGGACCGCCTGGCCGCCGACTATCTCCTGACCGGACGAGTCCCTTCCGGGGACGTCTCGATCCCGGCTCACCCGCTGCCCGACCCGCGCACGGCGGCGTCGGCATCGGTGGCCGACCTCGACGAGGCCGTCGGACTCCGCCGCTGACCGACTCGACCACACCGGCCGCACGAGCGGCCCGTATCGCGGTGGCCGTCGCCGAGGCGACGGCCACCGCTCGCGTTCACCCGCCCGCATCCCATGTCGCCCGACGACATCCGGGCCGGCGACGCGCGACCTCGAACGGAACGGAACGCAGGAAGGTGACGTGGCAGTCGACGTCGATACCGCGAGTTCAGGCACCCGAAGGGCTGGAACGTGCTGGTATAAATCACCCATGAACCCCCGGGCGGGTCGGCACGAACAGAGCTCCACGCCTCTGCCTGGCCCGACGCCCCGGCACCACACGATTACCTGTGGAGCCAACCACCGGATCCTCTGCGGCGAAACTGCGAGAACACGATGGTGAATACCGACCGTTTCGCCTCGAAGCCCCCTTGGCCCGTGATCCTGACGAGTTTCGTCGGGCGTGAGTGGGAGCTGCGGGAATTGCGCTCGCTCGTGTGCGGCGACCGTCGCCTGCTGACACTGGTCGGGCCGGGCGGAATCGGCAAGACCCGCCTAGCCCTGCGCATGGCCGTCCACTGCGCCGAACAGGCCCCCGCCGACGTGGTGTTCGTGGACCTGGGGGCGCTCGCCCACGAGAACCTGGTCGACGCGGCAGTGCTGGAGGCGACCGTCCCGGGCGTCAACCCCGGTCAGACCCCCCTGCGGACGGCGATCTTCCACCTGCGCGAGCGCACGGCCCTGGTGGTGCTGGACACCTGCGAGCACCTCCCGGCCGCAGCCTCTCGCGTGGCTCGCACCCTGATCGAGGAGTGTCCCGGAGTCCACGTCGTGGCCACCAGTCGCGTCCCCTTGCTTACCCCGGGAGAGCGGGTATGGCGAGTGCCGCCCTTGGCCGTCGGCGACGGAGAGTCGGCGAGGCCCTCGGACGCGGCCCGCCTGTTCGTCGACCGGGTCGCCCTCGTGCGCGGCGACCTCGAATTCTCGGCCGCGATGTGGGCCGACGTGGAACACATCGCGCAGGCGCTGGACGGCTTCCCCCTGGCGATCGAACTCGCCGCAGCCCGGGTGCGGATGATGACGCTCGGCGAGATCGCCTCCGCCCTGGACCTGCGCATCCTCAGCGGAGGCCCGACGCGGGGCCAGGCCCGCCACCAGACCATGCGTCGCTCGCTCGACTGGAGCTACACCCTGCTCTCCGAGCAGGAGAAGTGCCTGTTCGCACGGCTGTCGGTGTTCGTCGAGGGATGGACCGCCGAGGCCGTGCAAGCGGTGTGTGTCGACGGGCACCTGAGCGCCGATCAGGTGCTCGACACGTTGACGGCGCTGGTCGACAAGTCCTTGGTCGTCCGATCCGCGCCACCCTCGGGCGACCGATATCGCATGCTTCTGCCGATGCGGCAGTACGGGGCGGACCTGTTGGCGGCCAAGCCGGTTCCCTCACCACCCGCGGAGTCCACCGCGGCATCCACCGCCGCGCGTCATCTCGCGTACTTCGTGCGCTTCGCCGAACACGCCGATGCCCGCCTGTGGGCACTGCGCCCGAGGGAACGCCACCTGCTCGACGCGGAGATGCCCAATCTGCGGGCGGCGTTGGCCGAGGCATGCCGCCGGGGCTCGACCGACGCACTTCGCATCACGGCCGCCCTCGGCTCGTACTGGCGCACCCGGGGTTCGCTGGACGAGGGTATCGAGGCAACCCGAAGGGCCCTTGCCGCCGCTCCCCGCACCGCGCACCCCGCGCGCGCGATGACGCTCGCCGTACAGGCCACCCTCACCTTCTGGGTGGGGGACCTCGCCACCGCCCACGCCGCCGCGATCGAGGCGATCGAGATCGCCGACCTGATCGGGGACAAGCGGGCCCGCTCGCACGCGCTGCTCCGGCTCGCCAACGCCACGGCGATCACCGATCCCCAGCTCGGACAACCGATGCTGCACGAGGCGGTCGAACTGGCCCGGGAATGCGACGACATACCCGCCCTCGCCGACGCCCTGGGCAGCCTGGCCATGAGTCTCCTGTGGCAGGACGAATTCGAGCTCATGACCCGCACGGCGGAGGAAGCGCTCGCGGTCGCCGAATCGATCGATTTCAACAGTGTGCGTTCCCTGACCGCGTGGTGCCTGGCGCACGGCGCGCGCGCGACGGGAGAAGTCGACGAGGCCATCCGCCTGGCACGCACGATGATGCCATCGGAGGACGAATCCTCGTTCGCCGAGAACAACAGTGAGGCCGGCGCCTTCACCCGAAGTTGCCAGGCCCAGGTACTGTCCCTGGCGGCCGCGATGCAGGGCGACCCGGACCGGGCGCTCTCACTGGCCCGGGCGGAACGCGAGCGCCTGGAGAAGGAACCCATGCGCTGGGGGAGCGGGCTGATCGAGCACGCGCTCGCCTTCGCCGAACTCGCGGCCGGCAACCTCGACGCCGCCCGCCGGATCGACGCCCGGGAGGGGGCGAGTTCGGCACACCTGGTCCTGCACGCCCGATCGACCCTGATGCTCGCGGCCCTGGCCGCCGGGGATCCGCCGGCAGCCCGCGAGCACGCCGCCGACATCGTCCGCATCGCCGATCGAATCCACAACCGCCGTGCGCACACGGTTGCCGCGCTGGGCGAGGCCCGCGCCACGCTCATCGAAACCGACACCGCCCGAGCGGAGCTGGGCGCCCTCCAGGCCCTGACCACGTCCGTCGAGAATTGCTGGTGGCTCGAGGCGATCACCGCTTTGGAGATCATCGCCGCAGCGGCCGCGGATCGAGGGGAACACGCCCGAGCGACCAGGCTCTTCGCGGCCGTCGACGCCGCTCGACGCGCGCGCGGCATCGTCCGTGTCCCCACCGAGGCCATCTACTGGGAATCGCGACGCGCGACGGCGACCGCGGGGCTCGACGACGCCGAGCGAGCCCGCGCGCTGAGCGAAGGCATGTCCATGTCCCTATCCGACGCCGCCGAATTCGCCCGCAAAAGCCGCAACCGCCGTGCCCGCGCCAGCCGCGGCTGGGAAAGCCTGACCGCGACCGAGACCCGAGTCGCCCTCCTGGCCGCCGACGGACTCCTCAACCCCGAGATTGCCGAACAACTCTTCATCTCCCGCAGCACGGTCAAGGTCCACCTGTCCCACATCTTCACCAAGCTGTCGGTAGCCAACCGCACCGAACTCGCGGTGTATATCCACACCAGGCGACAGAAGGCGTAGCAGGGCCGGTGGGCGACCCGGGACCTGAACGGGATGGTTGACGAGGTGCACTTGATCGCACCTTTCGAAAACATCCGAAACGTATGCCATCAGCGGAACGCCGGAACGGCGCGTTTTTCCTATCGATCAATTCCGTGAATCTGTAGAAAGAATAACGGAGAAGCTCAAGCAATAGATGGCTTGAATGGAGTACATAATATCATTCTGGCGCGATACAGAATATCCGCAGTTTCGAACAATAAGGTGAAAATACATGAGTCGACATCGGGGGAAAGCATCACCAGGATCTGGCCGATGTGATTCGATTCTCATTCGGTTTGCAAGCTTGCTCCTTTGCATTCTCATGACATCCGTCTTCTGCGCGCGTGAAGCTCGGGCCGATGTCGATCTTGGCATGAGTGGATATCGGAAGGACTTTAGCGGCTGTATCATCGTTCCGCAGGATCTCCAAGGAGTTGTATTCGGAGTATTTTGCAAAGGTGGAGCAGGTGTAGAACGTTTTCGAGTCAGCCGCGACACTTCCTACGACATTATCGAACCTGCGTTTAATTGTGATCAATATCTTCCCGTGATCGTATTCTGGAAGGAGCAACCAGGAGGGAAATACCAGAACATAGATGATGCAAAATCCCAGCAAAGGCTTCGAAATTGCTACTGGGACGAAGGCCGTTACCAGATGGGAAGCTGGTTGGCAGAGCATCGAAGAAACGGCGGTCCCGACACACGCACTATCACGCAGAATCCGTGCGACTCACTCCCGGATCTTAACAGGTCGTTGTGCCCTGACGTTCGGGATTCAAAATTCAGCGATCAGCAAACCCATCCCTGCAACCACAGGCTGCCTGGTACCCGTACTCCCGTACTCGAGCCTGCCGAACAGACCTCCTGCAAATTGGCGAACCCTTGGTTCCAAACTCTCGGCGGCGGTCGCGGCGACCCCAGGACGCATAATCGCGACGACTACTCGTCCAAACCGGAAGTCACCGGTCCTCTTATGGAGGGATTGGGATGGGTTCTCTGGGCGGGAACTCTAGGGTGCCTGGTGGCTGCGTTTTCGTGTATCGCGCAACTCGCCATAGCGCATCGAAATGGGAGCGAGGTCGTGGGAGGTGTGATCTACGTCTTTGTGGGTGCCCTGCTCGTCGGCGGGTCAGCGTCCATCGTCAATTTTCTACTCATCGGCTGAGAAGCGCGTTTCCTGGTTTATGCGTTGGTCTCATGGATCATCAACTGCTCGATAATGAGCCAGGGTTACGAACTGCGGATCCAGTCGCTCGTACCGCCCGAGACCGCTTCGGGATGTCGTGATTTTCCTAGGCGTCCGCAGAACACTTCGTCGATACTGACCAGGAAACCAGCCATACGGAGGGTCCTACCGCACTTCCGTCGGCCCAGACTCGGGTGCCCAATGAGGTGGTGATCCGTTCGCAGCACGTCGAGCCGACGGGGTGACTTCCGCGAAACCCTGGACGATCTCGATGGATGAGTGATCTCGCTCTGTTGCCGGACAACGACAAGTGAGGTCCCACCTCGGCACCACCGCGGGCCGCTCCTGTCGCCGATGCTCCGCCTGCAGGATCCCCGTTGGCAGTCGGGTTCGCCAAGCCCGTGCCGACTTCGCCGTACGCGATCACAAGGGGGAGCCATGACTACGAAGCCTGTGATTAGCAATCCTTGGGTGACAGGGAAAGCGTCCGTCGAACCGGAAGCAGGCCCCCCACCCCCCAAGAGACTGGCCGGCCGTGTGGATTCGGGTTGCTCACGTGGTATGCCAGGCGGCCTCGCCGAAGGACCTGAACTCGAAAAACGGAGTGTGCCGACGAGTCGCAACGTGCCGTGGTGGTGGATGGGCTGCCACGGGGGCGCCGGCGTGAGCAGTCTCGCTGCCACCTTTCCGGCAGGAGTCGACGCAGGTCGAAGGTGGCCGGTGCCGGCCGACGCCTCTGTTTCACGGGTTCTGCTCGTAGCCAGGTCCCACGCACCGGGTCTTCGTGCGGCACAGTTCGCAGCTCGTCAATGGAAGTCCGGAACCGTTCCCCGGGTTCGACTCCTGGGTTTGGTCGTCGTCGCGGACGCGCCCGGATCGCTACCCCGGCCGCTGAAAGACCTTCTGCGATTGATCACCGGCGGATTTCCGGCCATCTGGACAATTCCATGGATCGAAGATTGGAGGTTCGGCAGGTTCTCTCCGCTTTCCCGTCCCCCGGCACCCATTTCACGACTTGCCAAGGACTTGCTGATTCTTGCCGGCAAGGATTGAGAGAAAGACATGTTGATCGATATCGTTTCGTCCTCTCACCATGCACTCGAAACGCTTCTGAATGGGATTCCTGTCGATACGTCGTTCAACGTCAAGCACCTGACCTTCAAGGCTCTTTATCCCCTCGATGGGGAAATGCCCAAGCCCGAGCCTCTTGATCCCGAAGTCAAAAAGGATCTCATTGAGAAATTTGCGCGCTTGTTCGGTTTCATCATCTGGGGGATCCTGCTTGCAGCCTTTTTCTCCACTTTGGCATGTGTGGCAGGCATCATCAAGGCACATAAGGATGGTGGAGAAGCCCCAATTAAAGGTTTTGCCATGTCAGTGATTGCGGTGATCATGGCAGGCGCGGCCGTACCGATTTTCAACTGGGTTGTCGGACCCATTTTCGAATAATGATAGATCCGCAACGGAGGGGTATGCATGGGGTTCCTGCGAAAAGGGAAGCGGTACTCGTCCAATCTTGGCTTGGAAGACGACCGCAGTCCCTTCACGCAGCCGGGATTCATTGCCTCTGCTCTACTCCTTCTCTTCGTCATCATCTGCTTTGGGCTAATTGTTTTCGACAACCGTCGGTCTTCTCCAGGTTCCGGCACGAACGCCGGTGCGTCGAGATCTACCACGACTGTCACCGAGTCTCCCATCGATGCGGGTGTTGACTCCGTGGAACCGTGCCCGCCGGGGGCTGTGCAAAGCGGAGACCGTCCGGTTACGGCTCCTGCGGGTGTCCGGTGGGAGAACTATCGCACTCTCGCTCTCCCCTATTCGGTGACCGATGGACCAATGCGTATCCAGGGCGAAGTTGCCCGATGTTTCTCGCGTACACCGACCGGGGCACTGCTGGCTCTGGCTCATATTTCTGCACGATACATACTCTCGCCGGACTGGAATAATGTAGTCAAATATCAGATAGTCCCGAGCCCTGAAGTTGAAACTTACAGACTTACCCGCCGGGGCCAGGAGCTCCAGATGGGAGGTCCGTCTCTTCCGGAGCCTGGCACGGTCACGCAGTTGGCGGGCTTCAGATTCATCAGCTATACGAATGAATCGGCAGTCCTGGCTATTGTCCGCCGAGATTCACAAGGCCGGCTGGAGAGTTTCTTTCAGACGGTCGAGTGGGAAAGCGGCGACTGGAAGCTGGTCCTTCAATCAGGTGGTGTGGACTCCACATCGACAGAACCTGTGGATTCACTGACCGGTTTCGTTCCGTGGAGGGATGTGAGACGGTGACATCAGCATCGAAGTTCCGTGATCGAAATCCCGGAGAGCGATCGCCCACCTTGTTGGGTTCAGGCCGGATAGTTCGTCGAATAGTTGCGATTCTTTTTCTTGCGGCGACATTCTTCGTTTTCCAAGGAACTCACTCCAGTTTTGCCGGAGTGGCAAAGCCTGCCGGTAACCCGACTCTCCGGCCCCAGGAACCCCCCTTCGACACGTCCTGCACCTGGATGCCGGACAACGTGGCGGGAACCTGGTGGTATTACTTTTGCCCGGCTGCCGATGTCGACGGCAGAGTATCGTTCGACAGAGTTCCCGGCACCTACATTATCGGAGGCGAAAAGGCCCAAGACGACATGGACAGGTGGGTCCGTGAGAGCCGCGTAAAGGGTGAAGCACTACGCAATTCCGTCGGTCCACCGACGCCGGGGATGAAGGAGCAGCAAAGTTCATTCACAATGCCGGGTTCCGAGGGCACACTCGATCCGTGTGACCTCATGAAAGGAGAGTTCGGAACGGAGAAAAGGCCACCACGAGCCAAGAAAACATGTCTCAATGTGAAGAACCTGCTCGAGCAGCGCGAGAATCCTTGCGCCCAGATCCTGAACCGGGAACTGGTCGGAGCATGCGATACCTTGCATAAAGAGTCATGGGCAAAGATGACAAGGCCGATAGATTTCGAGGTTCTACCCCCCTGCGGTACGCCGAATGGTTCCATATGTGCCGGGGCGAGCACGAAACGCTGGGGTCCAACTGCGGATATGAGTAACGAGACTTTCACCGATGACCCGATTCGTTGGATTCGTGCCGTCAGCCAAGACACAGTCAATGTCACCATGATGTGGTGGGTGACTGCACCGGATCCCATCATCTCGAAGAACGGCGACGATTGCTCGCCTGACGTAGAGCCGGTCATGGATCGGCGTAAGTCGTACCCATGCAGTGGGAACACGGTAGATTTTTTGGTGCGGCACACCAATATATTCACCTATGGCTTGTCCATCCTTTGTGTTGTCCTTGCAGGGGTAAAACTCGCGTTCAGTCGAGATGTCAGCTCCGTCAAGGATGCCATCAAAGGGGTTCTTATCCTGGTTCTCGTCGCCGGGAGTTCCGTATTTTTGGTGAACGCGGCCGTGAGGATGAGCCAGGCCTACTGTGATTGGATCATCGTAGAGGGACTCAATACCGATGGTACCGGAGGTTCGGATCCGGATCAGGCAATACAGGTGGCCGTCGGAAGATTCTCCAGCGGCCTGCAAGAGCTGACGTCATTCCCCGTGTTCATGATGGCGGTCATCGTCCTTGTTCCCTCCAATATGGTTCAGTTCTTCTATATGACGCTTCGCTTGATTTTGGTCATGGTCTTGACTGGCACGCTGCCGTTGGCAGCGGCTGCCAGCTCAACGGAGCAGGGCATGAGAATCTTGCGGTACCACATCTCCGGATTGGCCGCGTTTATCCTCATCAAACCAGCCAGTATTACCATACTTGTGGCCGGAGCCAAACTTTGGACGCCTCCCGGAGGCGTGGAAATGCAATGGGCCGATCAGTTCCGTGGGTTGTTCATCCTCGTCGCGGTCACCTGGCTCTGCCCTGCCATTGTGCGGATCGTCTTCACCGTCACCGGCCCGGCCGCCGGGTCGTCCGGTGCCAACTCCGGAGCTTCCGCCTTCGCCTTGGCGACCGGTGCGCGAGTCGTCGCCATCGGAGCGAACGTTGTTCGTCACCGATAGGACTCGGGAGGGTAACTACGATGAATGACGCCACAAAACACGACATTCGTACGTACGGAAACTGGCGTAAGCCGATCTCGCCGGGCCTGGGCAAACTCGGTTTTGCGGGAACCGTGGCGGGAATAGTCGGGATACTTTTCGTCATCATCGTGTCGATGTTCTCCTTCGTGGGCGCTCTGGTGGTCGGTGCGTTGATCGCACTTTCCTTGTCGCCAATGATGTTGCGCGACAAGCACGGTCGTAACGGGTTCCAGTGGATGGTCGCCAGGGGAGCCTGGGCGCAAGGAAAGGCGCAGGGGCAACATCTCTATCGGTCCGGGCCATTGGGTCGAATCCCCATGGGAACATGCAAACTCCCCGGGTTGATCGCGGCGAGTACTCTGCACGAGGCACGCGATGCCTACGGGCGCCCGTTTGCGATCATCACCGTGCCCTCGACGAATCACCACACGGTGGTGCTCACCTGCAGTGCGGACGGTGCCTCCCTTGTCGACGACGAGCAAGTGGATGTCTGGGTCGCCTACTGGGGACTGTGGCTCTCACAAATTGGGCACGAGCCCGGCATCGCTGCGGCGTCGGTAACCATCGAATCCGCTCCGGATACGGGCGAACGACTTCGCAGCGAAGTGGAACTCAACCTTCACCAGGACGCGCCCTCACTGGCGAAGCAGGTTCTGACCGAAGTCACCGAGGTGTACGGACGCGGTTCCGCCCAGATGACGACGCGCGTGGCACTCACTTACTCGGGCGCCGCCCGCGGTGCGCGCGGAAAACGCACAGCACAGGATATGGCGATCGATCTCGGGATGCGACTGCCGGGCCTGTGCAGCAGCCTGCAGATGACCGGTGCCGGCCCTGCCCGTCCGATGACCGGGTCGGAAATGAAGCAGATGGTTCGGATCGCGTACGACCCCAGCGTCGCGACCTTCATCGACAGGGCCGACCAGGCTGCCAGGAACGATCTTCGTTGGGACGACGCGGGTCCCACCGCGACAGAGGAGGGGTGGGGCTACTACCGCCACGACAGCGCCTATTCGGTCACCTGGGCGATGTCGGAGGCGCCGCGTGGGGAGGTCTACTCGAACGTGCTGTCGCGGTTGGTGGGACCGCACCCGGACATCATGCGCAAGAGGGTGACCCTCCTGTATCGCCCGCACAATCCGGCAACCTCGGCGCACCTGGTGGAGCGGGACCGTAAAGACGCGGTCTTCAAGGCCAGACAGTCGAAGGTGTCGAACGCACGTGATTCCGTCGCGGTCCAGGCCGCGGAGCAAGCGGCCCGAGAGGAGGCGACCGGCGCCGGATTGGTCCGCTTCGCCATGCTGATAACCGCCACTGTCCAAGAGGCCGAGGACGTCAAACTAGCCGCCTCGGCGATCGACAACCTCACGGCGTCATCGCGAATCCTCGTCCGTCGCGTGTACGGCTCGCAAGCCTCGGCATTTGCAGCAGCCCTTCCTCTCGGTCTCGTCCTGCCTCAGCACCTGAAGATGCCACAGTCCGTCCGGGAGGCCATGTGATGCAGGCGGGATTCGTCGCACGGTGGCCGGCGCGGGGTTCAGGAGCCGCCTCGTGATCCGTAGGAACCGGCGGAAGAACAACCCCTTTCTCAAGGATCGGGCGCGAGACGCGGCTGCGGACAGCAAACCTGTCTCCGCGAAGCACGAAGGACGACACTCCGAAGGGAAGGACCGACCGTCGCGCATACCGCATATCGGGGGTCGTGGATTCAATGGTTGGGGCCGCGGCGGTGCGTCGTACGTGGAGGCGCCGGCGGAGTGGCGAGGGACCACCGTCCAGGTCTGTGGCCTGTGGCCTTTCGGCTCGGGATCCGGCACTCCGAGCGTCGGAATCCCTCTGGGACGGTCGCTCGCCGGCGGCGCGACCGTGTGTTGTGATCCCATCAGTTGGTTCATGCGGGCCAATCTGCTGCTCAACCCCAGCGAGTTCGTGTTGGGCAAGCCAGGGCTGGGGAAATCGACCGTGGTCCGGCGTCAAGCGCTCGGCCTGGCCGGATACGGGGTTCATCCTGTCGTCTTCGGAGACCTCAAGCCCGACTACGTGGACCTGATCCACGCGTTGGACGGTCAGGTCATCCCGTTGGGCCGCGGCCGGGGCTACCTCAACGTATTGGACCCCGGCGAGGTGACAGAGGCGGCCAAACGGCTGCCCCTGACTGCTCGCAGAGCCCTGCTGGCCGAGGCTCACGGCCGGCGACTGACAGCGGTCGCATCGTTGGTCACGGTGCTGCGTGGTCACCCTCCCACCGATCGTGAGGAGACCATCCTCAATACAGCGCTGGAGGTTCTCCACGAACGGCATTTGGGCGTGCCCGTACTCTCGGATCTGCTCCGGGTGATTCAAGACGCGCCCGACCCGGTCCGCGGTGTGGCGTTGGACCGAGGTGATATCGCCCGGTATCGCGATATCACCGAGGGCCTGGAGGCATCCTTGGTCGGCTTGCTCGGAGGCGGCCGGCTCGGTGAAATGTTCGCGCGTCAGACGACCGAACCCATGCGCCGTGATCGCCCGGTCTGCTTCGACGTCAGCACCATCGACGACTCGGAGGCGCAACTGCAGGCGGCGGCGTTGCTCGCCTGCTGGAGCTACGGGTTCGGCGCCATCTCGGTCGCACAGGCGCTCGCCGACGCAGGGCTGGAACCTCAACGTCACTACTTCGTCATTCTCGACGAACTGTGGCGTGTACTTCGGGCCGGGCGCGGACTGGTCGACCGAGTGGACGCGCTCACACGCCTGAATCGGCAACGGGGCGTCGGGCTGGCCATGATCACGCACACGATGTCGGACCTTCTCGCGCTGACCGCGGAAGAGGACCGGATGAAGGCGAAGGGGTTCGTCGAACGTGCGGGAATGGTGATCTGCGGCGGGTTGCCGGCCGCCGAGATGCCGCAGTTGAACGAGGTGGTGCACCTGACGGGGGCGGAACAGCAACTGCTCGTGGACTGGTCCACACCGCCGTCCTGGGATGACGGTCTCGGACGTGAGGCGGCTCCGCCGGGCCGGGGGAAGTTCATGGTCAAGGTCGGTGGGCGTCCCGGCATTCCTCTCGAAGTGGAGCTCACCGGTTCCGAGTTGGGGATCAACGATACGAATCGGAAGTGGACGACGTGATCGGTTCCCGGGTTCCGGTTCCCAATGAGCGAGTGGTGCAATGAGCGCGACCAAGAGAAGACGCGGTCCGGACCCCTATGCCGATTGGTACCTCATCGGCGCCGCACTGGGCTTGCTCGTGATCATCATGGGCCTGTTGTGGGTCGGCGCGACGGCGGGAACACCCTCGACGAAGGCGAGCCCACCGCCGCCGCAGGCCATCCTGTTCCTGCTGATCGTCGGGGACTACCAGTGGCCGGGCACCGACGCCACGGTGGTCACCGTCATGTTGGGTCTGGTGGTTGCCGGCGCCTTCGGGTCGCTCACCGCACTTGTGATGTTCGTGCGCAGGAGGCAGATTCCCATCGACCGAGCAATCCCCTACCTCGCTCGCCCCAGGGAACTCGCGGCATCCACGACGAAGGGTGTCCGTTCCAAAGCTGATGACTTCGGGTTGCCGGCCGGTGAGGTGCCGGGGGTCTACATCGGCAAAGCCGTGCGGCATGGGATCGATGTATGGGGTTCGTGGGAGGACATGCACATCGACATCTGGGGGCCGAGAACCGGCAAAACGACGGCGCGCGCGATTCCGAACATCGTCGCCGCACCCGGCGCGGTGGTCGTCACCTCCAACAAGCGTGACATCGTCGATGCGACGCGCCTTTCCCGGGCGAGGCGCGGAAAGGTCTGGATCTTCGATCCCCAGAACCAGGCGGGAGGCAAGCCCACTTGGTACTGGGATCCGCTGACATATGTCGGGGACAGTATCGTCAAGGCGACCAAATTGGCCGGTCGGTTCGCATCGATCAACCGGCCGTCGCACGCGCGCAGTGACGCGTACTTCGAGCCGGCTGCGGAAACGCTCATATCCAATCTGCTCCTGGCCGCGTCGATAAACGGGGATCAGATCACCCAGGTGTATACGTGGTTGACTCGGCCGACCGACAGCACTCCCGAGCGGATTCTTCGATCGGCCGGGCACAGTCCTTCCGCAGACGCGGTGGACGGCGTCATCACCGCCCCTGATCGCCAACGGGCCGGCGTATACGGCACCGCTCTGCAAATCGTTTCGTTCCTCATCGCGCCCACCGTGACCGCGTGGGTGACTCCGGGTGATCAACCGAATCGGCCGTCGTTCGACTACAAGGCCTTCGTCCGCAGCGGCGACACCATCTACCTCCTCTCCGAGGAGACGAACAAGATGGCAGCTCCGTTGGTGGTGGCCCTGACGGCGGCTCTGGCTGAGGAAGCCGAGAACGCCGGCCTCGACCAACCCGGAGGAAGGCTGCCGATTCCCATGCTCTTCGTTCTGGATGAGGCGGCGAACGTGTGCCCATGGAAAGCCCTTCCGGACAAATACTCGCATTTCGGATCACGAGGTGTCGTGATGATGACGATCCTCCAGTCGTGGGCGCAAGGTGTGGCCGCGTGGGGGGACGTGGGGATGGCGAAGATGTGGGGGGCGGCCAATGTTCGCGTATACGGCGGAGGAGTGCTCGACACCAAGTTCCTGGGAGATCTCGCCGCCGCGTCCGGATCGTTCGAGCCGGGGACCACCAGTTATTCCCGAAAATCTTCCGACTATTTCGAAAAGAATATCAGCAAGGCATCGCGGGCCGAATCCGTTCTCGAGGTGGCAGATCTGGCCTCCATGCCACGCGGGCGTGCGTTCGTGCAGTTCAGTGGAACCAAGCCGGCCCTGATAAAGCCCATACCTTGGTGGGAGGGGGCCTACGCGGACGAGATTCGTTCGTCTCTGGCGCAGTTCGCACCCAGGGGTGAAAGGCAGCGTGTAGACCTCATGAAGGCATCGTGAACGAGGATCAGGGCACCGAGTCGGCCGCTTCCGCGCAGGCGAGCAATGAGCAGGGGGGGCAGGAGAGTGAGAAGATGCTCTTCTTCACTTCCCTTGAGGAGTTCACGACGGAATTCCTGTCGCCCCTGATCAGGCGTCGTCTGAACCGGGCCGTCGCGCTCTGGTGTCCGAAGTGGTGGGCCCATCCCGAGGCGGTGTCCCGGCTGAGCAGTATGTGGCGAGCATTCGAGTACCTTCGCAAGGATCCAGGTCTGGGGATGTCCGTGTGGTGGACTCATCACGCGGACCCACATCTACGTGCCCTGATGGATCCCGACCACGGTCCCTTCGCCGTCTGTGATCCGAGGGATGGCCACAACTCCAGTCCGCTGCTGCCCCTGCCCCTGGTCCCGGTCCCCGACGGCCTCTTGGACCACGCAGCCTTCCGTGTCGAGAAGTCCGTCTTTCAGCAGGTCAAAGCGAAACTCAAAGCTGCACAGCGGCCGGATCCAGACGGCCTGAACAAAAACAAAGAACTGAATCCGAGAATCGGTTTCTAGATACGGAAGGTATGTCATGAGTGATGCAACGGACAGTCAGGTGGCTCTGGCAGGCCTGTACGCCACGTTTGACAAACTGCTTGGAGGTGCCCAAAATGCTGCGGATGGTCTCGGCGGGTTGATGGGCATCGGTGGGTGGGGGCCTGGCCCGGAGGTCGCCGGGCAGTTTCTCCGCAATGTTGTCGAGCCACTGATGAAACATTGACGCGGGACCTTCGAATCCCTGAAGACGAAGGCGCCGGGGTGTCTCCGAGCGGTCGGGCGCATGGCGGTGGCGCAGGAACACATCCGTCGCCCGCGCATCGCGCCCGAACCGGCGGTGGATCTACTCCCAGCCGCCCGTCACCCGACCCAGAACGGTGGCGAGTTCGGTGCGGTTGCCGACGCCGAGTTTGGCGAAGATGTGGGACATGTGGCTCTTGACCGTTCCTCGGGCGATGAACAGCTCTCGTGCGATGTCCTGGTTGGGCAGCCCGCGCGCCGCGAGTTCGGCGACCCGGCGCTCCATGGGGGTCAGGCCGAGCGGGTTCTCCGACGGGTCTCTCTTGCTCCCTCGTCCGCGTCGTACGTAGTCGGCAAGCTGGGGCAGCGACATGGCGGCGCCCGCGGACTCGGCCGCCGTCCGGTTCGCGTCGTCCAGGCCCGCGACGGCCGAGTCGATCTGCTCCGTCCAGAACGCATCCTCGCGAGGGACGCGGTGCAGGCCGCGTTCCTCGCGGAAGGTGCGCACTCCTGTGAACACCCGGACGGCGCGGTCGTGTTGGCCGCGCCGTGCGGCCACGATGGCGATGATCTCCAGGGCGGTCGTGGCATCGACCCACCATTCGCCCTCCACGCAGGACAGCAGGGCTTCCTGCGCCTTGGCCTCGGCGTCCGGGGTGTCGTCCGTCAGCAGTGCCGCGCGAGCCAGCCCCGCGATCGCCACCGCGACCGCGCGCCGGTTGCCGAGTTGCTCCGCCACCGACAGCACCGTCTCGGCGTGTGAGCGGGCCCGAGCGTGGTCCCCTTGGGTCAGGGCGGCGAGCATCAGGATCTCCTGCGCATGCCAGGCCAGGTAGCCGGACCCGAGGCGTTCCTGTTCGTAGAGCAGTTGGCCGCACGCGCGGGCCGCGTCCGGGCGGTCCGCCGCGAGTTCGACCATGCCGAGGCCGTGTTGGAGAAGTCCCGCCCCCCACCTCGCCGCCTCGTGCACCGTGCGTCCTATCTGGGCCGAGACGGCCACCCGCGCCCGGTTCGGGTCGTCCCCCGACATGGCATCGACCAGGACGGTGATCTCGATGGCGGCGCTTCGCCCGACGGTGTCCTCGTGAAACGTGAGGGTCGTGAACTCCTCGGCCAGCCGGCGGGCGGTGGTCACCTCGCCCGCGAGCCGGGCGCGATGCCCCCGACCCCAGAGGTTCCAGGACAGGACGGCGTCGAACCCGATCCGCCCGGCCACGTCGTCCCCCGCTTCCGCGACGTCCGACATGCGCGCGTAGTCGTCCTGCCAGTGGTAACTCATGGCCAGGCTGCTGAGAGCGTCGGCGAGCGCGACCGGGTCGTCCGCGGTCCGAGCCATCTGCGCCGCCCGTTCGAGCATGGGTTGGGCGCCCCGCGGGTCCATCATCATGCGGGCGGTGGCGTGTCGAACGAGCGCGTGCGCGTGGGCCCGGACGTCTCCGGTGACTTCGGCGATCTCGATCGCCTCTTCCGCGCTCTTGTGGGTCGCCTCCAAGCGGCCCAACCAGAAGACGAGTGTCGAATGCATGGCCAGCACGAGGGCGCGCTCGGCGAGATCCTCGCCCCCGGGCAGGGCGAGCGCTCGACCGGTGGCGTCGGCGCCCTCGCGCAGACGTCCGCGAAGCCGCCAGTACTGTGCCAACGAACCCGCCAGGCGCAACGCGTCCCGCGTGTCGTGCCGGCAGGCGTGATCCAGCGCGGCCCGCAGGTTCGGCGACTCCTCGTCCAAGCGGGACCGACCGTTCTCGTCGAACGCCCACCGCTCGCGGTCCGCGCGCCGCGCCATGTCCGTGAAGTAGCTCCGGTGGCGCAGCGGCAGTATCGGATCCCCGGTCGCGGCGGCCGTCTCCTCGGCGTACTGACGAACCGGTTCCAGCATGCGAAAGCGCGTGTGCTCGCCCACGCGCGTCACCGCGACGAGTGATTTGTCGTTCAGTGCCGTCATCGCCTCCAGGATCAGACCCTCCGGGAGTCGTTCGTCGGCGCACACCCGCTCCGCCGCTTCCAGCGTCCACCCGTTGACGAACACCGACAGTCGGCTGAACAGGAGCGCCTCGTGCGGGCTCAGGAAGCCGTAGCTCCAATCCAGGGAACGACACATCGTCTTGTGTCGTCCCGGGCGCACGTGGGGGTTCTCGTAGGCCGGAAGGTCGAGGCTGGGGACGGCGGTCGAAGCCAGGCGTTGCGCGTGTGCGGCCGCGAGTTCGATGGCGAGCGGGATTCCGTCGAGTTGTTCGACCAGGCGCTCCACCGTGGAGCTGTTGGCCAAAGACTTGGCGGCCTGGGCAGGCAGGCGCTCGGTGAACAGACGCGCCGCCTCGCTCATCTCGTCGGTGGACGTCCGTGGGTCGAGGGTCAGCGGGGGAACGGACCAGATCACCTCGCCGGGGACCCCGAGTTGTTCGCGGCTGGTGGCCAGCACCTGCACCCGGGGGCACCCCGAGACGAGTTCCATGGCGACCCGCGCCGCCTCCTCCGCGAGATGTTCGCAGTTGTCCAGCACGAAGAGCGCGCGCTCGGAGGCGAAGTGATCGATCGTTTTGCTCAGGTGTGAGCGCCCGGTGGACGGAAACAGCCCCGCCGCTTCCAGGATCGCGGTTTCGACGAGTTCCGGGGCGTCGAGCACGGCCAGATCGACGAAGATCGCGCGCGCATCCGTTGTGCTCGCCCAGAGAGCAGCCGCTTGAACGGCCAGCCGGGTCTTCCCGATGCCCCCGACCCCGACGAGCGTCACCAGCCTTCGGGAACTCGCCAACAGAGCCCCGATCTCGGCCAGTTCCGCACGCCGCCCCACGAAGCTGGTGGCCTGGTAAGGCAGCGTGTTTCCCCGATGAAGGACGTGATCAGCCACGGCTGCACCGCCGAACGTCGAAACGGACGTGGAGGCTCGCCGAGTGCGTATCGAAGCGGCCTGGCGGCTGGAAACAGTGTTCCGGCCGGCGTGAAAGAGCAGATCGGGAGTCCACGAGTTCATGGTATGAACCAGCGCGGCTTCCCGCCGGAAACCACGCGGAATCGACGTATCGCATTCGCATCGGTACGTAGGGTGAGTTTCGAGTGTCCATCGACATCCCGAGCCGCGTGTGTGGAGGTCCAGGAGCGCAACCCGCTCGATGCGGGGACCGTCGGTACTCCGAGCGAGGCGATCACCGCAGGGTCATCTTGCGCACGGCGGCCAGATCCGGGCATCCGGACAGGACCATCGCCTCCTCCAGTTCGCCGCGCAGGATCGACAACACCTCCCGCACCCCGGACTCGCCGTCGACTGCCAGGCCCCACAGGATCGGCCGGCCGACCAGGACGGCGGACGCTCCCAGAGCCAGCGCCTTGAGAATGTCCGTGCCCGAGCGCACTCCGCTGTCGAACAGCACGGGACAGCGGTCTCGCACCGCGTGGCACACCGCGGCGAGGGCCGCCGCGGACGGGATCGCGTTGTCCAGTTGGCGGCCTCCGTGGTTGGAGACGACCAGGGCGTCCACGCCCGCATCGCAGGCGCGCTCGGCGTCGAGCGGGTGCAGGATTCCCTTGAGGACGAGTGGCAGCGACGTGTGTGAGCGCAACCACGCGATGTCGGACCACCCCAGCCGGGGGTCGAGGAGTTCGGCGGTGTGCGTCATGACCGCGGACGCGGACGTCGCTCGACGATGCGCTGTGTCGTCCGTCCCCGAGCCGGCGAGGTCGACCGCGTGGACGTTCTCGGGCAGGGCGAACCCTCCGCGCATGTCCCGCAATCGACGAGCCATTCGGGGCATGTCCACGGTCAACACGACGGCGGTACTGCCCCTGTCCTCCGCCTCGGCCACCAGATCCAGCAGCCTGCCCCGGTCGCGTAGCCAGTACGCCTGGTACCAGGTGCGCGCGCCCACGGCCGTGTACTCCGACATGGGCACGCTGCTCAACATGCTCACGATGTCGATCACGCCCTCGGCTCGGCAGGCGAGCGCCACCGCACACTCGCCCCGGGGGTGAAGGAGCCGTTGATACGCCATCGGCGCCACCGCCACCGGCATGGACATCTCGGTTCCCAGGAGGCGGGTGGTCATGTCACACCCGTCGGTACCGGTGAGCACCCGCGGCACGATGTCGAGCCGGTCCAGCGCCCTTCGGTTGGACGACAGCGTCGACTCGCTGCCACTCCCGCCGGCCACGAAGTCGAGCACCGAATGCGGCAGCACCTCGGCGGCTGCGTCCTCCACGTCGCGCAGGTTCAGTCGAGTGCGTGCGTTGGTCTTGTCCTTCATCGTGGATCGGCTCGCGGACACCGTCATCGAGGTGCTTGCTCGCGTGACTGGGCCAACTGCACCGACTCGTAGAGCGCGGTGACGTTGCGGGTGCCGAAGCTGCGTGCGCCGAAGCGCTCGATGATCTCCCAGAAGAAGGTGCCTCGCGGGTGGGTGGACCCGGCGAAGATCTGGAACAACTGGCCGTCGTGGTCCTGGTCGGCGAGGATGCCGAGATCCGCGAGCGCTTCGAGCGAATGCAGGGCGGGGGTCAGCCGCTTCCCGAGCAGCTCGTAGTACGTGCCGGGGGTCCGGAGGAACCGGACCCCGTCGTTCGCGATGCCCGAGACGCTGGTGACGATGTCCGCGCAGGCAAGGGCGATGTGTTGCACACCGGGCCCGCCGTGACTTCGCAGGAAACCGTCGATCTGTCCGGGCGCACGGGACGGCTCGGGTTCCAGGAAGGTGAGAGTGAGGGCTTGCGAGCGGCTCTGGACCACTTGCGAACGCATCGCCTGGTCACCGACGGCGATGCGCTCCGCGAAGGTCGGGACACAACCCAGGACGCGCCGGTAGTAGTCGACGGTGGGTGCGAGTCGTCCGCTCGGGACGCACACGGCGAAGTGGTCGATGGTGTGCAGACCGTGCCGTTTCCCCCGGCCGACCGCGTCGGGGATCGGGCCGATGCCCGGCACGTACGCGTGCTCGCCGTACTCCTCCGGAACCTGGAGCAGCGTGTGTCGTACGTCCCCGAAGCCGGCGATCGCGGCGACGCGGCACCCCCAACCGTCGGCTGTCGGCCCGGGGCGCCGCAAGGCCGTGCCTCCGGCTTCCAGGGCCCGCCGAAAGGCGTCGTCCACGTCGGACACGCGTAGCGCGATGTCACCGACACCGTCACCGTGTCGTTCGAGGCTCGCGACGGCCGAGTAGTGGGTGGGCCCGGGCCGGGTGAACACCAGGACCACGTCACCCTGACGGACGGCGATGGACAGCGTCCCGGGATGCTCGACGTCGTTGACGCCGCCCGCCGCTTCGAAGCCGTAGCGATAGATCATCTCCCGTGCCCGGGCGACCGGTTCGTGCGCCCAGATCTCGACGTGGTTGACGGCCAAGCCCGGGTCTGCCCAGGGGCGGTGTTCAGTCAACGGTCTCAACGCTCCACTCTCACGAAGGATTGCGCAGGATTGCCAAGGATTCGAGGAATCGAACAGGAAACCCCCGTCGATTCGGGAGAGGGCCGGGACATCGTCGACCGGCTCGCGACCGCGTTTCGCGGCCCGCATGAAAGAAATGGAATCGGGCATTCCGATTCCGTTGGCACGAGTGTGTTCCCGTCGGCATCCATCGACTTGGAAAAACACGACGGCGCGAAAACGACGCTGAAGCGCTCGTCGGGGACGGATCGCCGCACCCGGTCGAAACCGATGACGATCGACCGCGGCTTGACTAGCCGGAACTTGCGAATGCGTGCGCGGCGGCGTTCAGGACGGCCGTGGCGAGGGCGGCCAGGGCCTTGGAGAGTGTGGGGGCGAGCGACCACTGCGATCGCCCCGTCCGCGGCACGGCACCGGCCGAAACCGTCAACGTCTGTCCCGGGTGAATCAGGTTGGGGTCCGGACCCACCAATCCACGGTTGTCCTCGTAGAGCCCTGGCCATCCGCCATCGACCCGAAACTCGGTCGCGATTCGGGACAGGGTGTCGCCCGGGCGCACCTTGTACAGGGCCCGTTCGGCGCCCGCCAGGGCCCCGATCGGTTCACCGACGCCGGGAGGCACGGGGAGGTCGGTGTCGACGAACATCGCCGGGGACGTTGGAGGCGTCGCCAGAGCGTGGACGCGCACGAGGGCGCCCGGCGGAGCGGCCTCGACGGGAAGCGCGTACGCGGCGATGACCGCGGCCGCGCAGACGACGCCGGTGGTCGCGGCGACGACTCGCGATGCGCCGCCCGGTCGGCGGCCGCGGGCGTGGGTACGTACTCGGAACGGCGACACGCGCACCACCCTCGGCCCGACCGATGAGAGAGCTGATCGACCACGAAATCTAGCCGGACCGCGCGCCTGACCATAGGAAATACACGTCGACGGACACACCCGCCGGCCACTCCGAACGATGGGCGGCGTCGACGCGGTCCGCTGCTCGTCGGCGCGGCTGCGCGTGCTACTCCGGAACGCGACTCAAGTGGTCCCTGCGGGCCGCGAGCTCGGTGCGATTGGTGATCTCGAGCTTGCCGAAGACGTGTGCCAGATGGTTCTTGACGGTGCCCAGGGCGATGAACAATTCCGCGGCGATGGCGGCGTTCGGCAGTCCCTGCGCGGCCAGGTCCGCAACCTGGCGTTCCATCCGGGTGAGGCTGGTCCATCCCCGCCCGCGAGGTCTTCGACTTCCCCTGCCCCGGCCCGCGTATTCCACCGTCTGCTCCAGCGACCGCGAGGCGCCGGCGGACTCCGCCCTCGCGAGGGTGGCGGCGTCCAGTGCGGAGCGGGCGTCGTCGATACGCGCCTCCCAGAAGGTGTCCTCCGATCGAAAACGCACCAGCCCCCGATCGGCACGCGCGCCGCGGACGCCCGCGAACAGGCGTGTGGCGCGGTCGGGTTGACCTCGTCCGAGCGCCACCGCGGCCACGACCTCGACGATGCCGAGAGCGTCGACCCACCAACCGTGTCGCACACACGCGGCGAGCGCCTCCTGCGCGCACGCGTCCGCGTCCACGAGATCGCGATCCAGCAACGCGGCCCGGGCCAGCCCCGCGCGGGCGACCGTCTCGGCACGCCGATTGCCGAGGTGATCCGCGAGGGCGACGATGCGGTCGGCGTGCCATCGACCGGCCTGGGAGTCGCCGGCGGCCAGGGCCGTCAACATGAGGATCTCCTGGGCGTGCCACGCCAGGTATCCCGCTCCGTTCTCCTCCTGCGCGTACAACCGCTCCCCGAACCCGCGGGCGGCGTCGAAGTCTCCCGACGCGACTTTCGCCAGCCCCATCGCGTGCAGCAGCATTCCGGTACCCCAACGCAGCGCCTCTTGACCCGAACGAGCCGCCTGCGCACTGGTGAGGGCGTAGGCCCGCGCGGGATTTCCGCCCATGACGTCGAGGATGGCGGTGACCTCCGTCGCGACGCTACGCGCCAAAGCGTCGCTCTGGTTCACCAGGGCGACCATCTCGGCGGCTTGGGCGCGCGCCGCCCGGGGCCCCTCGGTCAACCGTGCTCGATGCGTCAGGGCCCAGGAACTCCAGAAGAGCGCACTGTCCAACCCGATCGAGGCGGCGACCTCGTCGCCCTGCCGAATCGCCTCGGTCATGCGGGGGAAGTCGTCCTGCCAGTGGTAGCTCATCGCCAAGCCACCCAGTCCATCGCACAGCGCGACCGGATCGTCGATCTCCCGTGCCAGGGCCACCGCGTGGCGCAGCGACGGCTGTGCCCGGCGCGGATGGGCCATCATCACCGCCGTCGCGTGCCTGGCCAGGCCGTGTGCGTGGGCCCGGCGATCCCCGACGGCCCGGGCGACCTCGATCGCCCCTCGGGCGCTGAGCTTGGCGCGTGCCAGGTCTCCTGTCCAGAACACCAGCGTGGCGTGCATTGCCAATGCCGTGGCCCTGGCCTCGTTCGCCGTCTTGGGAGCCGATGCGAGGGCTTGCGCCAAGGCGTTCGCCCCTTCCGCGAAACGGCCCCTGATGCGCCAGTGGAAGGCCAGCGCGGCGGCGATCCGCAGCGCGTCCGTCGAGCCGTCACGACATGCCGCGTCCAGTGCGGTGCGCAGGTTGGGGGCCTCCCGGTCGAGGTGCTCGTGAGGAGTGGGGCCCTCCGTTGCCCGGCGTACGTCCGTACGTTCGGCCAGAGCCAGGAAATAGCGTCGGTGGCGAACGGCGAGTTCCGCGCTCTCCCGGTCCGTCAGTTGTTCGGCGGCGTACTCGCGCACCGCCCTGAGCAGGTCGAATCGAACGGTCGAGGTGCCGTGGCGGATCGTCACCAGGGACTTGTCGAGCAGGCCGGTCAACGCGTCGAGGATCACCGACTCGGCCAGGGGGCCGCCGGCGCACACCTGCTCCGCGGCCTCCAGCGTCCAGCCGCCGGCGAACACCGACAGCCGTCGGAGCAGGACTGCCTCGGCGGGGGAGAGGGAGGCGTGGCTCCAGTCCAATGACCGCCGCATCGTTCGGTGCCGTTCCCCTCGGGTGGGATCGTCGGCCATCAGCCGCCACTTGTGGACCGAGGCACGAATGTCGGCCAATGCCGTCGTCCGGGCGTAGGCCGCGACCAGTTCGATCGCCAAGGGGATGCCGTCCAGCTCGCGCACGACGTCGTCGACCATGCGCGACTCGGCCGTCGTCAGGCGTTGTTGCGGGTCCCCGTACAGCACACGATCGACGAACAGCTGTGCCGCGTCGCTGCGTTCGCGCCCGTGCCCGTCGGCGCATCCGTTGACCTCGAAGGTCAGCGGTGGCACCACCCACACGGTCTCCCCGGGGAGTCCGAGCGGCTCGCGACTGGTGATCAGGACCTGCAGGCGCGGGCAGCGCGACATCAGGACATCGGTGATCCGGGCGGTTTCGGAGAGCAGGTGCTCACAGTTGTCCAGCACGAGCAGGCCGCGCCGATCCGCGAAGCCCTCGACCACGGCCGTCAGTCGAGGGCGACTCGCCTGGGCCGTGACCGCGACGGCGTCCAGGATGGCGGCATCGACCATGCGCGGATCCGTGACCGTCGCGAGATCCACGAACGCGGCCCGGTCGACGTCGCCGTCGACCGAGGCGGCGATGCGCACCGCGAGCCGCGTCTTGCCGATGCCGCCGGGCCCGACCAACGTGACCAGCCGTCGCCCACTCTCGAACAATTTTGCGAGTTCGGTCAGTTCGTGGCATCGTCCGACGAAGGAAGTGGAGGGGTCGGGCCATGCCCAAGGCTTCCGCAGCCGGGGACCGGGGGTCATGTGTGGTCCCACGAGAATGCCGTTGCACCGACGACGCACGCGCGCTCCCGCCCCCCGGTCGCGGTTCGCCGTCGTGCGTCACAACCTAGAGTGCTGATGGGTCCGCCTCCATGGGGCTGGGCTCGTCCCGGGACGAAGACGCCGGGACGAACTCCGCTTCGTCTTCGAGCCGACCGCTGGGGTGCCTCACACCAGGCCGTCCCCGTCGCGCCGCACAGGGCCGCGCCCCGTCACGTGCTCACCCGTGGGATGACACCACGGGGCACGGAGCGGCTCCGGTGAGGGCACAGGCAACCTCGGTCGCCACACCTACATGATGATCCGCCCGTCGTCGGCGGCATCGGACAAACACGCCAAGTGTCCGACTGCTCCCGGTCGGCGACGGAGCTACGCGCGTGTACTGCGCGAACGCCGCGACGCGACAGTGCACAGCCCAGAAATAGGCCACCTGGGCCATGCTCCCGACGGGTGATCGCGACAGGGTTCTACGGCAATCACAAGATCTTCACTCGCTCGACCATCCCTCAAACGTCGAGCAACGGGGAACGCGAAGAAATCCATGAACTCCACCATCGGCATGGCTTCTCTCAAGCCACGCACACCGATACCCACGGGCCCCTTCACGGTCGGCACGACCGTGCCCGGGCCGCGCAGCGCACCGGGCGAGAGTCCGAGGCACGACCCTGCCGTCGACGGGCGCGTGTCGCACCGGGACCGGACGGTCGAACCGGGGATCGCGCGGGGCGGGTGTCGCAGTCGAATCCGGGCAACTCCGCACCTCGACAGAGGAATCGTCGACTCGGGCCAAGACCGCTGTCGGTCCGCGACAGGGACGGTCGCGCCGGCCCGGGACGATCGACGACACAGCCGACTTCTCCGCCGGCGTGCGTCTCCCGCTGCCGGCTGACCGCTACGGCGAACCGCCACACGCTCGATAGTGCCGACCACACTGTGGTCGGCGCCTGACGCGACGGCTTGTTTCTCTGCCCGCGGGATCAGGCGCCGGCTCGATCGGAGTCCCCATGCAGTACCCCACCCTGAGCGACATACGTTGGTCGGTTCTGCCCGCGATAGGAATCGTGGGCACGCGGAACGTGGAGGTGTCGGCCGATGTGCATCCGTGTGGGAGCGAACTCGTCGACCTGGTCGACCGCTTCTGGACCGTGCGCTGGGAGGTCCCCCCTGGGCAGCAGGGGTCGGCGGTCTTCATCGGCCGCCCCGAGACCAACCTCGTCCTGCGCGCCGGCCGGGTGTCGGCCTACGGCGTGCAGCGCAAGCGCCTGAACGTGCGTCTTTCCGGAACCGGAAGCGTTCTCGGCATGGCCTTTCGACCCGGCGCCGCCCTCGGCCTGCTGGGCGGAACGGCCGTGCAATACACCGACAGGTCAAAGCCGTTGACCGAGGCCTGGGGAGCGGCGGCGCTCCGGCTCGAAGAGGAACTCGGCGCCGCGACGGACACGAGGTCACTGATCACCGTGGCCGAGCGGCACCTGCGCGCACGCGTCCGGGAAGTACGCGGCGAGGAACGGGACCAGAGTTTGAGCCGTGTCGAGGAGATAGTCCACATGATGCGTGACGAGCAATCGATCACACGCGTCAGTGAGGTGTGCAAGAAGAGTCATTTGTCCACCAGGTCGCTGCAGCGTCTGTTTCGCCACTATTTGGGAATCTCGCCGAAATGGCTGCTCCGGCAATACCGCCTCCAGACGGCCGCCGCACGCCTGGCCTGTGGAATGCCGCAGCGATGGACGGAGATCGCGGTCGAACTCGGCTACTTCGACGAGTCGCACTTCGCGCGAGACTTCACACAGATCGTCGGTGTCACTCCGTCCTCCTACGCACGCAGTTGCGCCCGGACGCCGGCGGCCGCGGCCCGCGCCACCACGGCCACCACGGCCACCAAACGCGCAGCCTGAAGCTCGTCTTGCGACTCCGCTGACGCGGCAGGGCCGGCCGACCGTACCGAGCCGTCTCCCCAGCGGATCGTGGGCGTGAGCACAACGACTCCGAGCACCACCGCACGCTCGACGACCAGCCCCACAACGCGACGATCGGCTGTCGCGGCGAACCTCTTCGCCGCGACAGCCGATCGTTTCATGTCCGGCCGGCCGCCATGTGCTTCCCGGTCAGTCACATGTCCACAGCCGGGCCGACGAGAAGGTTCCGGCGGCCGCGTTGGGCGTCCTCACATACAGATCGGTCATGTATCCGTCGACGCGGGCTCCTCCCCCCGAGTACGTCACCTTGTCCCAGATGTCACTGGGGCTGGACGGCTCGTCGCCCCGATCGCGCGTCACCTTCTGTCCCCGGGTCTGGCAGTGCACCACGATCTTGCCGGTGTAACCGGCCGGAATCTGCGGGCTGCGAGCGGAGACCCGGGGCCCCGGGTGGATTCCGATGGTCACCCCGTTGTTGATGTTGGGTCCGACGTTGAACTCGGCGGACGGAGGCGTCAGGTCGATGGTTCCGGCCAGCGCCGGGCTGCTGCCCGCGGCGTTCTTCGCCACGATCGAGACGGGGTACTTGTGGCTGTTCTTCAACTGCCCCGCCACGTGCGTGGCGGCGGTGACCGTGGCGGCCGGCGCGCCCTCGACCGCCACCTGGTAGGACACCTGTGAGCCGCCGGTGTTCCCGGGGGCGCTCCAGTTCAGGGTTGCCCCGTGCCCGCCCTGGGCGAGGGCGATCTTCAGATCCTTGGGCGCGGTCGGGGCGGTGCACGGCTGAATCGGGGTGGAGTGAGCCGAGTTCACCGATCCGTTCGGATAGTCGGCGATGATGAAGAAGCTGTACTCGGTTCCGCACTTGCCGCCGGACACGGTGAACATCTTCGCGCCACCGGGGGCGATCGAGTCCGGGGTGTGGGCCAGGCCCTCGGCCGCGCCGCCGAGACGATAGCGCGTCGGAGTCGCTCCGGCCGCCGGGGTGAATGTCAGCGTGATCTTGCCACCGTTCGTCGCCGCCTGGGGCACACCCGGCGGCTTCATCGGCGCCGGGGTCTCGACCGGCGGCGATGAAGCGGGCGTGGTGGGACGACTCGACGACTGCGACGGCTTGCCCGGCGTCGCCGGCTTGGTGGAGGTCGTCTTCGATTCGGCCGCGGTCGCGGACCGGGTGGGCTTGGCGGGCTTCACCGGAGCCGACGACGGCGTTTCGGTCATGGTCACGGTCACCGTCGGTCCCGGGACCTGACGCGGTGGCTTCGGCGGGTCGGACCCCGGCGTTCGATCCGCTTTCGGCGTACGGATGTCGGTTACCGGCGTACTCGGCACGACCTCCGAAGGCGCCGAGGAGTGCTCCGTCGGCACGGACTCGGGACCCTCAGGGGTCGGATCCCTCCACGGATCCTGCGGCGCGGCCGAGGTCGAAGCCCCGGGGGAGCGCTGCGCCGGCGTGGACGGCGCCGTCGACGGCGGAACGGTCTCACCGGGAGGCGCCTGGTCACCCGGCGCCTCGCGACCCGGCGCGCCGTCCTTGCCGATCTCGTGCACCTGCCCCTGGACGTTGACCACGGCAGCCGTCGAGTTGTTCGAGTCGTTCGCCCACAGCAGGCCGCTGCGAACGGTGATCTGCAAGGGACCGGGAACACCGGTGACCTTGACCGAGGTCTCGAACCTGGCGTGTGCGGTGTTGTACACGAGCAGCGAGCCGGTGGTGCGATCGGGTACGTAGACCCGTGCGCCCAACGCCTGGGGGCCGCCGTACTCGTGGTTGTCGACCCGCAGCGGAACCGCCTTCACCGAGCCGCTGCCGATGTCGACGAGCGTCAACGTTCCGGTGTCCGACGCCAGGATCGGCACCACCGTGCCCTCGGTGACATCCGGCGTCATGAGCTTGTCCCCGGAGCCCTTGGACATGTCGGTGGGCAAGGTGATCGACAGACCGACACCCGCGTCCGTCACGACCATCGCCTTGCCACCGACCACGTCGGTGACGACGATGCGACCGGACGCGAGAGTGACCAGGACCCTGCCTCCGGGTTCCGCCACCTTGACCGGTGTGCCCTTTTGCGATTCGCGTACCGGGACGACCTCGCCCGTGGACGAGATCGGCACCCACAGCGTCCCCGCGGCATCCACCTGCGCGCGTCCGAGCGGCTTCGCGCCGAGATCGACCGGGATGCCCAGGGGCGCGAGCGTGACGGGGTCCATCGCCTGGACCGTGCCCTTGCTCGCGGCGATACGCCACGCGTGCCCACCACCGGTGGCGATGTCGTCGGCGGGGTTCCCGGCATCCGAGGTCTGCGCGACCGTGAGCTGCCCGGCGTCGATGCGGCTGACCCGCCCCGTCTTCTGATCCAGGACCAGGACGGTGCTCCCGTCGCTGCTCACCTCCAGAGCGGAGTCACCCGAACGGGGCAGTGCCACGCGGCCGTCGACCTGCCCGGACAAACCGTTCACGTGCGTCACATGGCCCTTGGCGTTGCTCGGCAACCAGGCACCGACATCGGATACGGCGGCATCCGCACCCATCGCACCGACCCCGACGACCACCGAAGCGGCGACCAGTGCCCCGGTCGCGAGCACGGCGATCATCGCCGTGGGGCTCCTGCGCCCTGGACGCACGCTCTCGACGAGACGTCGAGCGCGTCCGCCGGGACCTGTACCCGTATCTGCCTTCGATCCGTCCGCGTCAGGCCCGATTCCGCTCGAAGCGGGCGGCCGTCGCTGGAACATGGTCATTCTCCCCCGTTCCCTGTCGGCTTCCAGGACCGCACGAGTCCACCGTCCTGCGCGCGGCGAGGCCGGGTGCGGGTGATCGGGCTCGAAGCTCCCGATCCCCGCTCCGTGTCCGGTGGCGCGATGAAGGTGGGCACGTACCGAGCCCACCGACAGGCACAACCCCGTCCATGTTCCGAGCCTGGCAGCATACGAAGCATGCCTGCCGGTGTCGGGTACGCGACAGGAGAAACACGCCGAGTCGACGCCGTGCCGGAACCGCCGGGCGCACACGACGGAATCGTGAAATCGACCGGGAACTGACCGAAAAGCAATGGGAATTGCTTAACGGCGTGCTCGCCACAGGGTCCCGGCTTACCGCCTGCGCATCCTCATCGACAGTCAGTGACCTGGCCGCGGCGTCGCTTTTCTCCTATGCGTGCCGGATCTCCCTCGCAGAATTGAGGCCCCGGGGGCTGTACTCCCGGACCGTCAAGCCCATCGCACGGCGAAGCCTTGGTGGGCCGTCACGAAGCCTCGCGTGAATACCGGAAAAGAGATCGCGCAAACGTCGCCGCCGGGCCAGACCTGGAATCCGTCAGGTCCGACGACGGGCCTTCCGGCGAGGGTTCGGCCACACGCATATCGTTCGTCGGCACGCCCAATCCTGCCACCGGCGATCGTACGACTCGACATTCGCAGGCAGGAGCGGGGGAACCAGGCACGGCACCGCGTCGGGCTGATCCGACGTCGGTTGGGGTGAAGTCGCCAGAGCGCGACCGGGCAACTCCGGCCCGAACCCGACAGCTCACCCCGCAGGCGTGGGAGAGGGAGCACCCATGCATTCCGGAACCGGGCGACACCGTCGAGTAGCCTCTGGGCGGCATCGCCGAGTACGTCCCAAATCGTCACGTGGCGGCAGACTCGCCTCGGTGGCCACCGCGGCCTTCGTGGTCCCGTCCTTGTTCGCAAACCACGCGTCGGCCGCCTCCGCCGCCGTCTGGGACAAGGTGGCGGCCTGCGAGAGTTCGGGCGACTGGGCCATCAACACCGGCAACGGCTACTACGGCGGACTTCAGATCGCCCAGAGCACCTGGACCGCCTTCGGCGGCATACGCTACGCCGCACGTGCCGACCTCGCGACCAAGAGCGAACAGATCGCCGTGGCGGAGAAGATCCTGGCGGGCCAGGGGCCGGGCGCCTGGCCACAATGCTCTCGAAAGGCGGGCCTGACCAGATCCGGGACCACACCCGCATCGACGCCCGCAGCGCCATCGGCGCCGACACCGGCGCCGACCGTGCAGGTCCAGCCGCGAACACGGGAACCCGCGCCGGCGACCGAAGCGTCCACCTACCGGGTCAGGTCCGGGGACACGCTGTTCCGAATCGCCGGTGCCTTGAAGGTATCGGGGGGATGGCAAACGCTTTATGACCTGAATCGCTCCACCATTGGGCGTGACCCGGACCTGATCTACCCGGGCACTCTCCTGCGCGTCACCGGCACCTCCGAAACGTCCACGCAATCGGTTTCACCGACGCAACTACCCACGCCGCCCGCATCGACAACGCGAGTGGAATTCGCCGCGACCTCGTCCAAAGCCGCTGCCGCGGTGGACTTCGCGAAGAAGCAGTTGGGCAAGCCATATGAGTGGGGAGCCGACGGCCCCGGATCGTTCGACTGCTCGGGACTTGTGCAAAGGGCCTGGCAGTCCGCCGGTGTTTCGATTCCGCGAGTCACCTACGACCAGTTCGCGCAGGGAAAGAGAGTGCCCGCGCTCGTAGCAAAATTGCTCCCGGGGGATCTGATCTTCTACCGCTCCGCAGGGCACGTCGGCATCTACGTCGGAGGGGGCCGCATCATTCACGCGCCACACCCGGGTTCGGTCGTGAAGTACGAGCGCTTCGACTATATGGCCATCACCGGGGCGACTCGCCCCACGCGATGACGCGCCATACACGCGTGCCGGCGGACACGACTGCGGGCGGCTTGCCGATTCATCCTGAACGGGCAAGCCGCCCGCCCCGAGCCCGCGGCCCTCGTTGGGCGGGCAGCGACACGACCTCGGCATGGCGTCTTTTTCCGGTCTAGCCGAGCCGGGGAACTGTGACGGTAGGCGCATGCACCACTTCTCCCGGCCCCGGTCCGCAGGATGACCGCGCGACGGCCGTCGCCCGAACGGCCGGTACCAGCCGCCCGGTTCGACACACGTTCGCGACGAGTGGCACGAACACACGCCGAAGCGGTCAGGTGGAGGGGCAAGACCTTGCAGGCCGGAAACAGGCTGGGCAGTGTCGCGGTCGCTGTCGCGACTTCATTGGTCCTGACCGCGTGCGTGGCTTCGACGGGTAGTCGAAAGCCGCTCAACCCCACAGTGGCACCTTCGTCTCCGACCAGCGAGAGACTGAACGTGCCCGGGGGGTTCGACAACACGCGAGGTCACGCGTTCGACGAAGTCGGTCGCGTATTCGCCTTGGCTCCGAAGGCGGGAGCCATCGTTGATGTTCACGACGCGCATGAGGACAAAGACGACGTTCCCCCGAGGGGTGGGCCGCCCAGCAAGAGTGCAAGTCCCACCAAGAAACCTGAAGTTCCCGTCGTGGTAAGCCGCAGCGCCCGAACCGGAGCGGTTCTATGGTCGTCGGAACGGCCCGGCACACTGCTCGAGCAGGATCCACCCGAACTGCACGTGTTGAATACCGAGGCAGGCGAGTACGTTCTTCTCGTCCGCCGGGGAACCACGCCGGAGTCCGGACGGGTTCGCGCACAGCGCGTAGTGAGCATCGATTCGTTTCCGACGACCGGTTCGGGCAACCAGGTGAAGCCGACCCGACATTTCCAACGCGAGGTCGAGGAGCACGAGCGGGACGCGGGCCTGCGCATCGGCGACGCGGGGGTGTTGATCTCTCCGGTCGCCTCCGGGACGACAGCGCCCGCATCGATCCTCTGGGACCCGCTGACGGGAGCCTCGACCAGTGTGACCGCCACCACCAAGGCGAACGCGACCTGCCCGGAGCGAAACTCCCCCTGCACGGTCACCACGCGGATGCTGAGACCGACCAGGGCCGGGATCCTCGGCCAGACCACTTCCGATGGCGCGTCCTCGAGCGGCCTGTGCAAGAACTGCGTCAGCGAGTTCGGCATAGCCGGGAAGTGGTCCAGCGCAGGCTTCGCCCCCGCCGATCATCCGATGGGGATACCGCTCGCCACGACCTCGACGGCGCTGGTGGCCCTTTGGTGGAAACGTGACCAGAACCCCCTATCGGGCGATCCCGTGCTTTATGCGTTGCACGATCTTCACACGGGGAACGTCATCACCTCGGTGGGGTGCACCGTGTTTCCCGATATCCTTCGCGAGACAAAGGAACTTCCCCTCGTAGCCACGATGTCACCCAACGAACGATACGTGGCGGCGGGCCCACTCGTAGCCGATGTGTCCGCCGGACGAGCAGTCTGTCTCGGGCCGGACGAGAAACTCAAGGGCGTCACCTTCGCCACGGTGACCGACCGCGGTCTTGCCTATGGCACGTTGGAGAAGACCAAGTACGACGATCGCCTGAAGAACATGCCTCCCCTGGGGGCCACTCTGGACATTGCCACCGGCCGTACCGACGTGCTCCCGGATGATGTGGTCGCGCCCGTCGGCCCCTTGCTCGGCGACGTGGCGTTGTTCCACTCCCCGTCCGCCAACACCCCCGACCACGTCATCCTCTATCCCTTCCTGGGCGACCGATGAGTAGTTTCGCCCGCCGCGATCCGGTCGCGCGGCGCCGAACCCCTTGACCCGGGAAAGGAGAGGAGACCCAAGAACCCATCCTGGTCCGGGGACGTGGTGGTCACTACAGTGCCGCCCATGGATTCGAAACAGGCCGACCTGGATTCCGTGCGCAGTTACGCTGCCGACATACCCGCCTCCTGGCTGCAGTGCCGCGAACTCGGACACAACTGGGGACCCCACAGCGCGCGAGTCGTCGAGGATGGCGGCTTCGACCGTGTCCTTCGTTGCCGGCGCTGCCCCACGAAGCGACACCAAGTCCTGGACTCGTTCGGACGCATCGTTTCGAACACGTACGACTATCCGGACGGGTACCAGATGCCCCCTGGTCGCGGACGAATCACCGGTGACGGTCGCGGTGTGCTGCGCGTGGCCAGTATCCGCATCGGAATCGACGCGGCGGAGAAGCGGGCAGTCGATCGGCGCAATCGCGCAGGCAAGGGCGGGGTCTGATGGCACAGACGATCGCGAGCATCTGTGACTGGTGCGATATGTACGGCATCCTCGACGTGCCGGCGGTCACGTCTCACACGCTGGCGCTGGACGGCCCTGCCCGCCGAGTCGACCTGTGCGCTCGATGCGAGACGGCGTTGTCGGATGTCGTGGCGCTGTATGACCGGGGGCAGAATCTACCCGACACGCGTCGTCGCGAGGTCGTCGACGCCGCGATCGACCAAATCGACGATTCGGGGACGGTCGTGGCGCAGGCGGGCGCCACCGAGTCCGTGCGTCATCCGAGCGCGCCCGAACCACAGGTGACGGACGCGCGCTCCGCGAGTGACGAGCATTCCCTTCCCGGTTCTTCGACGGGAAAGCCCGAGGTTGTTTGCCCACTTCCCCATCGGTCCGCACGGGGTAAGCCCATGGCCATCGCGTACGCACATCGCACGTCGCACGCCGATATGGTCCACGACGGTGCGAAGGTCTGGGACATTCGCTGGGGCGATCCCGCCGGGATCCTCACCCACCGATGCACCACACATGAGCCGTGCATGGCCCAGGACGTCGCCTTCACGACCGCGAAGGGCCTCACGGCACACATCAATAGTTGTCGTCTCCCGCGGATCGACGCACGGGACGACAACTCCGCTCAGGCCACCTTGTGAGCGACCCGTTCATGCCGTCCGCGACCATGCGCCGTGGCCGTTGAGGTTTTCCCTCGCCACCGAGCCGCGCCGGGCTTGCGGCGCGACAAGCCGCAAGACATGACTCCATCATGGATTCACACCAGCGTGCCGACTTGGATAAACGCGACAGCCGGCGGAACTGCGGCTGAATGACGCGGAGTCCGCACTGACATTCCGAGGTCGCGTCGTCGACGGACCCGGTGTACCGCAGCGAAGTTGGTGGTTCGACTCCGCGACCGTCAGGTGATTCACCGCCCACGCAACCCGTCCGAGTTCGGATTCCGTTGCGCAGGCGGATCGTTCACGCACCGCTGCGGCGGCCACGCACGGTCGGCTCCGACACTCCGAGAAGTGTCGGAGTATCGGAGCCGACCGGCTCACGCGTCGTTGCTCGAAAGTTCGGTCGACCGGGCGCGATGCCCAGCCGTCATGAGCCGACGCGGCAACCGGTCCGGAGCCCCCGGCGAAAGCCATGGCTAGCCGTAGCCGTCCGCGTCCGTGCTCGACTCTCCGTGCACGTCTCCGAGCCCGGATCGGCGATCGGGCGTGTTTATCCTGGCTCGACGCGGTCGCGCGGCTCGACGATGCCTTGACCGATGTCCCCGTCCTTCCCTCCTCGCCGGCCGCGCGATGCCCTCGGGACGGTGCCGAGCGAACCGACGAAGGAAGGTTGATCCGGTGACCAGTCGGAACGAGGACGTGCGGTCTTCGGACACTGGGACGCGCTCGCCGGCCCTGCGTCTTGCCGGGTTGCGCAAACTCTTCGGAGGTCGGCCCGCGGTCGAGGGCATCGAGCTGACCATCGAACGAGGATCCTTCTTCGGTCTCGTGGGACCGAACGGCGCCGGCAAGACCACGGCTCTCTCGATGGCGGTGGGGCTTCTGCGCCCGGACGAGGGAAGCGCTCACGTGTTCGGTGTCGACGTGTGGCACCAGGGCACGCGCGCCAAGGAACTCATGGGGGTACTGCCCGACGGCCTGGCCATGCCCGAACACCTCACCGGCCGCGAACTGCTCACCTATCTGGGGCAGCTACGCCGCCTCGACCGCGCCACGATCGCGCGGCGGACGGACGAGTTGTTGAACGTCATGGACCTGATCGGCGCGGAGCGCACGCTCATCGTGGACTATTCGACGGGTATGCGGAAGAAGATCGGCTTGGCCACGGCGCTGCTGCACGCTCCGCAACTCCTGGTGCTCGACGAGCCGTTCGAGGCGGTCGACCCCGTCTCCGCCGCCACTCTCAAAAGGATCCTGCGGCGCTTCGTCGCAGCCGGCGGTTCCGTGCTCCTGTCCAGCCATGTCATGGCGCTGGTCGAGGAACTCTGCGACACCGTCGCCGTGATGGCCAAGGGTGATGTCGTGGCGGCCGGTCCGCTGAACGAGGTGAAGGGTCGACGCACGTTGGAGGACGCCTTCGTCGGTCTGGTGGGAGGCGAACCATCGCAAGAGGAGCCACTGACGTGGTTGGCGTCCTGATTCGCATGAAGCTCGCGGTCGTCCGTCACCGGATGACCGACTCGAGGGCCTCATGGATGCTTACCGGTGCATTCGCCGGGCTGTGCCTGGCGACGTGCACTATTTGGCTCGCCACGCGCGAAGCCGGGCAGCCCGGTGCCCTGGTCGACGTCCTCGCCCTGGTTCTCGCGATGTGGGCCTTCGGGTGGATGCTCGGCCCGGTCTGGAGCGGTGAACCCATTCTGGGTCCGGAGAGTTTCGCTCTGCTGCCGCTTCCTCGTCGGACCGTGGCGCTGGGCCTGCTCGGGGCGGCCGTGGTCGGGATCCCGACGGGGGTGGCGCTGGTCGCGTTCAGTGCTCTCGTGGTGTTCGCAGGCCGTCTGGGGGTGGTCCCCGCGATGGTGGCCGTTCCGGTCGTGGTCATCCAGGTCCTGTTCGTCGTCCTGCTCTCTCGGCTCACCGGGCGTGCTCTCCGCGCGGTGTCCGGGTCACGCCTCGGCGCCGCCGTCACAGGCTTGTGCACTGCCGCGATGCTCGTGGCGAGCCAGTCGGGCTGGATCGTATTCATCGCCCTGGACGAAGTTCTCGCGGGCGGATTCTCGTCCCGGGTCGCGCTGGCGATACGGGTGCTGCCGTCGAGCTGGGGGTTGTTGGCCATCGAGGCTGCCGGGCGCTCCGCTTGGGGTATCGCCGTCGCGGAACTGGCCGGTCTGTGCCTGGTGGTCGTTCTCTTGTTCGTGCTGTGGTCCCTTTCCCTGGGGCCTCGACGTCTGGCACGCCCGAGCGCGCGCGGCTCGCGGCCGCCGACGCGCACACCGGGCCCGGGCGGAGCCCCCACCGCGGTTTGGCTCAGGGAGTGGCGCACGTGGTGGCGCGATCCCCTGCGTGTTCAGACGCTGGTTGCCGCTCCGGCCTTCGCCGTCATGTCCTGTGCGCTTCCGCTCGCCTTCGACTCGACGCAGCTCCTGCCGTTCGCGGGCGCTCTGACGGCCTTGATGGCCGCCGTCACCTCCGCGAACCTGTACGGACAAGACGGCACCGCCCTGTGGTTGACCCTTCTCGTTCCCGGCGCCGAGGACGCCGACGTACGCGGTCGCCGGTTGGCGTGGTTCGCCTTGTTCGGGCCCCTCTCGATCATCCTCACGAGCGGTGGAGTACTGATGAGCGGCCGAACGGACCTGTGGCCCTGGGCTGTTGCCTCCACCATCGGGGCGCTCGGGGGTGGAGCGGGCCTCATGCTCCTCATCGGCGTCGAGCACCTGGTCCCGGGCCCCGATCCGCATCGCAAGAAGTCGTCTCCCCTGGACCACGGAGACGTGACCGGCCAGGCATTCGTCGTGCTGGTCGGCGTGGGCGCCGTGGCCTGTCCGGCATTCGGCGTGATGTACGCCGGGGAACGCATGGACAACGTGTTCGTCGTCTGGATCGGTGTCGTGCTGAGCGTGCTCATCTCGTGCCTCGCGGTTTGGTACGGCGATCGGCGGGCTCGTCGCGGAATCGCTGTTCATGGGCCGGAGCTTTTGCAACTCATGCGCACGGGACGGGCGTCGGACCCGCAGCCAGGGGATGAATCCTCACCCACGGACCGGCCGTCCGCACGGCAGGACTCGATGGTCTGGGTCTGTATCGTTCTGGGACTGATCGCGTGCATTCCACAGGCTCTCGTCCCCACGATCATGAAGATCAACGGAACGATCGCGCCCGTGTGGTTCCTGGCTCTGCATCTGCCGATCGCTTGGCAGTGGCTCGTCATCGGCTTGATGTACGGATTGGGCCTTGTGCTGTTCGGGGTCTCCGGCATCCTCTACCGAGGTCACCAACGACCGCCGCGCGCACGGCGGGACCTTGTCACGGACCGTTGAAGTAGGAACTCCCCACATGACACCGGGGTGCCGCCGGCGGGGCCGGACGAGCAGTGTCGCGTTCTTCCAATTCCAGCCGCGCTTGCGGACCGGACGATGGCCCGGCGGACATCCGAGCGAGCCGACACCGCCTTCCACGGAAGACTCGGGCGATCCGGGGGAGCAGCATGGCCACTGGATCCGGCGGATCGGGTCCGCTCAGGAGCAACTCGACACCGTGCGGCGAGTGTCGATCCCCGGCACGGGACCGGCCCACACCGCCTGATCGGGCCAGGGCATTGTGTGCGGTGGGACGCAGGGCATAGGTCTGTGCCAGGTCTCGAATCGCGGCGCCCCGTGCGTCGAACCGCCGGATTCAGGGACCGGAGGGGCCGGATGCGGGCGCCGCCTGTTCCGGTCCGAGGTTGTCCATCGCGCACACCGGCTCGCCGGGGGCCAGCTTCATGGCGGGCTCCGCACTGATCAGCGTCACCACCACGACGCAGGAGTCCGCGGTCACGGCGGTTCCCGACAGGACGGCCATGCGTTCGTCCGCGCGCACCGTCGAGGAGCCCTGGTAGACGCCTGCGGGGCTCTGGGCGACCGCGAGATACCCAACGATTCCGTCGGTTCGTGTCGGAGACAACCACGACACCTGGACGCGCCCTTCGTAGCGCCGCCTCGTCACCTGCTGAGGTTGATACGCGGCAAGCAGCTCCGGTCCGATCGCGCCGGCGGCTTGCGGCGGCGCCGAGGTCGGTGCTGCCGCCTTCCCGGAGTTCCCGTTGCCCGCGAGCAATACGAAGGCGACGGCGACCGCGACGACCAGAAACGTTCCGGCCGCCGTCAACACCAACCACAGTCGCCGCTTCTTGGGCGGTGCGAAGGCCCAGTCTCCTGCCTCGCCCGCGGCCGAGGCGAAATCCCAGCCGAACGCCCCCGCCGGTTCGGGCTGCGGCTCGCGCGAGTCCGCATCGTCGCCTTCCGTGGAACCTTCCTCGTCGTGAGGCGGATTCACGTACGGTTCGGACGAGGAATCGTCCCAACCTGGTGACTCGTTCGCGGTCGATGCCTCGGGCGAGTCGGATGGCTCGGGAGGATCGGCACGCCCGTCCGTCTCCGACACGACGGCCGATGTCTCCGGTTCGGACTCGGACCTCGCTGATTCCGTCGGTTTCAGCGGAGTCGTGCTCGGCCATCCCGGCGGAGGTGTGAGGCTCGGCTCCGCCAGTGCCTGGTCTTCCATTCCCCGATACGCCTTCCCGTCGGGCTCCGGCGAGCCCGACTCCACGATGTGTTCGCCATCCGTCGTCACCGCCGCCTCCCGCCGGTCGCGCGCAGAGCGGACCAGACCTGGGTGGGACGCAAGCGTCGCCAAGCCCGGGTCAGCAGACTCGGGAGCCCGTCCGTGTCTCGCACCGCGGCTTCGACGGCGACGCACTGACGCCACGCGGCATCCGCGTCGGCCGCCGCTGCGGAGCGCCCGCCGTAGACCAGTTCGTTGACCAGGTCGCCGAGTTCGGGCAGTTGGTGGACGGTCGGCCCGGAGAGACGAAGCACTCCGTAGCCGGCCACCTCGCTCACGGTCAGCGTCGTGTCCGTGGGCATGCCCGCGGACACGAGTCGATCCTCGATCTGCTCCCAGGCCCCGATCACGCGATCGTAGGGATCGCGGCGGCCTCGACGCCTCCGACGCCTGATCCGCGGTGCGGCGGCCGCCAAGGCCACATGCACGATCAGCAGTGCTCCCGCAAGCACCAAGGGGATCGACCACAAGGGCGGCGCCCAGGAGTCGTTCCCGGTCGGCCGCGCACTGCTGTAATTCGCCGGGGCGCGGGGCTGGGCGGCGATCCGGGCGTCCTTCTCGCGGCGCGAGGCGTCCCCTTCCACCGCCTTGCCCTGCACCGGCTCGGGCGCGGCCTCCTGAGGGCTTCGCGGTAACGGACTCGAGTCGGTGAGCGGCCTCGGCATCGGCGAGAACGGCACCCATCCCACACCGGCGAATTCGACCTCCGGCCACGCCATCACATCACCGCTGCGCACCTGGAGCGAGCCGTCCCCTCGGTCGCTGCCGCGCGTGAAGCCGACCACCACGCGGGAGGGCAGATTGAGCGCCCGCGCCATGACCGCGAAAGCGGCGGCGAACTGCTCCGACGTTCCGGCCTTCGTCGTCTCCAGGAAGAATCGCAGGTTGCGGTAGGAGTGACCCGGCACGGCCCCTCGGTCGTACGTGTGGTTGTCGCGCAGCCAATCGGCCAGTCGCAGGGCTTGCTGATACGGGAACGTGCTGCCCTGCGTGGCGATCGTGGCCCGCTCTCGGAAGAAATCGGTGGGGGAGTCCTCCGCGCCGCCGGGGTCCCCGAGCGGCAGCGCCGTCGCGCTCCGATCGGCTGCCGCTTGAAGGTATTGCAGACGGTCCGGGTCGTACCGGGGAATGCGCGAGTCGACCTCGAAGCGAAGGCCCGGACGCAGGCCCGAGCCGGTGGCCAGCGCGCCACTGGACGGTTCGACCAGCAACTCGACGCCGGGAGCGGTCACCTGCACCGGACGATCGGCTCCCGGCAGCCACACGCCGTCCAGTTCCTGGACGGTCACGCGGTATACCGAACTTCCGCTTGATTCCGGTCTCGCGCCGCCCTCCCCGGGTACTCGACCGGCGGTCGGTCGCAAGCCGGCCGCCGGCAACCAGCTCACCCCGTCGTAGTCGTCGAGGACGGCCAGCCGCCAGCAGCCCTCGGTCGTGGTGGGGAGGAGCCCGCTCTCACCGTTGACGGTGAAGAGGGCAACGTCCGGTTCCTGCAACCACGCCGATACCCGGTCGAGTGGATTGATGCCTTGCAGCGGCGTGCCCGGTGGAGGATCCACCTTCGCGCGCAGGTCGGGGGGCCGGCGTGCGCTCGCGGATTGAAGGTGTGGACCCAGCAGACCGACCAGCACGACGATGACCACCACGACCGGGATCCCGACAGCGGTGATACGCACGGATGTTCCCGCCGTGGGGGATCGCACGAGCAGCAACAGACCGATCGACGCGGTCAGCGCCGACACGACCGCGGTGTTGCTTCCCTGCCCGCCCACCCCCAGCAACACGGGGACCACCAGGGCGAGCAGGGCGGGGGCCGCGGGAGCGGCCGACATGCGGGTACGCAGCACGATCTCCGCCCCCGCGAAGGCGGTGATCCACACGCACGCGGCCACCAACACCAGCATGTCCGGGTGTGCCGGGGCGGGCAGCACGGTGGTCAGGATCGATCGCGGCGCGTCGATCACGTCGCCGCTCATGGACCGCACCAGGGCGGGGGTGGGCAGGATGTGGGCGACGGCGCGGTCGCGGTAGAGGGTGGCGGACATGGTGAACGTCCACGCGAGGAGTGAGCAGATCAGAGAGGGCCACAGCGGTGTGCCGGTTCGCGACCCTCGTGAGTACTCCGCCGCGTTTACCGGCGTGTCCCGGGATCGTGACCCTCCCGAACACACGAGCGCCAGGATGGTGGGCACGATGGCGCACATCAGGGTGACGCCGAGGACCTCCCGCGTGCCGAAGACACGGTGAAACGCCAGTCCGACGCAGCCTGCGAGCGCGACCACCGGCAGCAGTGCCCGACGCCCTCTCGTCGGCCGCGCCGCCGTCATCTCAGGGCCTCCGCGCGCCAGGCGGCGCCGAGTTCGTCCAGGCTCGCGACATCCATGCCGACCATGCCTGCCGGCAAGGCGGTCGCGGCCGACCGGTCGGCCCCCGCTGCCACGGCTCGCACCACCACCACCCGGTCGTACCGACGCCCGACGCGACCCAACCGACTCAGGCCGGCCGCGGTGCCGGTGACCACGACCAGGGTGTCCGTGTGGCGCGATCGCTCCAAGGCGTCGAGTGCGGCGGCGAGGGTGTGTCCCGGGTCGGTCTGTACCAAGGCCAACAGATCCAGGAGCCGACCGGCGTCCCCACTGCGACCCCGGTCGTCGCCCAACGCCCCTGCTCCGGTGAGAAATCGCAGGGGAAACCGGTTGCGGGCCACCGCGCACGCCACCGACGCCGCAACGTCCACGGCGGTCTCGAACACCGAGAAGCCGCCCGCGTCGTCGTAGGCCGAAGGGTCCGTGTCCAGGACAACCGTGGTGATCGGGAGGCTCACGTCCACCATGCGGCGCACCATCATGGTCCCCATCCGCGCGGTGGACCTCCAGTGCACGCGGCGCAGATCGTCGCCGAGGACGTAATCGCGCAGCGAGTGGAACGTCAACGTGCCGTCCTGGGCGGTGTCCGACGTCGGGCCCTCCAGGTGATGGGTTCGCCCGGCGGGCAGGACCGGCAGCGGAATCGTTCGAGGCCGGACCAGCAGAGTCTCGATCTCGCCGTGGACGCGCGAGTGTCGGCCCAGCCCGAGCGGATCACCTCGGATCAAGTGCATCGGACCCACCGGCACCCGGCCTCGGGTGTGGGAAGGCAGCGGATAGCGCGCACGCACCTCTTCGCCCGGGCGTACCGGCGGCAGGGCGACGGGATAGACCGGTCGGCCGGCGACGAGGTCCTCGGCGCGCAGCCCGCGGACGGTGCGCGTGCCGGTGTTGGACAACACCACCACTCCCTCGGTCGGGTCGCCTCGGGCCACCTTGGCGGGTATCACCTCGCGGCGGGCCTGGATGGACTGTCGCGGATATGCCCAGGCCGCCGCGCCGATGACCGAGATCAGGCAGGCGGTGCCCAGGTCCAGGGCTTCCGGGTACCCGAGCCCCCAGCCCAGCCCACTCAGAAGGAGCCCGGTGCACAGCACGGCGCGGCCACTGGGCGAGAGCATCAGTCGTGGTTCCGGCTCGATGCGAGTCGAGGGACGGGTACCCGGGCCAGGGCCTCGGCCACGACGTCGGCGGCGGTGATCCCGGCCAACTCGGCGTCGGGGGTCAGCAGCAGGCGGTGGGTGAGGATCGGCGCGGCCAGGGCCTTGACGTCCTCGGGCAGCACGTGTCCCCGGCCGAGTGAGGCGGCGCGCACCCGGGCCGCGCGCACCAGGGCCACGCTGCCGCGCGGTCCGGCACCCAGTCGGGTGTGTGTGGACTCCCGGGTGGTACGGGCCAGGCTCACCGCGTAGTCCACGACGGACGCGATCGCGGTGACGCGATGCCTCGCGAGTTCGGCGAATTCCTCGATATGGCGCGCGGTGGCGATGACCGGCAGGGCGTCCACCGACGGCGCGCCGCCCATTCCGGAGGCCACCGAGACCTCGGAGAGTTGATCGGGGTATCCGAGCGAGATGCGCATCAGGAAGCGGTCGAGCTGGGCCTCGGGCAGGGGATACGTCCCGGACATGTCGATCGGATTCTGGGTCGCCACCACCATGAACGGATGAGGGACGGCGTGCGGGGTGCCGTCGACGGTGACGCGACCTTCCTCCATCACCTCCAGCATCGCGGACTGGGTCTTGGGCGAGGCACGGTTGATCTCGTCCCCGATCACGATGTGGGCGAAGATCGGGCCGGGCAGGAACTCGAACGTGCCACTGGTCTGGCGGTACATCGAGACGCCGGTGATGTCCGAGGGCAGGAGATCGGGAGTGAACTGCACACGCTGCCAGGACGCGTCCAACGTGGCCGCCAGCGCCCTGGCCAGGGTTGTCTTCCCGGTGCCCGGGACGTCTTCGACCAGGAGATGTCCGCCGGAGAGCAGGCAGGTCAGCGTCAGGTCGATGGCGTCCCGTTTGCCCACGAGCACCCGTGCGATGTTGTCGCCGAGCGCTCGGAAGCACTCCCGGAACAGTCGCAACGCCCCCTCGACGGATGCCTCGCCCTGCGTCGGGTTCGCGGTAGTGCTCACGGTGCTCCAGGTCGATTCGCGCCGCGCGGCTGACGGGACGGCACGCCCCTTGCGCCGTGCCGGCCGACATCGGGGTGCGCAACGGGTCGCGGTGAACGCCGTTCCTGCTGGTGTGGCCCGTCGCGCGGTCGCACGGGGTGAAACGCGTGCGGTGTTGCCGGTGGTCTCGACACGATGCGCGCGACCCGTCGGTCGCGGCCCCATACTGCGGGGAGCGGCCCGCGAGGTCCTAGGAAAAATCCGCCACTTGCCCGACTCGCTGACCGTTCGCGCGACCACCGACACCGGACGTCGGACGAGGAACGGCGTCGCGATCAGCGGGTCGGGTCAACAGCTCCCAGCCGATGTGGACGGTGGCCGCCAGCCCGCCGTGCTCGAGTATCGAGACGTCGACGGTCAACGGATGTGCGCGAAGGATGCGGCCGATCGCCGTGAAGCCCACGCGTTCCGCGGACCCGAGTTCGGTCGGCAGGTTGCGTGATCTCCCGGAGAGCGCCTGCTCCACGAATGTGTGCTCCTCGGCGTCCAGGCCGCCTTCGGAGTCTTCGATGATCACGACCACCCCCTCGGTGACTTCGTGGATCTCCACCGACACGGAGGTGCCGTTGGTCGAGGACTGTTCTCCGTTCGGCAGCAACTCGGCGAGGACGGTGGTGAGTGGCCCGACGGCGTGGGCGCGAACACGGACCGGAGAGCCCGCGTCCATGTAGTGCACGGGACGTGTCCGTTGTCGAGGTGCGAACCTCGCTTGTGCGTCGGCGATGACTTCCGTGAGGTCCGCGGATTGGTCGGACGAGGGTGCCTCGTTCCCGCACGCGATGGCCAGCATCGACCACCGATGCGCGATCTGCTCGTTGATCTGCTGCAGTCGTGACACGAGGGTGAGCAGGCCGGGGTCGGCGACCCGTCGCTGCGCCTTCAGCAGTGCCAGACGCATGTCCATGGACAGGCCCCAGGCATCGGCGGCGGTTTGTCGCAGGATCTCGCGAGCCGCCTTCTCGGTCGCCGCACGTTCCCCGTGTACCGCCGCCGTCACGAGGTCCATCAGCTCCCGGTGCAGCCGTTCCGGCTCGCTCTCCGCGAAATGCGGGTGCAGGACCGGCGGGATGGCTTCGTCGGGATTCGCCAGGTGGGAGAGCAGACCCGGCAGCCGTACACCGACCAGGTGCTTCGTCTCGTCCATGAGGGTGCGCAGACCGCCCTCCCGTCGGAGAGCCCTGTTCTCCGCGGTGGTCAGCGCGTCGACGGTGTGGGCGTGTTCGGCCCTGCCGATCCGCAGCGCGGTCTCCGCTCGAACGGCTCGTCGCCGGGCTCGGAACATGCAGGGCACGGTGATCGCGGCTATGGCGCTCCCGACGCACAGGAGGGCGAGGAGCGCCGTGGGTACGAGCATGGTGGGGGTCCCGATGGTGAGAGGTTCGCGGACTCGGGGCAGGTGCGTCGACGCGCCTGGTGCGGCGGTTCGATTCGGGTGGACACCACGATCGGTGGCTGTGCCCTGTACCCGTCCCGGTGTGGACGGGGCTGGAGTCCGGGTGTGGACGTGACGAAGGTCGGTGGATCGATCAACCGGCGACTTCCGCGTCCTCGCGCGCCGGGGCGAGGAGGTCCACCAGGGACTCGCCGTGTTCGACGCCGCATTCCCCGACCACCTCGCCGATGGTCTGCGCGTCGCGGATCGGCGCGAATCGCACCCGACCGCGGTCGTCGACCCGGTATCCGTAGACGGCGGGACGTGGCAGGGAGTTGTAGGAGAAGTGTGTGGAGAAGTAGTAGGCGCCGGTATCGTAGAGCGCCACCACGTCACCGGGTTCCAGCAGCGGCAACGGCCGTGCCGCGGCCGTCAGATCGCCCGCGAAACAGCACGGACCCGCGATGTCCTGGATGACCGGAGGACCTTCCTTGGGCCGGCCGCTCGGGTCGAAGGCGCCCACCCGCAGCGGCCACGCGCTCGGCATGAACACGGTGCGGGTGGCGACCTGGGCGCCGGCGTGGGTGACCGCTATCGCCCGGCCACCCGAAGACTTGGTGTATTCCACCAGGCTCGCCACGGTGCCGCTCTTGGCCACCAGCGAACGCCCGAACTCGGTGATCAGTTCGTAGCGCCCGTCGAAGAGCCCGGGCACCTGCGCGCGAAGCACTCCGACGTAGTCCGCGTACGTGGGCTTGACCTCGTCGTCGGCGAAGTTGACCGGCAGACCGCCACCGATGTCCAGACAGCGCACCTGCCGCCGCCCCAGCACCGTGTTGATGTGCTCCGCGAGCTTGTAGGTGGCCCTGATGCCCGCCGCGATCAGCTCCAACGGACAACCCTGCGAGCCGACATGCGCGTGCAGCCGGGTCAGCCAGGGTCGTTGCGCGAAGGCGGCGACGATCGCGTTGACCGCACCGGGGTCACCCAGCGCGATGCCGAACTTCGACGTCTGGGTCGCCGTGCTCATCGCTGCGATACTGCCCGTGCCGACCTGGGGGTTGACCCGCAGGCCGATCGGGGCCGAGCCGGCGCCTTCGGCCCTCAGCGCGTCCACCCGCTCCAGTTCCTGGAAGCTGTCGAGGTTGATCGCGATCCCTCGGGAGAGCGCGAAGCGCAGTTCCGCGACGGTCTTGGCGGGACTGTCCAGGACCAGCCGTTCGGGCGGGAAGCCTGCGGCGAGGGCCAGTTCGAGTTCGCCCGGACTCGCCACCTCGCATCCCATTCCCGCCTGCGCCAGCAACCGCAGGACGGGCACCAGACTGCACGCCTTGGCCGCGAACGTATGCAGCACCGGTGCTGGTTCGAAGGCCGTGCGCAGCTCGTCGACGGAGGCCAGAACCCCGTCGACGTCGAGGAGACCGATCAGGGGGGCGTGTGCACCGAGCAGGCCCACGCGAACGGCCTGCCCCAGGGCCATGTCTCGGGAGGTCGGTCGCAAGCGGGTGGGGCCGGAAGTCATGTGCCGTGCACCTCGAACCTGGGATCAGTGGAAGCAGTCGGGTGGCGGGACTCGATGTGAACGATCGTGGCCGAGCCCATCGACGGTGTCGACCGCCAATCCCGACTGCCGTGTCCTCCAGCTTCGAGCCCCCGGGAACCGACGTCATCACCCCGCGGCATCAAAGCGGACGACGGCGGGCAGCGTCCCGCTCAACAAAACGATCTTGTGACCGGTGGTCAAAGGCGACGGTCCAGCCGCAGGCCGAGCTCGGCGAGCAGCCGTCCGGCGGGATCGGTCAGGTCCACGCCGAACAGCTCGTTCGCCCGGCGGAGTCGGTATCGAAGCGTGTTCCTGGTGATGTGCAGTCGTTCGGCGGCTCGCGCGGTGTCCCCGAATGCCTCCAGGTACGTCAGTATCGTCGCGCCGTACTGCGATCCGTGGCCGCGATCGTGATTCAGCATCGTGTGCACCGGGCTCGTGGCGGACTCCCACACCGGTTTCATCCGCTCGAGCGCCCGCAGCAGGGTCGCTTCGACCACCACGTCGTCGGCCATGACGAATGCCGAGATGGGCACGGTGGAGCCGGTCTCCGGCCGTCCCCGAAGCACCCGCAGGGCGACCTCGGCGCCGGCTCGTGCCGTCGGCAGATCCAAGAGGTTCCCCGCGACGGGGCCGACACCCGCGAACACCGCGCAGGTGGGGAACGACTCCGCAGTCGAGATCAGTTGTCGTGCCCTGGCGTCGACGGCGTCGGTATCGACCGGAGCAACGACGAACAGCCGCCGACCCGTACGCGTGGTGCAGACGTCGCGACCCGAGGCCGTCGCCCGCAACGTCATCACGTCCAGCAGCCGCCGTTCGGAGGGGCGCACCGGCACGCGGTCGGCGACCGAGCCGCCCGAGTGGAGCGCGGCCGGATCCGGGGGCGCGTTGGGCGGGCGACGCTCGTGCACCTCGGCCACGATCACGGAGTAGGAGCGGTCCACGTCCAACCCCAAGACCCGAGCGGCCCCATCGACGTCCGGCCGACGCAGGGCCTCGGCCCCGTCGAGCAGGGCACCCAGAGCCCGCTCGCGCCGACGCTGCTGTGGCCGCCCCTGGGTGCGGTGATGTACCAGGTGAGGTGCCGCGGCGCGGGCAGCGAGCCGCAACGCGGAACCGGCGCCCTCGGGGAGCGCACGACCGTCCGAGGCCACCCAGATCGAGCCCAGCACATGGGCACCGTCGCGTACCGCGATCACGAGCCGTTCGGCGAAACGATCGTCCGCGGGCAGTCGCACGACGTCGTCGGTCGCCCACAAGGTTCGAAAGAACCCGCTCCGGCGCAGCTCCGCCACCCGCCACGCGGGCACTCGTTGTCCCAGGATGGTCAACCGCCGCAGTGGATCGGGCTCCCGGTCCATGCGCGAGTAGGCGAGGACGCGAGACTGCGGGTCCTCGATGGTGATCGCTCCGCCCACCATGTCGGCCACGACGTTCGCAAGCCCCGACAGGTCCCCGGTGGGGAGTTCGTCGACGGCCTCCAATCCGCTCACGGCGGCGTACGCCAGTGAAGTCTTCAGCAGACCGAGCACCTGCGCCCAATCCCAATCCGGGCCCCGCGTCAGCACGACCGGCATCGGCAACTCGCCTACGTTTGCCTCCCGTTCGGTTGCCGCGAGCAGCGTGGCGGCGAGTGGTGCCGGCCCACCCCGCAACACGACCGCCGCGGCGCCCGCGCGTCGAGCCGCGGCCAGAACGGTCACCGCGTCCGACGACGCCGCGTGCACACCGACCGCGAGCAGGACCTGATCGCGCCCTCGGCCGTTCCCCTCACCGTAGTCGTCCTCGGGGTCGAACAACTCCACGCCCGAAACCGGCACATCGGTGCCCTGCGGGGCGTACACCACCTCCAGTACTTCGTCACCGACCAGTGCGAGCACGCCATCGAGTGTGACGGAGGCGAGGGAATACCCGGCTTCGTCCATGACGATCCTCCTCATTGTCTTTCAAGGTCGGCGACCGCGCTTCCGAGCCCGGGCGCACGGCCGACGGCCACGGCGACGCGCGTCTGTCGTGTCTGTCCAAGCCGTGCCGTCCCTTTGGACCGAATCATGGTGCGCACCCATCAGCGCTTCGTACTCGACCATGTGTGTCCGGTGACCGAACGGTGCTTGTGTGGGTGTGGTGCCATCGATCGGTATCAGTGGGGATGCCGCGTGGTTTCGAGCGGCTGTCCGCCTTTCCGGGTGCCGCTCATACAGTTCGGAGTGGTCACGGTGCGCGCATTCGACAGTTCCGACCCTCTGCCTCGTCGGCTCCTGCTGGACCCGGCGATGGTCGAGGCGTGTGCGGCACGGGACATCGGGGCGGTGTTCCGACTGGCCAAGGGCGTGGGCCTCTATCACAGCCGCATCGCCAGGCTGTGCGAGATGACGCCCAGTCGGGTGGCGGACTACGTCGAGGGGCGGGTGTGCGCACAGCGGCACGCGGTGTTGGAGCGGGTCGCCGACGGCTTGCGTATCCCCGGAGGCATGTTGGGCCTGGCGCCGCGCGACTGGGAGTCGTCGTGGGCGAGCGAGGCGTCCGCGGCGGACACTTCGTATGCTGTCCCACCGTCGCCCGAACCGGAGACCGGTTCCGGGCTCGGGCCGACGGGTCGGACGGACGAGACGAACGAGGGCTCGGGGTCCGGCATCGCGGAGGGCTTGAACCCCCGGAGCAGGACGGTGCGACTGGGGCTGTTGACCGAGGCGGTGATCGAGACCTCGCGTGATATCGACATCGACATCGACACCGAGGGGCGATCCGTCGTCCGCGTGCGGCAGAACGTGCACAATCTCGGCGCCGGACCGTTGACGCGCCTGCACCACGAACTCTGGTTCGAGCGTACGCTCGGCGGCCTCGACATCCGACTGTCGGACGAGCCGGGTTCGGGCGAAGGGCAACAGGTGACGCGCCTTCACGACACGAGCACGCTGAGCAAGTTCGCCGTGTGCCTGCCGGAACCGGTGGCCCCGGGAGGGACGGTGCGCATCGAGTACACGTGTACGGGTGGGTTGTTCACCGACAATCTCTTCTGGCGACAGTCGTTCGCGCGCCCGACGGAACGCTTGCGCGTGCGGGTCCGTCATCAGGGGCTGGGGCGGATCGTGGGTTGCGCCGCGGTGGAGGAGCACTGTGACGGCACCGAGACCCCCGTGCAAACGAGGGTCGGCTGGACGGGCGACACGATGGAGCTGGATGTGATCCGCAGTCACCTGTTGCCGGGGCAGGCGGTCGCACTGCGATGGCGTGCGGGCGCTCGCACGCCAAGCTGAGTCGTCCCGGGCCCGGGGAGGCGACGGCCGCGGGCGGGTTCTCCGTGAGGCGTCGTCTCGAAGCGCCGCGCGGGCGATGAACACCACGTCGTGATCATGGCCGTCTCCCGAGCCGGCTCCCTTGGATAAACACGCCAGGCAGCCCCCACACGCCGGCCGGGCCCTTCGTGGTCGCGACCGGGCGTCGCGATCGCGCACCCTCTTGACGAGGCCGGAATACCGAAATACCTATTGCTCCATGAGAGAACCCTTTCCTCCGGTGATAGACCGTTTCCTTCACGAGGCGAACCCCGCCGTTGTCGGCACCGTTCGCCCCGACGGGTCCCCGGCGACCACACCCACCTGGTACGGCTGGGAAGGCGACCACCTGCTCCTCAGCATGACGACCACCAGTCCGCGAACCCGCAACGTCCGCCTGCAGCCCAGGATTTCCCTGACCGTCCTGGCTGAGAGCTGGTACGACCACGTCACGCTCTACGGGACCGTGCTGGGGTTGCGCGACGACCCGGAGCTGCGCGATCTCGACACTCTCTCCCACCGCTACTTCGGCCACGCTTATCCCAAGCGTGGTCTCTCCTGCGTGAGCGCGATCGTCGAGATCGAGCGATGGCATGCGTGGGGGAGCCCCGGCGGTGATCGATGACGCCGGGTGGTCGAAAGGTCCGTCCCCGCGCGGATCGAAGAATATGGTCCCACTATCCACGCATCGGATGGGGAGGCTATCCGGACGCTCGGCAAGGCGGTACCACGCCGGAGCCGAATCGGTACGCGCGGCAATCCCGGCGGCGATGAGAAAACCCCCGTGGTTCGCCGGCGAAAATGTGGCCCCTGATCGTTTCGGAAGTGGCGTCCTTGTCGCATTCGGTTTTCGCTGACGGTAACGTGATCTCCGGGCGCCCCTCGCTTACGGTCATTCGCCCCCGGAGCAAAAGGATTCTGACAATGGCTCGACGCGTGGTCACCCTCTACACGGACGACATCACCGGTGCCGAGGGGAAGGACGTTTCGACGCACTCCTTCAGCCTGGATGGCGTCAGCTACGAGATCGACCTCGGGAATGACAGCTATCAAAGGCTGCTGGACGCCCTCGGGCCGTACTTCGGTGCCGGACGCAAGACCGGCTCGACCCGGCGTGCGGGCGTGCGGAACCCGAAGGCCGAGCGGGGGCCGAGTCCCGCCCGGGTACGGGCGTGGGCTGCGGCCCAGGGCATCGAAGTCAGTGCCCGAGGTCGGATCTCCGGTGACGTGGTGGCGAAGTACCAAGCCGCCCACTGATCCGCGAGCCGTCCCCCGTGCCGGGAAAAGCGGACGGCGGGGGCGTGGCGGACATGCGTGTCGTCCACGCCCCCGCCGTCCGGCGGGATCGGGACCTGTCGAACGCGCGGAGAGCTTCGTGTCCAACGCCTGTCGCGATCGGCCGCTTCTCTCCGCGGGAAAGCAATTCGACGACGCGGCACGCAGGATGAGGCGACACACAACACAATGCGTCACGGATACTTTGCTCCGAGCATCGGCGGGGCCGGATGGATTCACCGATAAGATGGTGCGGCGCCCACGTGTGCGACCGATTTCGAGATTGCGAACCCGACTCGTTCCCCCAATGCGCACCCGACGTCCTCGGGTGGCTCGGGCTGCGCCTTACCGCAGTACCTGCGGACCGCGCCTCAGTTCTCGGCCTCCAGTGCCGGGAGCGATTCGTCACGCGTCGGGGGGACGGCCCCGACGGCGCGGACGAACTCGCCCTGCAATCGGTTCCCGGCGACCACGAACGCCTCCAACGCCCTGTCCAATAGGGGATTTCGATTGGCGGTCCGGTACAGGGCCGCCACTCGGCGCATGGAGGGCTGGTAGGTCAGGGGGAGGCCGACCAGGCCCGGCCGTGGGTGGTAGGCCATGCCCGGAACCAGGGCCACACCGGCGCCGGCGACGACCAGGCCCTGGACGACGTCGTAGTCGCCGCTGCGAAAGGTGACCTTGGGCGCGAATCGGTGGGCGGCGCACACTCGGGCCAGGGAGATGGCTCCCGGGGTGCCCTTCCGGCTCGCGATCCACCGTTCCTCGGCCAGATCCTCGAAACGGACCTTGCCGTCGTTGATCGCGGGGTGTCCGTCGGGCAGCAGGACGGTCAGTGTTTCCTCGACGAGCGGGAGCACTGTCATCTCGGCGGGCCACACCTGTGGCACCAGGTCGTAAACGAAGACCAGGGCCAGGTCGAGCACGCCCTTCTGTAACTGGGGGAGCAGGTCGTCCGGTTCGGCTTCGTCCAGGAGGATCTCGGCGCCGGGATGAGACCGTGTCAGTTCGGCGATGGCGTGCGGGACGAGGCGTTCACTGGCGGTGGGAAACGTCCCCAGGCGCAGTCTGCTGCCTCGGCCCCGGACGACGTCACGGATGTCGCGTTCCAGGATGTCCAGGACGGTGACCGCGTCTTGGGCGCTGTCGGCGATGCTCAGGGCCACTCCGGTGGCTCTGATGCCGTGCGCTTCGCGTTCGAACAGCATTGCCCCGATGCTGCGTTCGAGTGTCGCGATCTGTTGGGAGATGGCGGACGCGGTGTAGCCGGTGGTGCGGGCCGCGCCGGCGAACGAACCGGTGCGCACGACCTCGACGAGGATGCGCAGGTGCAGGGGGTTGAGCATCAGATTTTTGTCGGTCCCACTCGAGAGGCTTCGCCGTCGGTCCGGCCTTGACACGCGGTTTGGAGCGCGTTGCCCCGCCGTGGAGTTGCCGGGGCAAGGTCGAGAGATCTCTTGGTCCACACGCTTCGTGTCCCGGGTGTGCATGCATCCCCTGGACGTCGCGTCGTGTGGACGGCCTCTATGCCTTCAAGGGGGTGGGGAGGGCGTCGACCGGTCCCACCGTCGTGATGTCTTCCGGCCGTGGTCCGATCCGGGTGTTCGACGCCAATGTGGTGACAGACTCGCCATTGAGCCTGCCGCCCTGATGAGTGACGGTCACTTGGTTCCTCCGAGAATGAGGCTCGGGCGCGGTTGCCCGGCCGAATGCTCGGGGTCTGTACACAACTCGACGACGCTGTCGAACGACAGGCCCCGAAAGCCGGTTCGCCACCACTGCGGCTTTCCGGAGGGGCCGACCAACCCCGTCGCACCATCCTGCGCTCGCGGGTGGCCGTTGCCTAGCGTTCCAGGTAGCGAGCCCTTGGGTGTGGGGCCGACAACTTCGAGGCCTGGTCGTGCCGATGACCCCACGCGCACCTGGTCGCGGTGACGCGATTCTCGCGGCGTGGAGGGTACTTGTGGCAACTCGGGGGCATACGTCGCGAGTCCCCGGCCGAGGTCGCCGTACGTTCGTCGACACACGTGACGCGGGCCGGGTTCCGGTTTGCGGATGGTCTGCCGGAACCCGACGGCGCGTTTTCTCAGAGACCGGTCGTGCGGGGTCAGGCGGAGGTTCCGTTGGAGCCGCGGCGACGAATGCCGCGCACTGTCAGGCTTGCTCCCACCCCGACGAGTACCGCCGCCCCGGCGAGGATGGCGGGGGTGTTGCCGCTGCCGCTGCCGGTCTCGGCCAACTCGGGTTTCTTGGAGGTCGCGGGCGGCGTCGGCACGGTCGTGCCGCCGCCGGTCGTCGACGCCGTCTCGCAGTCCCGGGTTCCCTCGAACTCTTTGATGGTGTCGCCCTTCTCGTTCTTGACGACGATCTTGTAGGCGGTGTCTTCGGCGACCTTGACGACCTCCGTGACCGACTCGCCGGGCTTCACCGAGATCTGCTTGTCTCCGACGCTGCCTTTGAAGGACTGGTCTCCCTTGTTCGAGACGACCACTTCGACGCCCCCGACCTCGCACCGCTCCTTCGCGTTGACGGCGGGCGCCGCGCCCTTGGCCGTCCACGTGGCCGTCGCCGTGTCGTCGACCTTGATGTCCCGCTGCCCTACCGCGATCACCAGTTGTCCGGGCTTGAGCCCCTTGAACACCCGGCCGGCCTCGACGCTCGCGCTGCCGGAGACCTTGATCGTCGCTTCGCCCCGGTCGGAGCCTTCGGCCGGGGCGACCCATACCTTGTCCCCGTCGCCGACCTTGGTGGAGGCGGCTCCGTCCTTGTCCACGAGCTTCGCTCCCGTAGTCCCGCTCACTTCGGTGGCGATCGTCTTGCCGGCGGCTGTGGTGGTCACCGTGAAGGGGCCGATGCCAGGCTTGTCGGCGGGGCTGCCGCTGAGTTGCTCGGGGGCGATCTTCAGGGAGATCTTCGGTTCGGCACCGTCGTCGGCCGTCGCGCTCCTGACGAGGTAGTCGTACAGCTTCTTGACGTCCTCGTTCTTCTCTTTGGCGTTGTCGATCTCTGCGCCGTCGCTGAAATGCCAGATCGCGGCCTGGGTGGCGGCCCCGGCCTCACCGGCGTCCAGGCCCGCGATCCCGGCGGCGTCCTTGAGCTGCTGCAGGGTTCTCGTCGGGAAGGAGTTGCCGAGGATCCACTTGAGCTTGGCCTTGTTGACGGCCGGAACGTCCCTGTCCGCGAGCCAGGTTCCCTCCCACGCGGACTCCTGGTACTTGTCGGTGACGTCGTGCAGCAGGTCGACGCAGTAGACCTTGATGACCTCCCCGCCCTCGAGCTTGAGGTTCATGTAGCCCATGGGGAGCGTGCGGTTCATGTCCGGATGCGGTCCCTTGACCGAGACCAGGACGGTTTGGTCGGCTCCGAAGCCGTCGAGCACTCCGCTGACACCGTCGGCTTGCGCCGTGCCCGCGAAGCCGATCGCGCCGGTCAGACCTATCGCCGCGGTCAACGCCGACAGACGAGCGACGCTTCGCCCGGGTACTCGGAACATGTGGGGATCCCCTCGATGAACGCCGATACGAATCGACTCGTGCCGGCATCGCGCCCCGCGCGGCGGCCCCGAGTCAACAATGGCTTGATCGTAGGAGGCCCCGCCCGGATTTTCGCAACCCGAAGATCTTTGTTTCGTGATCTTTACATCCGTGGAGATCCCGAGTGGTGATGAATGTGCGGACGGTAACGGAAATCCAGAAGCCGAAAGTCACCTCGGGAGTGGAGTGATCCGGAAGTCGCCGAGCGACGGGATCTAGGCCACTTGGCCGATGGTTTTCGAGCTTGTGATAGGAAATGCTCGACCGGCCGGGTATACACTTTTTTCGAGGGGTTCGCCGTGCGTGCGCCGGACGCGGAAGCGGATCGGAATCCCGACGTGGAACCGTCGTATGAACAGGCGTCGGGCGACGTCGGGAACCGTCGTTCTCGATTTTTGTCGATCAGGCGGGCAAGGGCGGGCCGAGCACGGAATGCCGGATGACGACGGGAGCGTCGCGGTGGTTCGTGGGTTCCGGCACCTTCGATTCGAGGTGTCGAAACTCCTTCGTTCGGGCGACCAGGAGATCGACGGCGTGCCGCGGGTTCACGGCGTCGCGGATTTCGCGCGCGCCACCGCCGCGGGTGAGCAGGTCCCCGGTGGCGCCGCGCACGAACGCGAGGTCCCCTGCGGCGGAGAGTTCGGGGGCCAGATCCTCGATCAGTCTCCAGATGGTGGTGCGCGCGGATTCGGCGGTCATCGTCGTCGGATCGACGAGCAGGCCGTCGAGTCCCGAGCGCGCGGCGCGCCAGGTGGCCGCACGCAACCACACCTCCGGACAGCTCGGCAGCGTCCGTTTGCTCTCGGCCGCCGCGATGCCGCGGCGGACCAACGCTCGGAAGACGGCGGCGATGAGCACCGACGTGTTCACGTCCGGACACGCGTCGCAGATGCGCATCTCGATGGTGGGGGCGTGCGCGGACAGGCGCAGGTCTTGGTAGTACATGCCGGTGTCGCTGATCACCCCCGAGCGCACGAGGCCCTCCACCAGGGCGTCGTATTCGCGGGCGGAGCGAAAGCCGGTGGCCGGGCCCGCCGAAGGCCAGCGCTGCCACAACATGTTCCGCCAACTCGCGTAGCCGGTGTCCTGGCCGAGCCAGTAGGGCGAACTCGCGGACAGGGCGAGCAGCGTGGGCAGGTGAGGGGAGATCCAGGCCATCGCGCGGGCGGCGATGTCGCGGTCGTCGACCTGGACGTGCACGTGCAGTCCGCAGATGACCTGCTCCTGGTCGACGCGTGCGTAGTCCCGGGTGATCGCGGCGTATCGGTCGCCCGCGCTCCGCGTGGAGTCGTCCAGGTCGGCGACCGGTGCGGTACCGGACGCGATGACGGCCACGCCCGCCCGTTCGGCGGTCTCCGCCAAGAGTGTGCGGGAGGCGATCAGGTCCGCGCGCAGGTCGGCCATGCTCGCGTGCGGGCGGCTGTTCGTCTCGATCGAGGTTTCCTTGGCCTCACGGGTGAAGACGTCCGCCGGGAGCTTGGCGAGCAGTTCCGTCGCGGCCGGGCTCAGGCGCCGGGTACGTCGGTCGACGATGTGGAATTCCTCTTCGACACCCACAGTCTGAATCGACATTGGTCTCCCTGGATTGATGTGGTCCGGATCGAGGCGCGCGACGACCTTCTGTGAAGTCGACGACTTCGGTTTCCTATCCGATCTGCGTCATCGTGCCGCCGGATCAAGGACGAGTGGAAGCGGATCACATGAAGCGCTGTTCGCGATCATTGTTTTCGGAAGACTCGGGGCGGCTGGATCAGGGTGCGGTGTCGGGATTTACGATGCCAAGACTTGCGAGGCCGCGAGAAAATCGCGGTCAGGTGAGGATTTCCTGGTGCTTGACGATTCGCCGCATCGACGCGTATGAAGAATGCGACCGTCTTCGGGCGACGACGACCGCGCGGCCTCGGCCGGAATTCGGAGTGGTGTCGCGATCAATGCGGTCGAAGGTCCGAAGCCTCGGCCTACCAATCGCGCGACGCCGGAAGGGATTCCCGGTTGTTGGCGCCATCGTCGGCCCAGTCGCGGGAATCCGAGGAGGCCGTGGAGGGGGAGGACGACGCGGTCGTTCCTCGCGCCCGTGCCCGGTCCGCCGAAACAGCCGACGCGGACGAGGCGCCGACCACCAAGACGCCGATGGTCAACAACGCGGCTGCGTGGATGCCTGTGCTGGTAAGACGACGGTTCATCGATCTCTCCCTGGAATGAGGCTCCCGTCGAGAAGCTCCCCTACGGGAGGTACGCGTGCGTGCCCTCAGTGTCACGCTCGCTCCGGCGCGAGCACCCGGTAAAAACGCGACACAACCGCGGCGTCAGGGGAGAAGGACGCCGAGCTCGCGGCAGGCACGTCGCGATGGGCGCCCGCGCGTCACGTGGAGTGCCGTCGGGTCGGTCCGCGGGTCTGTGACCTTGCCTCGAACACCGACGCCGGATTGGGCTCCGGGTCGTACAGTGTCCAGCCGCGTGGATTGGTCCATGCTTCGTCGGCTGCCCATTGTGCCTCCTCGAAGGCCAAGTCGACGTCGTCAATGGGGTGCACGAGACCGGCACCGATCACGCAACGCGGAATGCCGGTCCGCAGCACCCGGATGAGTCGGCGTTCGCGCCAGCCGAGCGTGACCATGGCAGGCATGTCGTCGATGGCGATCTCGTGGGCACAGGAGGCGACGAGCACGACGGTCCTGTCGACGTACTGCGGGTGCGGAACAGGCCAGATGGCGTCCCAGTCGACCGCGGCCTCGATCACTCCCTCGACGAGACGCCCGGCTGTGTGCGGATGTTCGACGACAAGGATCCGGGCATGTTCGGGGAGGGCGAGCCCGATCACGGACGTCAACCAGTCTCGGGTCATGCGTGGGTATGCCACAGCACCTCAAGCCCTCCCGATGGCCTGTCATCGAAGTCGCGAAAGTGCCGTGAAACCGACCGGCGAAAGGGCACCCGACGAGCCGTTTGGGCCGCCGGTCAGGTTGCGGGTCGACCGAAATCGCCACGGACGACCGGTGTTTGTGGCCCATTGCCGTTCTCCGGATCCGCGGTTGGTCGGCCCGGCGACGCGCGCCCGCATCGGCGACGCGACATGGATCCGCGTGCGATCGCCCTGCTCAGGTTCGTGGGGCGACCCGCGACCGGCATAGGAAATTCCCGACAACCGGCGGCTCGTCCGGGTGGAGTGGCGACAGGTGAGGGTTGGGTTCATGGCCCGACCGCGTCGAATCGATCGGCTCGGGCGGCCGAGAGGATGCGGCGATGCGTCGGACGCACCGCCCTGGGGCCTGTGGTCCGCGTTGACCTGTAGTGCATCCTCCCGGCCACCGAATCGTCGGGCCGGATCACGCCCGCAGGAAATCGCTCCGTGGATACGGGCGTCTCGGGACTCGGTCCGCACGGGACACGAGTGCTGCTCCCGAAGCGCCCGATGTCACCAGTCCTCCGCGCGTTCGATGGAGTCCAGGAGGAAGTCGTTGTCGACGATCTCGTAGCGGCGCATCAGCGGCAGGGCCGGGCTGTAGAAGTGGACGGAGACGGCGTGCCTCGTCGTGGAGTCGTTGCGCACATCGTGGACGTGGGCGGGGCCGAACGGACGCCCCTGGCCTGTCGTGAGGCGGAGCGGGACCGGTTGTCGTGGCGACATCGGCACCCGCTCGCGGATCTCGGTGGGAAGCGTGCGAACGCGGACGGTGGATTCGACCAACTCGCCCCGGACGACCAGGAACGCACCGCGTGAGCCACCGTGATCGTGCCACCCCGTGCGGGACCCGGGGGGCCAGCCGATGAGCCAGGCATCGCATCCGTCCGGTGCCGAGAGGCGGATCCAAGTGCGCTCGACGCTGTCGAGCGGCAACCGGTCGATGAGGGTGGGGTCCGCGGCGGCCTCGGCCGCGAAGCCCAGGAGTGGGTCGCGTCGACGCACGGAGTCGGAGGTCGTGTCGCGTGCGGTCGCGGGATCCGCGGCGGTGCCCGACGGATGTCGAGGTCCGGGTACGACGAGGTTTTCGTAGGTGGTGGGTGGCGTGGGCATGACGAGTCCTTGGATCGCTGCTGTGGCGCTTCGCGGAAGGCTCCGTGACGACCGATCCGGTCGGGGACACCGCATCCCGAGAGAAGGCGTCGACCCATCACCGAGCGTCTGTGTATCGACGTGCGGTCGGAATCCGGAGAACAGTCGTGAGGTGCCGGAGCCTTCGAGGGCGGCTGAGAACGACAGAAGCGTCGGAGACGACCTGTCGGTGCCCGCGATGGGTGCTACCGGCCGGGGAGAACGGCGAAGGCGCGCTTGGTAAAGGCTGGAGACGAGGTCAGCGGTAGGCGCGACACAGGCAGCCCGCGTACCTGAGGAGGTCCACGTGGGCGCGTCGGAACAAGATCGTGTGACCGTTCACGGGGACGAACACAACCAGTGACGAGCGGGAACGTCAAGCCGTTCGTCGCGTGCGGCGCGTCGCCGAGATCTCCGCTGTGCGCGTGGGACGCGGTACGTCACGCGGGCTCGAGTCGCACGAAGTCGCCGAACTGTGCTTAGGATTGCCCACGCGCTCGTGCGAGCTTCGACTTCCACAGGTCGACCCGGGCGCTTCGCAAGCCCACACGTCTCGGGGGTCCACGGACATGGACACGGTCGGCGGTATGTCACGCCTCCCGTTGTCGTGCCCGGCTTTCGAGCCGGTCGGCCGACACCGCGCGTTGTGCCGTCATCGGCTCTGTCACCGCGCCGTGCCGCCGGGAACCCGCTGTCGCCGCTTGTACGCGTAGTTCCCGCCTGCGTCCGATGGCGTCCATGTCCCGTTGTGTCGAGTCGAGTTCGACACACCCACGCTCGCCCTGTGTCGGTCGGCACAGGAGCTGAGGCGCGCCGCGTCTGCGGCCCGCCGACTGGACCCCTCCCGTATCGGTGGATCTGCGCGATCGAGTCCTTCCGGCATCCGGTCGATCGAAAGCGGACAAGCAGTGAGCGCGACCCATCGGGGCCGGGGCCCCTCCGTATACGACCCTTTCCTCTTCTTCGCCGTCGTGGTGGGCGGCTTTGTGTCGATCTGCGCCTGGCTGTGGCTCGCGGCGGGCGTCGGGGCGCGATTGCACGGTGGGCACGAGCCACCATCCCCGTCGCCGGCGACGTTCGCGCTCGAGTGGATCACGGGCGACTACTCCTGGCCCGGCGCATGGGCCACCGCGGCGGCGGTGATCCTGCTCGCGGTACTGGGCGGGTTCGCGTTCGCCATCTGGTACGCGTTCCATGGTCGCGAAGTGCACAAGATCGACCGGGCCGCCCGATACCTGGCTCCCAGAAGGGAGTTGCGCGGCACGACCACTCGCGGCGCCCGCGCGGCGGCGCGGCGGATGGGGGTGCGACGTGCTGCCGGGCCAGGACTGCGGGTGGGACGCACCGTACGCGGTGGGCGAGACCTGTGGGGATCCTGGGAGGACATGCACGTGGACATCTGGGGTCCGCGCACCGGCAAGACCGCCACCCGCGCGATCCCCGCGGTGGTCTCGGCGCCGGGCACCGTGGTGGTGACCTCGAACAAGCGCGACATCCTCGACGCGACACGAAGCGTGCGTGCGCGGCGCGGGCCGGTGTGGGTCTTCGATCCGCAGGGCCAGGCGGGCGAGCCCGCGACCTGGTGGTGGAATCCCCTGACCTTCATCGGCGACAACGTGGTCAAGGCCATCACCCTGGCGTCCATCTTCGCGAGTATCAATCGCGCCCGCCACACGCGCAGCGACGGCTACTTCGAACCCGCCGGCCAGGACCTGTTCGGTCACCTGATGCTTGCCGCATCCGTCGACAAGCGACCGATCACCGACGTGTACACGTGGCTCACCCGGGCCACCGACGACACTCCGGCCCGTATCCTGCGCCGCAATGGCCACCACCTCGCGGCCGACGCGGTCGAGGGCGTGTTGACGGCCCCCTCGCGGCAGCGGGCCGGGGTGTACGGAACGGCGCTTCAGATGGCGTCGTTCCTGTCGGCGCCCCAGGTCACGCAATGGGTGACGCCGGGAGGCGACCCCGCGCGACGCGAGTTCTCCCACGCGAGGTTCGCCTCCGTGGTCGGCGGCACGATCTATCTGCTGTCCGAGGAGACCAACAAGATGGCGGCGCCACTGGTGCTGGCACTCACCACCGCCATCGCCTACGCCTCGGAAGGCGCCGCGATCGAGAGCCCGGGCGGCCGATTGGCCACGCCCACCGTGTTCGTGCTGGACGAGGCCGCGAACGTGTGCCCGTGGCAGGAGCTCCCGACCATGTACAGCCACTACGGCTCGCGCGGCATCCTGATGATGACCCTGCTCCAGTCCTGGGCGCAGGGTGCCGCCGTGTGGGGCGAGGTCGGTATGGCCAAGCTGTGGGGAGCCGCCAACGTCCGGGTCTACGGCGGTGGTGTGTCCGACACTCGCTTCCTCGCCGAATTGTCCTCCGCCACGGGCGTGTTCGAGCCCCGCACCACGAGCACCACGCGTCGATCGTCCGCGTGGTGGCCGGATTCCGTCGGACGCTCCTCGCGCTCCGAGCCCGTCCTGGACGTCGCCGACCTGGCCTCGATGCCTCGCGGCAGGGCCCTGGTCCTGATGAGCGGGAGGCGTCCGGTCCTCGTCGAGCCTCTGCCCTGGTGGCGGGGTCCGCACGCGGAGGCCGTTCGCGCCTCGATCGCGGCACATTCCCCCGCCGCCGCGACGAACCCGTGGATCGGAGGGGCGTCCGCACGGCCCGGCGCCCCCACGCGTTCGGGCACCGGCGGATCCGCCGCTCGCACCCGAACGAACAGCACGCCTCGCCCGCCCCGAATCGGACCACGCCGACCCCGTGCGGGGAACGTCGTCAGGTAGCTTCCGGCGCACGGCGGTGGACGCGACGCACGGGCGACTCCGTCGCCGAGTGCCGGGCTCTGTGTTTCGGGTGGGCCGCGTGGGACGGCGCGTGCGGGATCACCGAGACAGGGAACGCGGCCGCCGGAGCCGGGAGGAGGTCACCTTGCCATTGTGCAGACGTTCCCCGCCCCACACGCCTCTCGACTCGCCGCGCGCCAGCGCTTCGGCCAGGCAGGACCTGCGGAGCGGGCAGGCGCGGCAAAGACTCTTGGCCTCCTTGACGCTTGAGGCGGATTCGTCGAAGAACAGGTTCGGATCACACGTGTGGCATGGGACGAGACCGTCGAGTCGGCGAATGTGATCGTGCAAGTTGAGGCCCATGGACGTCTCCGCAGTGGTTTCTCGCGGCGGGCACGGTGTCACTTGTGCTGATGATCGCCGGCCCGCTCGGGCCTGGCTCGAATCATCCGGTGGCGCACCGTGGACGCCAAGAGTTCCCTCCACCCGATCGGCACGCTTGTAGGAAGGCGCCAAGTCGCGATCCCGAATCGACGACCGCCTTGATTCGGCATGGTGTCCGGGTTGCGGCGACACGTGCCGAAAGGTCGGACGCGTTTGTCCAAGTGCGCATGGCGTGTGACGCCGACCATGGGTGATACATCGTCTCGGGTTCGGTGCCCGCGGCGCGTCAGGTACAGCCGGACGAGACGGCACATCTCGTCCGGTTCCCGTCGGCGAACGGCGACCGTCGACCCTTTCGATGTGTCTCGGCGAGGACTGCAGGCGACTCGATCCTTCCGTGCTGTCCGTGACGCCTCGAATGGTGTCGACCGGTTTCGCTCCGCTGCCGCCGAGGGGTCGAGGCGTTCGTCTCAAGCCGACCCGATCGATCCCGGAGAGCATGTGGACGCTGCGGCGCAGGAGCGGTTCGCCGAGTTCGCTCGCGGTCGGCGGCTGTCTTTGACGCGATTCGCCTACACCCTGACGATGGACGTCGGCAGGGCGGAAGACTTGGTGCAGGAGGCGCTGTTCAGGCTCTGGAACGCGTGGCGGGGAAGCACGATCGAGCAACCGGAGGCGTACGTCCGACGCATCCTGGTGAATTTGGCCATCGGCTCGAGGCGCAGGAAGTGGTGGGGAGAAGTCTCGCTGGGGTGGTTACCGCAGCGTTCGGAGGAGGCCCATCTCGGAGGAGTCCACTCGGTGGACGACCGTGACGAGTTGCGCCGTGCTCTGGCGAAGCTTCCTTCGGGACAACGTGTGGTCCTGATCCTGCGCTACGTCGAGGACATGGCCGACAGTCAGGTCGCGGAACTGTTGGGCTGTTCGGAGGGGGCGGTTCGTTCGCAGGCCGCACGCGGCCTGGCGAGACTGCGCGCGGACCCGACGTTCGCCCGATACATGTCGCCATCGGAAACGGCGCACGGGTTGCCGGAGTCCCCGGCGTCGAGGAGTTCGACGAGCGTGTCCGACAGGTCCCCGGACCGACACGATCCTTCTTTTCATCGAAGGTGAAGGAGCAGGGTTTCATGCGTGGCACGCCACAGGACCTGCTGAAGGTCGCGGTCGGTGCCCTGCCCCCGGATTACATACCGACGGGGGACCCCTTGGAGCAGGTGCTCGTACGCGTCCGTGCGCACAGACGCCGCCGTCGCCGGATCGCGACGGGCGTCGCGGTCGCGAGCGCCCTGCTAGTGGGGGGCTTGGCGACCGTGTCCGCCCGCCATTCCGACGGCGCGCACGGTCCCGCGGCGGTGCGTTCTCCCGCGCCGGTGCCCACGGCGACCCTTGCGGTTCCGGCAGCGCAGGCGCGGGTGTACCAAGTGAGGGATCCTTCGGACTACCGCGGTTGGTTGGTGGGTTCGGTGGGAGCCGGTCCTGGGAGATCGTGCCTGGTGACGGAGGATGTCGCCGCTTGTTTCGACGAGAAGCTGGCGGCGAGAACGGTGCATTGGATGGTGATCACCCAACCTTGGAAGCGCGAACGGACAAGCGGGCCGATGGAGATCGGCGTGGTGGGCATCGCTCCTCCCGACGCGACCGAGATCAGGGTCTCGCAAAAGGACGCACGGAACCCGATCAGTGTTCCCGCACGCACGACCCCGACGTCGAACGGAGTCCGGTTCTTCGCGGCGATCGTGGCGAGGACGGACCTCGAGAACGTGTCCATCGAGGCCTTCGACGCGCACGGAAATCGAGTGGGTGAGAGCGCCGAAGCGTCCACGCTGCAAGCGCAGTTCTCCACCCCACCGTGGTGTGCGACTCCGCCCGAGAGCGAGGCGCCGCACACCACGGCGCCGGCTTCGCCACCCGACCCGCAAGAGAGGCTGTCGGCGCTCGCGGGACAGCCGCGCTGCGCCTCGATGCCTTGGATGGGCGTCGACGCGAGAATCACGCCGCCGCGAACCGACTGATCCCGCGCCGGGGGTGGGTCCGAGGCTCTCGTCGTCTGGACTCACGCTGCACGGGCCGCCTGAGCACCGTGGCACGGTCGGCAACTACGCGCCGGCGCACCAGGCCGACGGACCGACTCCGTCGAACGCGACAGGGAGCGGTTGAGGCGGACATATTCCGTCGATATCGCATTGAAGCTGTGATACTTCCGAAGGCTCCGTGAGCCTCATATGTCGGATATTGGCCACTTGGGCCATGTATCGCCGGCGGCACGAGCGCAGGATCGTTGATGAGTCCGCCGCGTGCTCGGGGCGACGACGGGTTCGGGATCGGCCAGTCGATGGTCGACCGGCCGTACGAACCAGGAGACGATCATGACGACGATCCGAGCACACACGTACATGTTCACCATCCCCTCGCGCGGCAGTCGTGTCGCGGGGGCCCGGCAAAGGGTCCTCACGGTCTTCGCCCGATGGGGCGTCCCGGCTCGGTCCGAGACCGGTGAGTCGATCCGCCTCGTGGCATCCGAGCTGATCACGAACGCCGTCGAACATGCCGGCAGCGTCACCCCGGACATCTCCATCGTTCTCCAGGAGCGTGACGACGGGACGCTGCGCCTGGGTGTACGCGACCGTCATCCCGGGCGACCGCGCCTGCGCACCCGTACTCGGGCCGGCTTTCCGACGAGCGGGCGGGGACTGGCCATCGTCAAGGTCGTCCTGGCCGAACTCGGAGGCCGAAGCCGCGTCGAACGCCACCAGGACGGTGGCAAGACGGTGTGGGCCGAGATTCCCTCGGACTCCGTGCCGGTGGACGCGAACCTGCCCGTCGAGGACCAGGCCTCGTCATGCGCCTCGACCACTTGAACACGACGCGTCCACGGCCGCTCGCGACCGTGGACGCGTGCCGACGCGACCGGTTCGCGATTGCCGGGCCGTGCCCCTGACGCGAGACGCCATCGCGATCGACGTCGACCCGACCCATCTCGCCCCCTGCCCGGGTGACCTCGGCAAAGATCGTTGACGGCTGCTCGTCGATCGGGCCCTCGCGCGCTTCGGCTTCCGCCGATCGCTCCCCCGGAACGCCTATTGTCGTGTTCTTCCATGCGACGCCTCACCCCCCACTGTGACACTGAGCCTCGGTTCGGATGCGTTCCGTTCACGCGTCGTCCGAGATGCCGGCTCAGGGCGGGGAGGATCACCGTCGTCATGCGTGTTCTGGTTGCCCAGAATGAGGAACACGTGGCCACCGCCCTGCGCTACGGGCTGGAGGGCGAGGGTTTCGTGGTCGACGTGGCCGTCAACGGTATCGACGCCATCTGGCTGGGCCGGGAGAACACCTACGACGCGATCATTCTCGACGTGGAGTTACCCGGTCTCGACGGATATCGGGTCTGTTCCACGCTCCGGGACGACGGCGTCTGGACGCCGATACTCATCCTCACGGCCAGATCCGGGGAACGGGACGAGGTCGAGGGACTGGACCAGGGCGCCGACGACTACCTGACCAAACCCTTCTCGTTCGCGGTACTCGTGGCGCGGCTCCGTGCCCTGATGCGCCGAGGTACGCCCGAACGCCCCGTCGTGCTCGCGGCCGGCGACCTCTCCCTCGACCCGGCCAGCAAGCGTGTGCGACGCGGGGAAACCGCCATCACGCTGACGGGCCGCGAGTTCTCCCTACTGGAGTTCCTGCTTCGCCGCCGTGGCCAAGGACTCTCCAAGCGGGAAATCCTCCAACACGTTTGGGGCGACGACTTCGTGGGTGCCTCGAACCTGGTCGAGGTCTACGTCGGGCGCCTGCGCAACAAACTCGACCGCCCCTTCGATCGGGCCGCCATCGAGACCGTGCCCGGCAGCGGCTACCGGTTGGCGGCGGACGGTGGCTGAGTCGAGGCGCGTCCGTGTTCAGCGTTCGGTCAGCGCGTGTACGCGAGGATGAGCGGCATCGGGCAGTGGCACTGTGGCCAACGCCCCTTCATGAACGGGGATTTCATCGTGAATCGAGCAGGCAGGTTCATTGTCGTGGGCGTCATGGCGGCGGCTTTCGTCGTGGGTGGCAGCAGCGGTGCCTTCGCGAACGGTACGGGCAACGACACTCCGCCCGCCCAGACGGACGGCACTCGAGTGACGAACACCGACAGCGCCGCGACCGGGACCGACAACCGCGAGTACTGAGCAAAACTGAGCAAAGCCGCACACCCGCGCATGGCCCGGGCCCTGTCGACGGACCGCCCCGACGGCCTGTCGGAGCGCGACCCCGCGCCGCCTCTTCGTCCTGACCGTCGAGGAGCGGGAGACTCGGTAAATCCGCTGATGCCGTAGCCGGCACCTCCCATACGCAAGGGGGGCCGTGCGCGGTGCCCGCCGCGGGTCTCGATCCGGTCGGCCCGAGACCCGCGGCGGGCGAACCTCCCACTTCGGGGCTCGCTCCTCGGCCGACCGCGGCCTCCTGTCGAAGGTCGCGTTTGTCCGATCCTTCGCCCAAGGCCGGGGATAGCTTGCGAGTGTCCTCTTGAACCAGCGTCGAGCGCAGCCGCCCCTCTCCGCCGGCAACCTTCGGCCCGGCACCGAACGCGCCCGTGATCGAGCCGACAGCCGGTCACGGCGAGCCACCCGAGAGCCCGGTGGACGGCGACGGTTCGTCCCGGTGGGTCGCACGTCCCGAGGATCACGAGGCCGAACGACCCACGCTGCCTCGAAGAACCACGGAGTGACCGATGTTCATCGTCTTTTCCGCATGGCGAGACTCGACGTACATTCCCCTCGCGGAGATCCTCCTGCGCCTCGGATCCCGAGGCCTGGATCTGGAATGGTCGTGCGACATCGAGGAGGCCACCCCGGGGCAGCCGCACGATCTCGAACTGGAGACCCAGTCGACGCACGAATGGATCTCGACGCTGAGGCTGCTCGCGCTGGTCACTCCCAACACCCAGATCCTCGACGGGCGGGTCGACGGCACGGTACGCGCCACCGGCGACGCCCTGCTCTCGATTCAGGCGCAGCACTCCGCGAGGTGGCGGATCGAAAGCTCGGATCCCGAAATCCTCGAACTGTTCGCCACCGCGTACCCGCCGATCCAGCGCTACTCCACGTACTACCGACGCACGGATTCCGTAGCCCGGTCGGCCTCGGAATGGCAGGCGCGCGAGGAGAGCGCGGTGGACGAGACGACGACACAGCCAACGCCACGCTGAGCGATCGCTCCGGGCGGACGGCTCGACCAACCCGGCTATCGCACATTCCCCTGATCCGCGGACATGAAGTCGGTCGTGGAGAAGCTCGTCGACAGATCCGCCAGCTTGGCCACCTCGCGGGCGAACGAGTCCGAGGCCGCGGTGAGCTGTACCTGGATCGCGTGGCAGAAGGCACGCAGCCACAGCACTTTGCGCTGCATCTCCTCCAGTTCGGCGGCGTACTCCTCGCCCGCCCGGGCTCGGTACGCGCGGGCTCCCTCGTCCGCGGCAGCCTCCGCGTTCTCGCGCGCGTGTTGCAGCAGCGCGTCGGCCTGCAGCCGGGTTTCCGACATGAGTTGACGGCAGTACTGCTCCGCCTGTGCGATGTAGGCGTCCGCCTGCTGCTGCGCCTGGGACAACATCGCGAGCGCCTGGCCGTCCGGCTTGGCGGCGGCCACCAGTGCCTTGCCGGCGTCGGACCTCGGATCGGTGTCGACGCCCTGTTGTCGGTACCAATGGCGCAGCCGATGGATCTCCGCGCGGAGCTCGGCCTTTTGCGCGTCACTCGCGGCGATGTCCTCGGCGACCCGCCCGAGGAACATCCGGACCTCCTCGACGTCATAGCCTCGACGGGCGAGCGATGCGCGGGAGAACTCGGTGGAACGGATGCCCTGCGGAGTCAGCGAGGTCCGACTTCGGGTCGCCGGCGCGGGCCGCGCCGCTTCCCCCTCACCTGGCACTTGACTCATGATCGCCCTCCGTTGACGAGTACGTGGGGGACGGCCCGGAGATCCCGTGGCCGCCGAACTCCTCGAACCGCAATCGCTCCTCGGGCAGCCCTGCGGAGCGTAGTCGGCCAAGCCCCGAGCGCATCAACTCCGGTGAGCCGCACAGGTACACCTCGTGGGTGCCCCAGGGCCCGTGGCGCAGCGCCACGTCCACGGGATCCCCGATCTCGCCTCGATAGGACGGCTCCTCGGAGATCGCGGGGATCACGGTCAGCCACTCGAACGCCTCCGCATACGCGAACATCGCGGCCGCGTCGTACAGTTCGGCGGTCCGCCGTGCCCCCATGTACAGCACGGCGCGCCTGCGGACCGAACCGTGGTCGTGCTCGATCCCAATGCGTTCGATCAGCGCCTTGAAAGGGGCAAGCCCGGTGCCGCCCGCCAGCAGCACCACGTCGCGCCCGTCGGTGCCGCCCAGCGTCAGCCGCCGACCGACGGGCGCGCCCAGACGCAGCAGATCGCCCTGTCGCACACCCTGGGCCAGGGCGGTGCTGACGCTGCCGCCGTCGACGACGCGTACGTGCAACTCCAACGTCCCGTCCGCCCGCGGGGCGTTGGCGGGAGAGAAGTAGCGCCACATCCGCGGGCGCAGCGCGGTCTCGACGGCGACGCTCTGGCCGGGGTCGAAGTCGAGTCTGGTGTCCGGGCGCACGGTCAGGACGACCAGCCCGAGGCCGCGGCGTTCGTGTCGGACCACTTCGGCGTCCCACCACGGCGGTGTGGTGCGGGCCGATTCGTCGGCCGCGTCGCACATCACCTTGGCGACACGGGCGTAGGCCGTGCGCCAGTCGTCGGCCAGTTGCGGGGTCCACGCGGCGCCCGTGAAGTGCTCCAGGGTCGCCAGGAGCGCCGTGCCGACCGCCGGATAGTGCTCGGCGACGACCGCGAACCTGCGGTGGTCGCGCCCGAGTTGGCCCAGGAAGTCCGCCAGCCGGTCCATGTCTTCGACCTGGGAGACGATGGTCCCGAGCGCGTCGATCAGCTTTCCGCGTTGCGCCGCCATGGAGACCGGGAACATCTGTCGGGTCCGAGGGTCGGCGAGGAACAGTGACGAGTAGAAGAACAGCGGGACCTGGTCGCCGTGCGCCGTCACCAGGCGCCAGCTCTCCTCGAGGCGGTTGGCGTCCACGCCTCAGCGGTCTCCCTCGGCCGCCGCGTCCTCGGGCCGGACGATGTCGTCGCGGACTTCCTCGAGGGTGGCGGCCAAGGTGTCGTGAATGTGGGTGGGCGTGCCCAACTCGGCCAGCACTCCGAGCAGATACGCGGACACCTTGTCGTAGTGCGGACCGGTCACACCGAGTCCGTCGTGCGCCCTGCCGAGCGAGCGGCCGTCGTAGGGTCCCGGGCCGCCGAGGATCGTCGAGAGCAGGAGCACCTGATGCCGCTTGACCCGCGATACGTCCGAGTGCTCGAAATACGGTGCCAACTCCTGATCCGCCAAGACCAGCCGATAGAAGTGGTCGACGGCCTCGCGGAGAACCCGGGCACCGCCGAGTTGTTCGTACAGCGTGGGTGCGGGATCCGCCTCGTCCGACGAGGCGTTCGTTTCGGACATCCGGTCCGCCTTCCTCTTTTGACACGTCCATGGACCCGGGATCGGGATGCGTCGTATCGCCCATGCGCCGGATGTCTCGACGGACCGAATCCCGGGCCTGGGCGCTCGACGAGGTGGCTTCGAACAGCCAGATCCTCCGAGCAGGCATCCCCGGGTGCTTGGATAAACGCGCCCGCGGCCGGTGGAAGAGGAGCAAGTCGCTTGCGAGCGGCCGAAATTCGCGGAAAAGTCGGTCCTGCTCCGCGAATGATGGGCGGGCGAGACGCGGTGGTCGGGCTTTGTTGTCACGCCCGCGCGTGGGCATGTCGAGGAGCCCACGAGCCGGACGGAGCGTCGGCACTCGTCGTGTGCCGACCCCAAAGGCACGGACGGTCGTGCATCACGATGCTGCGGCGGTCAACGGGGTTGCTCGACGTTGGAGCGTCGCCGCAGGCCTGCCTCAGTGGCTCGTTCGTTCTGCGTGGCCGTGCCTTCCCCGGAGCAGCCGACCGCGTCGGCCAGCGTCGGTTCGATGCCGTCGGGAAGCGCTACCACGCCGCCGTGGCGCAGATCCCCGGCGAACCACACGCGAGCGCCGACCCCCCGTCGCGCGAGATTCTCGTGGGTCTCGCGCGACCAGTGCGTGATGAGTTTGACGTAGTAGCTGCCGTCGGGACGCAGCAACCACACACACGGCCTGTCCCGCCCCCACCCATTGGGTGGGTCCATGGGCAGCACCGCGCAGGGCCAAACCTCCCAGTGGTACAAACCCAGGACGGACCGCACGCTGGGTCTGCGCATCCGGCTAAAGCTCAACAGTCCCACGACAAGCCCCAAGCCGACGACGACGACGATCGCCAACAGGGGCAATTCGATCAACACGGGCAGGCCCGATTCGTCGATCACCCCCAAGAGAACGCCGAGGAACACGGGCGAAACCAAGGCGGCTATGGCCGACAACGATCGCACCTGACGCGTTTGCAGGATGTGGGCGCGACCGATGCGTTCTTCGATGCCGGCGGTGCGCAAGCCCACCTCGGGCGATGTCTCATAGCCGAAGTCGTCCGCTGTCTGCCACATGTATCCGTCCCCCGTTGACCACGTCCTCCCGCGACTCGATCAGGCGCGGCGCCGTCCGGACGACGGCGGTCGACGATCCCGGACGCTAGCCACGGCGATGCGGGTCGAGAACGGAGAAAGACGCCATATCCGCGCCGCGTTGCGGCTCGTGCGGTCACGGTCCCGGATCCGAACTCGGCGCGGGAAGGTGTCATCGCCCCACCACGTGGACGCAGTGCCCGGACATCACGACGCGGCCGGCCCGGGCCATCCCGGCCCTGCAACCGCGCCGCGGCCTGGAGCCGGCCGTCGCGTGGTTGTCCGTCTACCCGACGCCGCAGACGGGCAGCGCGGAACGGAAGCGTCGCGTTCCCGGCACGCCGATCTACCGCTGCTGTTCGGGCGCGCTGGTCGATTCGATGGGCGGTTGGTCGTCGGCGTCTCCATCGGCGTCGGCGGGGACGATCGGAACGTCGCCGCGACGGGTCGCCAGCCAGGCTCCGGCGAGGATGAGTACGAACGAGGCACCGATCGCCCAGGTGAACCTCTCGTCCAGGACGAGGACACCGGCGACGACCGCGACGGCCGGGATGACGTACGTGATGACCGTGGCGCGGGCCGCGCCGACCTCGCGTATGAGCTCGAAGAAGAGCACCACCGCGATCGCGGTGCAGACGAGGGCCAGCACACCCAAGGACCCCAGTACCTTGGCGCTCGGCATGCGCGCGGGCCATTGCGCCGCGGCGGGCAGGATGTACACGAGCGCGCTGAAGCCCAGACACGCGACGGTCATCGGTAGGTTCGGCACGTCCTTGAGCCCGCGTTCGACGACGATTGCCGCGGCGGCGTAGCACAGCGCGGTGGCGAGTACCTCGACGATGGCCCATGGGTCGCCGCCGTCGAGGGTGGGCCCGGCGAGTACCGCGACACCACCGAATCCGACCGCGAGGCCGATCCAGCGCGCCGGGCCCATCCGTTCGGTCCTGCCGGTCAGGTACACGAGCACCGCGCCGAAGATCGGCGTCGACGCGAGCAGCAGCCCGGCGGTCGAACTGGACAACCTTCGCTCGGCGTCCGAGAGCAGCCACCAGGGCACGATGAACTCGGTCATCGCGAACATCAGCAGCGGCCACGCGTGTCCGGTGAGCCCGCGAAACCCGTTGCCGCGCAGGGCGAACGGCAACAGGATCAGGGCGGCGAGCCCGGTTCGCGCGAACACCAGTACGGCGGGTGACACCTCGTCCACCGCGACCTTGATCAGCAGGTAGGGGATGCCCCAGAACACGCACATGCCCGCGAACAACAACGCCCCACGACGACTCACGGGCGTCTCCCCTCATCTCCTCGGGTCGCCGACGTTCGTTCCCGTCATCGGTGCCCACAAGCAGGCTCATGCTCGCCGACCACCGCGCCGATGTGCCAGGGACGAACGCGACACTCGAGGCGTCGGCGCGCGGCGGGGCGCGGTGTCGTATGCGATGTCCCCCGCCGGGTCACTTGCTGTTGACCAGCGTGATGGGCTTGCCGTCCAGGGTGTTCCCGGACTGGGTGAAGGGGTAGTAGGTTTCGGAGTTCGCCGACGGCGGATATACCGGGGCTCCCTGGGGGTACGAGTGGAACCTGTTGTTGGTCACACTCATGTTCTTCGCGTGCAGGTAGAGCTGGTAATAGCCGCCGCCTCGCAACTCGTTTCCGTCGAAGACGACGTTCTCGTTCACCCGGTCGTTCCAGGTCTGTAGCATCATGATCCCCGTCGTCTGCCGTTTCGTCTCCGGATTCGGCGCGGTCATGTCGAATACGTTGTTGCGAATGACCAGGTTGCTGCACCCCATGGGGTGGAGGGCTTCGAGGTGGACCTCGGGATCCTTGATGGGCGGCGGCGGATCGAACAGTGAATTCGTCAGGGTCAGCCCGTCACACTTCCAGAAATTTCCACCTTGTCGGTAGCTGGTGGCTTGGAAGTGGGTGGAATCCGTAGCACCCCGAAAACGTGCCCTGTCGACGACGACGGTGTCGAGTCCCACGTTGTCGATGGTGCGTACGTCGATGTTCGAGAACTTCATGTTGCGCTTGACGGGAAGTGGCGCGATTCCGGTGCGGCCTCGGTTGATCGCCACGTAGCCGCCGACCTTGACGTTGGTGACCGTGACGTTGTTCGCGACGACGAACAGGTTGCCCTGGATGTCAAGGTTCGAGATCGAGGTTCCGTCGACGCTGATCTCCAGGTCGCCCGCGTGTTTCGTCAAGGTCGATCCCGGTCGGGTTCCGGCTCCCGTTCCGGTCGGGGCATCCTTCGCGGGGTTCTGAGTCGCTGACGATGCGGGCTTTCCCATGCTTGGGCCGGTGGCCCCAGGAGGCGTGGTCGTACCTGCCGGAAGTGTGGAGGCGGAGGTGCTGATCTCAGGTGACTGAGTCGGATTTGTCGAGGACGTCGCCGAATCGACCACGCCGGGGAGAGTTCGGATCGTCGGATCCGTTGAGGCGGTCTGGCGCGGCCCGGTCGCGGATACCTTCTCGGTCGACTCTTGGGAGGACACCACCGCGACGGCCGCGCCGACGGCGACGACGGCGGAGACCGTGGTGACGACGACGAGTCGGCGACGCTTGGTGGGTGCTCGGCGGGACCCGGACGTGGGGGACGACGTGCGAGACATGTGGAGACCCAAGTGTTCTCGTGGCGTTCGGGAAGTCGAAAATTCCCGCTTTGAAGTGTTGTGCGCGGACTCGATGGCAACCGGCCCGAGGCGGGCGGCCGTTCGAAATAATGCGATATCCGGTTTAGGAATTCAAGACCGGAGAAGCCTTCGGTGTGCTCATCGATTGAGCGGCGCATTTTTACTATCGAAGTCGCTTTGTGAGTCTCGAATCCGACGACGATTACCGACAGCGGATGTCGCGAGCGCGGTTGCGGTGCACACGTCGTCGGCGTTGGTGTGGGCGAAGCTCGCAGTCGCGACAAAACCATCCCGTCAGCGGCATCTCGGTCGACAAGTTCCCGCCGCCGCCGAAGGGTGCCGCGTTTATCCGAGTTGAAGTTCCCGGAACAGGGTGGGATGGGCAGGTGTCGAGTTCTCGCGGTGACGGACGGCCTGGGATCCACGTGAGGACCGAGGATGGCGAAGCTGGTCTCGGTCCCCACAAGCCAGGGCTCACGCGATGTGCGCGAGGTGATGGCTACGTGGCTTGTCGACGTCCTGGGAGAATGTGGTGATCGTCGCTGTCGAGGCCGTTCTGCCCTCGCACGCGGTCCGTCTCGCCCGGGCTCTGAGCGTTTCGCTGGATGGCGCCGTCGTGTCCGAGGCAACGTTCGCGTTCGGCGATACCCCGGTGAAAACCCTGGAGGCGCACGCGCGGCGCCTCGAAGCTCTGTCGGTGGCCATTCGCACGGCCGCTGAAGCCGATCCGGGCGGTCTCGTCGTCGTCGGCGGCTTCCGTCTGACCACCGTCACCGAACACGCCGTCCGTCATCACCTCGTCGGCGCCGAGGTGTCCCGTCGGCTGTCCCGCCTGGCCCCCAACCTGATCGAACCCACGCTGACGGTGCACGCCGCCACACCCGCAGGCGCGCTGCGACGCCAGTTACGCCTGCAACCGGACCCGACACCCTGGGAAGAACACCTGAGAGGGAACGAATCGCGATCGGAGCGAGCGGCCAGGCTCCTGGCCCACCTCGTCGCAACCGATCGCAAGGGATTCGTGGTCAGGACCCACAGCCCGATCGAAGCGACCGTCACCGCGATCACCCGTCTGATCAGGGCGCATCGACTGGACCCGGAGCAGTGAGAAACCGCACCGATTCCTGGTTCCGCGGGTGTCCATGGACTGGCCCTTGTCGTGGTGCCTTGCCGCGAACATGCCTGCGAGGCAGACTGTCGCTCTGGAGGGTGATCGGCACGAACTGGCCTATGCCTAGCAGGACTTGTGGTGTTGTGGAATCGTCCCGCGGGGGCCGCCGGGTCGTGTGCCGACTTCGGTGATCGCCGTGCATGAGCGGACGGTTCTCCAACAGGAGCAGGGTCCGCCCGAGCGGCTGGGAACGTCTGTGATGGGTCCTATCGTTCGCGGCATGTCAGCTATAGGACTATCTCTCGAGGTCTCCGGCGAAGGGGACCGGCACGCGGCGCACTCCGAGATCACTCGCATCATCCATGAGTTCATCCACCGCTACACCGGCATCGATCCGTATCCGAGCGCATCCGAGTATCGCGGGGAATGGATCAGCGTCAGCGAGGACGTGGACGACGACTTCGGATGGTGGTTCTGGAACCCCGGAGGATGCTGCTCTCGTTCGGAGGCGGTCTGGTGCCACTGGTTCGAATTGGCCCTTGCCGCCGAGTGGGAAGCCATCGAGCGGGTCATCACCAGGGTTTACGGCCTGAGAGCCGCTCCCCCGAGGTCCGACCTGGGCGCCCTGCTCGCCGGCAAGGACCGCTTTCTCTTGCTTCGAGGTGACCTGTGGACGGTCTGGGAGGAAGGACTGGGTGGCGACGACGCGCACGTCGCGGTCGCCGACTTGACGCCTGAGGAACGCGCCCAACATGCCGCGGCACTCGAGCGTTGCCAGTGCCCGATCTGCCCGATGCTGCGCCTCGACCCGGAGGCGGCCCGGGAGATATTCGCCCAACTCGACGACCCCGAAACCGCAGTCTCCGCCGCGTGGTACCTGTCGCGGACGCACCCGCCGTCCTTCGGGACGCTGACCGCCCTCATCCGGGCCGGGGAGTCGAAATCCCACGAAATGGCGACTACGTTCGAAGACTATGTGAGGCGACTGCCGGATGCCTGGCCACAGTTGATGTCCCTGCTTCCCGGCCTGCGGGGCTGCCGGCGTGGGCTCGCACTGTACGCGCTGGACGCCGCTGTGCGTGACGACGCCGATCGCAAGGTACTGCTCCGGGAGTCGCTCACCGCACTCGCCGCCGCCGAAGACGATCCCGAAGCCGCCGAGGCCGCCATCGCGCTCCTCGGTAGGAACAGGTGGCCCGTTCCGGGGTTGACGGAAGAGCTGTGCGCGATCCTCGATCGAGGCGCTCCGGAAGCGCTTCGCATACAGACGATCGTGGCGCTCGCGAACCTGCACGGCTTCGAGGCATGCGCACTCGATCCGGCGCTCCGCACCAGGTTCGAACGCGAGATCGAGACAGGATCCGTCGTGGGAACAGTGGCGAACTTCTTCCTGGAAGCACCGAAGTTCACCGATTCGTAGCTCCACCGGCTCGTGTGAGCGCCGGAGCCTTTCGGTGGTGTGAGGGGACCGAACGAAACAACCTCCACCCGGCTGTGGCCGCGTTCCGGCGAGGCACGAAAGGGTGGTTCGCTGCCTGCCGTCCGTGTCGGAGTAACGTCGACTGTCCCGAGACCACTCCCCCACGCACGTGTGCGGCAGAGGCACATCGGGACGGTCGGCGTCACGCAGGGGGCCTACCGGAGTACGCCCGAAAACGAAGCCCTCGCGGCGGCGGAGCCCGACGATCCGGCGGCCGGGGACGGCGGCGCGCCCGCGGAGACGGACCCGGACGGGGCGCAGGTGGTCAGCGAGCGGGCCGGACGGCTGGTCCTGAAGACGTTGGCGGGCGCGGGCGGGTCGGACGCTTTGTCCAGTGCGCGCGAGGCGGTGTCCGCGCACCACGGCAACAACTACCTGCCGCTGTTGGAGGGGCACTACCGCAGCGGTCGGGCGGCGTTGTTCACGCTGCTGGACGCGGTGGGGTTGGGGGCGACCAGCGCGGACCGGGCGGTGTTGGGCGTGGTGGAGTTCATCCGCGCGAACCGGCGCGGACCGGCGAGTTCGTCGACGAGCGGGTCACCGTCGAGCGGGACGGGCGGCAGGTCGTGCTGACACGCGACGTGGGTTTCGCGGGCGAGGGGTGGCGCCGGGTCCTGCGGGATCCGCGGCGACCGGGGAAGCTGGTGCGCCGCCACTTGGAGGTGTGCGTGTTCTCCTACCTGGCCGCGGAGTTGCGGTCCGGGGACATCGCGGTGGCCGGGTCGGACTCCTACGCGAATCTGTACGAGCAGCAATACCGACCTGGTGCTGGAGGGCGGACGCCCGCAGCTCAAGCGCCGCAAGGGGGGACCGGCGGCCGTCCGCGCCGGCGTTGGAGACGGCGGTGCACGAACGGCTGCCGGAGCGGGCGCTGCTGGACATCCTGATCCGCACGGCGTACCTGCTGAACTGGCACCGCCATTTCGGCCCCGCGTCCGGGGCGAACCGCAAGATCCGCGACGCCCTGCGCCGCTACGTGTTGACCGTGTTCGCGAACGGGACGCTGCTGGGCCCGGCGCAGGTGGCCCGGCACATGCGCGGCCAGGTCTTCGTGCACGAGCCGGCGACGACGGGGAACAAGCACGCCGATCCCAACAAGATCCACCGGGCGTCGGCGGACGTGATCAACGCGTTCTCCAGGCTGGACGTGGCCGGGATGTGGGGCGACGGGAACGTCGTCGCCGCGAACGGCACCCAGATCGAGACGTGGGAGAACAACCTCCTCGCCGAGTCCCACATCCGCTACGGCGGCTACGGCGGGATCGCCTACCGGCACATCTCCGACACGTACATCGCGTTGTTCAGCCACTTCATCCCGTGCGGGGTGCGGGAGGCCGTCTACATCATCGAGGGCCTGCTGCAGAACGACTCCGACCTCCAGCCGGATGCGGTGCATGCCGATACGCAAGGCCAGTCGCTGCCGGTCTTCGGACTTGCCGCGCTACTGGGCTTCGACCTGCTGCCGCGGATGCGCAACTGGAAGGACCTGACCTGCTACCGGCCCGCCACAGTTGTGCGGTACGAGCACATCGACTCGCTGTTCGGCGACGACGTGATCGACTGGCGGCTGATCGAAACCCACTGGTCCGACCTGCTGCGCACGGCGATCTCGATCCGCGAGGGGCGGCTGTCGTCGGTGACGCCGCTGCGGCGGCTCGGCAACAACTCGCGGAAGAACCGACTGTACCGGGCGTTCCGGGAGCTGGGCCGGGTGATCAGGACGGTCACGTTGCTGCGGTACTTGTCGGATCCGTCTCTCCGGGAGCAGATCACCGCGATCACCAACCGGGCCGAGGCGTTCCACGGGTTCTCCGCCTGGCTGATGTTCGGCGGGAGGCTGATCGGCAGCAACGACCCCGAAAATCAGGAGAAGATCGTCAAGTTCAACGAGCTGCTCGCGAACTGCGTGATCTACTCCAACGCCTGCGACATCACCGCGGCGGCGAACGCGCCGGCCGCCGAGGCGCACCCGGTCGACCCGGACGACCTGGCGACCGTATCCCCGTACATCACCCATACCATCCGCCGGTTCGGCGACTTCGCCCTCGACCTGACCCCGCCCGAGCATGAGCCCGACACCCGGCTCGACCGACCTCGCCCCGGGCGCGCTGTTCCCCACCGGCCGGGGGTGAATCTGGCGACCCCCCCGGGGTCGGCGCCTGGCGTAGGCGGCGTGGCGCCACGGCACCTCATCATGAGTCTGTGCGGGCCCGGTAGGACAATGCCCCGATGAGACAGACGCGTTGGGCGGATCCGGGCACGACGACGTACCCCGGCGAGTATTTCTCGGGTGCACTGCAGGTCGTCGTTGTCGCCGGCCGGGCTCTGCTGGCCGGGATGTACTGCTCCGTGGAGGGGTTCCAGCGTGTGGAACTGCGTGACGCCTCCACCGGTGAGGTGGTCGATGTCCACGGCCTTGGAGACAAGGAGTGGTGGCACGACCCGGCTGACCACTTCACCGGCTTCACCTGGCAGGGCAGCCCGTTCGTCCTGCACATCACGGGTCGCCCGCGCGGCTGTCGCGTCTTACGGGTGACCGGAGACGGCTTCGAGCTCGTCGGGCACGTCGTCCCGGGCCTCACAGGTGACGACATGTTCGTCGAGGCTGCGGCCCCTGCGGTTATCGCCGGGCAGTTGGCCATCCTGGCGTGTGAGCTCGACGGCGCTCCACGCACCACGACGTTCTACAGCGCGTTTCATGACGATCGGGTGCTCGGGTTGTGGAGCGTCCCTCGGGGATGGAAGTGTTCGCGCTTGGTGGCGGCCGGCGGCCGGACGTACGCGTGGTTGGAGCCGCTCCTGTCGGACGCAGCCTCCGCGGAGGAGCGGTGGCGTGCGGCTGTCGAGCACGGCGGCCTGCTCTGGGACGTCACCTCGGATACTCCCGTCGGACTGCCACTACCGGTCCCCGGCCTCGACCATGGCATCTGGGGTCTGAACCAGCGGCCTGTGGCCTTGTTCGGGGCCGAACATCAGGTGTGGGATCTGGCACGGCGGGAGCCCCTGGGCCCCGGGCTGGGAGACGTGGATCTTGCAAACCCCCGGGTCGGGTTGCTGTACGGGCGGCCCGTCCTCGCAGGCACGGTGCAGGAGTCGTTGCGGGTCTGGGACATCGGCGCCGCGCAGTTGCTCGGGACCACCGACCTGCCGGACGCACCGATCGCCACCGCGGTCGGCCCGAACGGCACCGCCTGGGCCATTACCCGCACCGGATACGTCGGCACCCTCACCCTGACGCCCGCCCAAGTCCACCCATCGACCGCCCGACGGGGGCTGCTCTGACGAAGGACTGCCGATCAGAAGGGGGCGTATTCGGCCGATTGCGCCCCCACCCGCCGATCCATTGACGCCAAGCAGTCAAACCGGGGCATAGATTCACAGCGATCCGATAACGCAGGGGGGTTTCGACCAAGTCGAAACCTCAACCCGGCGAACTTCCCGGTCACACCGGCAAGGGCGGGATTCGGCCGCAGATGGTCGGCAACGTCGGTGGTGACGCCCATCGTTCGCGGCATGTCAACGACCGGAATATCTCCCCGGCTGCGCAGCGGCGGGTCCCGGACGCGCGCCGAACGCCGCCGCGTGTCTCAGGTTGGGATCTTCCCCATTACGACGGCCAACAGGCGCTTCGCCTGGACACACGGGTCCGACGTGTGGGTCGCGTCGCTGAACGCCAGCGAGACGGTGCCGCCCTTCCACGCGGTCGACACTCCGCACGCGTCCGGAGCGGACGGGTCGGGAGCGTTCACCTCGACTCTGCGCCCGGAAGCCGTGTAGAAGCTGGGTTGTGGCTTGGGAGTTCCTCGACGAAAGGCGACCCGCACGACGACGGCGGAAGAGTTTCGCATGACCTCGGTGAGCCTGTCGGCGGCCCGACCGGCCATCTGGAGGTCCCCCGCCCTGCCGGAAGGGAACGCGCTCCGCGCCGGCTCGGGTGGGGGACTGTAGCCGGCGTTGAATTGCAGGCTCGACCATTTGCACACCCGGTCCCACCCGTCGCGCCGGTCCGCCTTGGGCAAGGCCGGTGAACCGGGTTGGCGAAGGTCGGCACTCGTGAGCAGAGCGCAAGGGTCCGGGATATCCGCGGGATCGGGTGGACTCGTGGTCGAGGTGCTCGACTCCGGGGTCGGATCACTCGAGTCGATGGACGGTTGTGGCGCGACAGTGCCAGGGCCCTCGAGAGTAGGCGGGCTCGACACTCTCGCTTCGTCATGCCCCCCGCGCTCGCAGGCCGTGGGAATCAGCATCAGAGCGGCTGCCATCAACCCTGAACGCAGCAACGCGGGGCGCTGACGGATGGTCGTCACCTCTACCCCCAGGATGGGTGCGCCCTCGGCCCGGAACGGTTCCCGCCGCCGGTTTACGAGAGTCCTCGACTGCGAAGCCTGTCTCGTACCGGTCGAACGGCGCATGGAAAAAGCCGACTTCCGGAACGGCCCCGGCATCGTGAAGACCCTGGCGCCTCGGCACGACCATCGTCCGTGCAGCGGTCGCGAACGATGGGAGCGACAACCTGAATGCACGCGTCCCGTCAGCCCGCGGCCCGAGGCGCGCCGGCTCCGAGGGGACTTCACGCTTCGTCGTCGGCGCAAATGCTCGGGAGTTGGGAGCAGTATGGGCAAGTCGGGCTTCTGTCGATCGTTCGCGAGCGAAACTCCATGGGCCAGAAGTCGATTTCGACGACTCGATGCCCGAGTACGGTCTCCATGCCCAGCAGATGGCGCAGTGCCTCGAGCGCGAGGATGTTGCCCACGATGCCCGTCTGGGGCCCGATGACGCCCCCGTGGGGTCGTTTCGGAACCAGCGGTGAAGCGGCATCCCTGCCGTGTTCGCGGCCGAGGACTTCGGTCAGGCAGTGCCGGCAGGGCGTGACGCCGGGAACGACCAAGGCTCCGAGCACGCCGACGTGGTGTGAGTATCCGCCCGCTACCAGGTGGGGGATATCCGGGAGGCAGGCCGCCGAGACCGTCTGCGCCATTGCCGCGACGCTGGGCTGGTCGGCGCAACCGACCACCAAGTCGCAGCCGGTCACGAGGTCGGCCAGGTCGGCGGGCGTCGCGATGAATCGGTCGACCGCGGTCACCTGGATGTGTGGATTGGCTCCGCGTAACCGCTCGGCGACGACCTCGCTCTTTGCACGTCCGACATCCGCGGTCGAATACACGAAGCTGCGCGCGAGATTGCTTACTTCGACCCGATCGAAGTCGCATACGACGAGCTTTCCAACGCCGGCGCCGGCAAGCGCGTGGGCGACCACGCCGCCCAACCCGCCGAGCCCGCACACCAGCACCTTCGCGTTCCCGAGGCGTTGCTGCGCTTGCGCGGCTCCGACGCAGTCGATCAGATCCGCGTCACACAGCTCCTGGAACAAGCGCAACTGTCGGTCGTAGTATCGGGCTTGCCGGGGAGGAAGTCGTTCGAGCTCCTCATCCAGGTTATCGACAGCGCTGAGTAGTCCTTCCGTGTCCAACGTTCTCAGCGTCGAGCACAGGAGCTCCACGGATTCGTCCGAGTCGCAGTTGGTTCGAACGAGATGGGCGATCGAATTGGTTCCGTCCAACAACGGAATGATATCGATGATCGTCGCGGGAGCGGAAAATCTCTTCACGCGTCGGCTCGACGTGCAGATGAACAACAATTCACTCTGGGTCCGTTCGACCACGACACCGTCACGAAGTCGTGGACGCCAACTCAAGGCGTCGCCGCCGCCTCTCATGCGTGGTGCCTCTCGTGAAAGTTCCGTCGTGTGCCGCGACGCGATTCGCAGTCTGCCGCGACCGGGACGGTCGGGCCACCGCAGGAGTGGTCGGGCCATTTGTCCGCCGGTTGCCGTACCTGCCTGATTTTGTTTCTCGTAACGACTGGCGAGCGAGGTTGTCAACCGCCCGTGCTGCATTCGCCCGCGACTCCGATGTTCAGTTCTTCATCGCTTATCTTCGAAAGAGTCGGCGAGTTCGCCGACAAAGCGGCCGCTTGGGAAGCTGCGGCAATCTGCATGCCTCCCGTGAGCAAGAGCGCGGCCAAGGCGACCAATGCGGCGTTTCCTTGCGGACGGTTCATCGCGTTCTCCCCGTGACGGGTGATGGAGATCTACGTTCGCATATCCAATGGGGCGACTATCGACCCCACGGCACTCCGGAGGGCGCTTGGCGCCGCTGCAAATCGTCCCGAACTCCGACTCGAAATACAACAGCCGGCCCGCATGTTTCGATTCTGCGTCGAGCTCGCCTGAACACCCCCTCAGGAAATAGTAAAAATGCGTCAGACTCCCAGCGGTTTCGACGCCTACCACATTGTCGAAACTGCTGGGAGCGAGGAATCGGTTCTATGTCGACGGGGTGGGGGATGCCGACGGAGTTGCGCGCGCAGTCGGCGAAGCCGAAGGTGATGTGCTCGGGTGGGTGCCTGGGGTGTCCGAACTCGTCGGGGTGGGGGAGACCGACGGGGTCGGCGGCGACGTACTGGTCGGTGGGCGCGAGGTGGGGGCGGCCGTCGGGCGCGCCGATTCCGAAGTCGTCGGGGCCGCGGGTGTCCGAGGGGCGGTTGCGCGTCTCGGCGTGGGCACGTGGCGGGTGGCGGTGGGCCGTGACGGGCGAGCCGTCGGTCGAGGCGAGGCGACGAGTCCGGGTGACGAGGAAGCGCGCGGTTTGGTGGTCGTCGACCGGACCGTGGCCGGGCTTGACGTGCGCGGGACGCTCGCCGGCAGGGTCGGCGCGGTGCTGAAGGGGGCCGAGGCGACGGGTTCGACCGCGGTCGTCTCTTCCGGGAGGGGTTGCCCCGCGGTTCGATCCGGTACCGCCGATCTGCTCTCGGGAAGAGGCGACCGGCCGGCGGACTCCGATCCGTCGAGCATCACCACACCGGCGAGGCCGGCCGGCACGATGAGGCCCGCCAGGATCGGCGCGACGATCGCCATGCGCCCGCGCCGGCGTCTGTGTCTGGCGCGAGGACGAGCGGGCCGCAGGCGAAGGAGATGCCGGGTTCGCTTGTGTCGTGGCATCTCGGTACCTCGTTCCGGCTGGTCGGCTGGTCCCCGCACGACACGTCGTGACGTCGGCCCGATGGCCAAGTCGGATTCCTGCGGGCGCGGGGCGCGTTCCGACGGATCGCCGTCCGTGCGGCGACTTCGACGCGATGGCGGGTCGTGCCGTCGTGAGAGGGACCACGGGCGAGCCCGAAGCCGGGCTTTCACGGACCACGATCGTCGACTCGCCGACACAGGGCTCGGACAAATACGACCGAAAACATGAACTACGTGACGATTCCTGTGCCCAGTTCGACCGGGAGCGCGGTGAGAAACCGGAAATTGATCGTCGGTTTCCAGGTCAGGGGGGTGTCCCACCCGGCTCGCAGACCGGGGGCTCGGTCCAGCAGCACTTCGAGGAAGATCTCGCTCTCGGAGAGTGCGAGCGGCGCCCCGAGGCAGTAGTGCGCGCCATACCCGAAGGAGAGGTGATCGGTGGCCCGTCGGGTCACGTCGAGGCGGTCGGGTTCGGCGTAGACGAGGGGGTCGCGATTGCCGGATCCCAGCACGAGCAGGACGGTTTGACCGGCCCGGAACCGGGTGTCCAGGTATTCGAAGTCGGCGCGCACCGTGCGCGCGACGAACTGCACCGGGCTGTCGTAGCGCAGCAGTTCGTTGACGGCGCCGGGGAGCAGTTCGGGCCGGTCCCGCACGAGGGCGAGTTGATCCGGGTGTTCGAGCAGAGCGTGCACGGCGTTGGCGAGGAAGTGGGTCGTGGTGGCCTGGCCGGCGTCTATGAGCAGCAGGAACGCCGCGAACGACTCGTCGTCGGTGAGGTCGCCGGAAGCGTTCGTGAACAGGTTCGGAAAGGAACCGCCGACGGGGCAACCGCCCGACGTCCCCTGAACACCCGGATCCCGCATGCCCCGGAAGAGCGCGTGCAGTGCCTCCACACGAGGCAGTTCGCGCGTCGACTGACCGAAGAACTCGTCGAGCAGACTGTTCCAGCCGCTCAGCAGGTGTCGATGGGACCCGGGTACGCCCAGCAGCTCGGCGATCATCGTGGAGGTCAAGGGGTCGGCGAGATCGCGCAACACGTCGACGGGTCCGTCGGGCAGGCGGTCGAGCAGTTCGTGCAGGCGTTCGCGCACCACGGCACGCCAGGGCCGGACGGCCCGTCGTCCCAGCGGTTCACGCAGCGGCGCTCGCAGTCGGGTGTGTTCGGGGGGTTCGTTGAACAGCATCATGCGCGACAGCGGATCCGCCAGGGGAGCCAACATCCGACGGCGATCCGGGGGGAGCCGGGAGTTGTACGCGGTGACGCGGTCCTCGGACAGCTCGGGATGGCGCGACAGACGGCGGATGTCGGCATGGCCCATGATCGTCCACGCCTGCAACGCCCGGTCCCAGTGCACGGGGCCCGCCTCGCGCAGACGGCGGTACAGCGCATAGGGGTCGCGGGCGTGTCGCGGCTGGTAGAGGTCGACCAGCGAGGGCAGGGTGTCCTTCCCGGCCGGCGGGCACGGCGCGGCGGCGCTCGCGCTCACGCCGCCGCCAGGGAAGTGCCGGCCGAGTGCGCCGCGAGGTCGGCGAGCAGGATCCGTCGGAACTCCTCGGGATGCTCCCACGGGAAAAGGTGCCCACCGGGGAAGTGGCGGATGTGCGGCGAACGCACGAGCGCCGCCCCCCAAGCGCTCAGCGCCGGAGCGTCCACGAGGGGATCGTCCAGGCCGCCGTACACCACGGTCGGGCAGGCCAGGGGCCGTTGGGACAGGTGGGGGACGGTGGCAGCGAGCGCCAAGTCGGCGCGCAGGGTGGGCAACAGCAGTCCCACGAGCTCGGGAATCGCGAGGACAGCGGCGCCGATCAGATCGAACGCGCGTAGGAACTCGACGAACTCCGTGTCGGCGAGGTCGTCGGTGCGCGGCCACGGCGGGGGCAGATGCGGTGCGCGATGCGCGGAGACGATGAGCAGGTTCGGCAACGGGCGGCGCCGGCTCGACATCTCTTGTGCGAGCGCGTGCGCCAGTCCCGCCCCCATGCTGTGGCCGAAGAGGGCGTACGGTCGAGAAGCCGCGATCGGTTCGAGTTCGGCCGCGAGGTCCGCGACGAGTTCGACCGGACGCGTGTACGGTCGCCGCCGTACGAGTTCCTCGCGTCCGGGCAGGTGCGCGGCGAGCAGCCCGAGACCGGCTTCGGCCAGGGACGGGCCCCATTCCTTGAACGCCCGGGCCGAACCACCCGCGTAGGGCAGGCAGACCAGGACCGGGTGGCGGGGATCGCTTCCGAGGTGGTTGGCAGGTGTGAGCAGCGACGAGGGCTTCATGCCGGCCGTCGCCCCTCGGCACGGTGGGGCAGGACCGCGTCGCCGAGTTGCTCGGCGAGGCCGTCCGCGGTGGGATCGGTGAAGAACGCCCCGAGCCCGACGTGGACCCCGAACCGTCGATGCACGTGGGACAGCAGGTCGGCGGCGTTCAACGAATGCCCGCCTTGATCGAAGAAGTTGTCGTGGATGCCGATCGCCGGGATGTCCAACACCTCCGCGATCAACGCGGCCACGATCCGGGCCCGTTCCGACGCCGAGTCGCGTTCGCCGGGGTCGCCGGGGTCGTGCGACCGGTCGTCGGGGGGCGGCGCGACCCGCAGGGGCAGCGGGCGCGTCGCGAGGGCCGCGCGATCGGCCTTGCCATGGGGCGTGAGCGGTATCGCGTCCAGGACGACGACGGTCGAGGGTACGAGGTGTGCGGGCAGGCGCTCGGACAGGGCTCGGCGCACGTCCCGCTCGATGGGCGTGTGGCCGGGTTCGGCGACGATGAAGGCCACCAGGCGCCGGTCGCCGCCCGGTTCGCCGTGGGCAACCGCGGTCGCCTGTCGTACTTCGGGCAGCGCGGTCAGCGCGGTTTCGGTCTCTCCCGGTTCCACCCGTTGGCCGCGGATCTGGATCTGGTCGTCGAGGCGGCCGAGGTAGAGAAAGGATCCGTCGGACAGTTCGCGGACCAGGTCTCCGGTGCGATACCAACGTCGGACGTCCTCGGGCGGCTCCGAGAGGTGTTCCACGAACCGTTCGGCGGTGAGCCGCGGCTGGTCGAGGTACCCGTGGGCCACGCCGACGCCGCCCAACAGCAGTTCCCCCACTGTGCCGACGGGCACGACCTTCAGGTCCGGGTCCACCACGCGCACCGCCGTACCCAGCACCGGACGTCCGATCGGGACGCGACCGTCCTCGATGCGCGCCGGCGCGTACGTGGACCACACGGCGCACTCGGTGACGCCGTACAGATTGGCCAACCGGTGCCGGTCGGCCCACGCGTGTACCAGTTCGGCGGGGCAGTCCTCTCCCGCGACGCCCAACAGGCGCAGCCGAGGGAAGTGTTCGGGGGTGAGGACCGCCAGGACCGAAGGCACGACGATCGCGTGGGTGATCGACTCCCGCAGCACACCGGCCAGTGGTTCGCCCGGTGTCAGGTCCTCGCGCGGGTACACGCACAGTGTCGCGCCGTGCGCGAGCGCGAGGGTGAACTCGGCGATCGAGGCGTCGAAGGTGAGCGCCGCGAACTGTAGGACCCGGTCGCCCGCGTGGATGTCGAGCGCTTCGCGTTGTGCGTGCGCGAGGTTGGCCAGGCCCGCGTGGCCCACGACCACACCTTTGGGGCGCCCGCTGGAACCGGACGTATGGATCACGTAGGCCGCGTCCTGGGCCGTGATGGTGATCCCCGGGTCGTCGGCCGGGTGCGACCCCGCGTCCTCGGGGTCGACCACCAGGCGCGGGTGTACGGGTAGGGGAGCCGTACTCGCGTCCGAGGACCGCAGGACCAGTGCCGCACCGCTCTCCGCGATGATGTCCGCCGTCCGGCGGGAGTTGTCGTCGACGTCGACCGGCAGGTACACGCCGCCCGCCTTCCAGATGCCCAGTGCGCACGTGATCAGGTCCGCGCCGCGCGGAAGGCCCACCACCACGCGTCCGCCGCGCTCCAGGCCGCGGGCGAGGAGCAGTCGGGCGATTCGATTGGAATTCGCATCGAGTTCCGCGTATGTGACCGAGTGTTTACCGGCGGAGACGGCCACCGTTTCGGGCGCATTGCAGGCGACGGCCGAGACGAGTGAATGGAAAGGGAGAAACGTGTCGTCGAGCATGTTCCTACTCCCGGACAGCGATGCGTAGAAATGGCGGCAGGCGACCGATGGTCGGTCGCCTTTATCCGTCGCGCAGAAAAGAAAGGAGGAAATGCGCACCGGTACCCCGGACATCGCCGGTGATCGCCGTGCGGGGGCCCAACAGGGCCCGTACGTGCGGGTCGGCGACGAACACCGCAGGGGCGGTGTGGATCGCAGCAGGAGGATCGTGACACGTCAATAGTCTCCGCGGCAACAGTCCAATCCATTCTTGTCGCACCGTGGATAGACAATTCCTCTCCGTGAGCGGAGCGTTCGCTACGCCGACGCGGAGGGTGATCTCGAGATTGACGATACGTGCCGGTAAACCCAAGCTGGGTGCATCCGATCCGAGTGAACCGGCCCGGTGACGAATCGGCCGTGTGCGATTAGTTTCGGGTCCATCGAAACCTGGGACGGCCGGTCGGGTTCGTGCGCGGAGACCGAGCGCCGCGCGGCCACCGTCGGGACGAGGTCGGACATAGCTCCGGGACCGGAACCGGTCCGGGGCCGGGAGGAGTCACCGACATGAGTCGACTGCTGCAATCCCACGTGCGCGGGCTGGGGCCCGCCGAGTCCCACGTGGCCCTGGACGTCTCGGCGGCCGGCGCCAAGCTCACCGAGGTGAGCGCCGTGTTCGCCGGTGTCCGGATCCAGTACGCGGTGAAGGCCAATCCGCATCCGGCGCTGTTGAGGTCCTTCGCCGCGCACGGGATCGGGTTCGACGTCGCCTCGGTCGCCGAGGTGGACCTGTGCCTGGACGCGGGCGTCGATGCCGAGCGCCTCACGTACGGCAACCCCATACGCTCCACCCGCGACACCGCCCAGGCGTACGCGCGCGGTGTACGCCTGTTCTCGCTCGACGGCGCGGAGGAAGCGCGCCGACTCGGGGTGCCGGCTCCGGGAGCAGGCGTGCTGATCCGGGTGGCCGTCGAACCGGCCCTCGCCACCCGCAAGTTCGGTTGCCTGCCCGACGAGGCGCCTGCCATCGCCTCGGCGGCGGCGCGAGCCGGACTCGACGTGGCCGGGCTGACGCTCCACATCGGCACCCAACAGCGCGACCCGCATGCCTGGGACTCCGCCGTCGCGTCCGCGGCCCGAGCATGGGAGTCGCTGCGGCGCATGGGGCTGAACCTTCGGATTCTCAACCTGGGCGGTGGTCTCCCCGCCCCTGATCGCCGGCCGGTGCCCCCGCTTGCCGATTTCGCGACGGCGATTCGCGCGGCCGTCGCGCGTGGGTTCGACCAACCCCCGGCCGAGGTCGTCATGGATCCCGGTCGTGCCCTCGCGGCCGAGGCGGCGGTGCTCTGCACGTGTGTGCATGCCGTGGCGATTCGCGGGGATGCTCTCAGGTGGGTCTTTCTCGGCGCGGGCATCTGGAACGCCGGGCTTGTCGACAACCGCAACGGCACGATCGAGTACCCGGTCACCGCCCCCGATTTCGCCCCCGGCGACCCGGTCTCGGATGTGCTCCTGGGCGGCCCCACGTGCGACGGCGCGGACGTGCTCCGCGGCAGCGAGCCGTACCGCCTGCCGTCCGCGTTGCGCGAGGGGGACCGCATCGCCGTATGGTCCGTCGGCGCCTACAGCACGACCACCGCGGCCGTCGGCTTCAACGGACTGGCCCCGCTGCCCATCCATGTCGTCGGTTGAGCCGGCGCCCGAAACCGGGTGGCGGGCCGGCTCAATCGTGAGCCCGACGGCCGAGGCACGGGACATTCCATCGGGCATTCCGTCAGGCATTCCATCGGGCGGACCCGCTCGATCGTTGACCAATCGGGTCAAGAGGCGTAGTTTGACGAACAAGCGTTTGCACGCTTTGGGTCGACAGGACCGACCGATCGGGAGGTGTGCGAACCGCGACCCTCATCGATGAGGTGGATGTCATGGACGTGCTCGGCGGCCCCACTGCCCTGGCCGTCATCGACGAACGCGGACTCGTGGCCGCGTGGAATCCCCAGGCGGCCGAACTGCTGGGGTTTGCGGCAACCGAGGTGGTCGAGCGGCCGGCGCTGCGCCTGCTGGCCCGGCCCGCCGACGCGATAGCGGCTCGCGACGTCGCGCACGGCGTGGGGGAGTGGACCGGAGACGTCCCGCTCGTCCATCGGGACGGCCACCACCTGGACGTCCATGTCCGGGCGCAGCGGCTGGCGAGCGGAAGCGGGCGATTCCAGTGGCTGGTCACCTTCGTCGCGTCGGGGATCGGCCGAGGTCCCGGGGACCGGGCGATGCTCGACTGGGTGCGCAGTCGTTCCCCCATGGCGATGACGGTCTACGACACCGACCTGCGGTGCGTGTGGCAGAACGCCGCGATGTCCGCGCTCAGCGGTGCCTCGGCCGGGGATCTGTGCGGTCCGTGTCCGCAACGCGTGCCGCGGGGGCCCGACATGGAGGAGTGGGAGCGTCGGATGCGCCGCGTCCTGGCGACCGGCGAACCCTGCCTGGACTTCCAGATCCGCGGCCGAACCCACGCCGATCCCGATCACGAACACCTGTTCTCCATGTCGGCGTCGTTGCTGCAGGACCGCAACGGTGACGCCGTCGGCATCTGCACGACGGCCTTCGATGTGACCGACCGCTTCCGTGACCGGGAGCGCTTGGCGCTGCTGAACGAGGCGAGCGTGCGCATCGGCACCACGCTCGACGTGATGCAGACGGCGCAGGAGTTGACCGACATCGTCGTGCCGCGACTCGCCGACTTCGCCGACGTCGACCTGCTCGACAGTCTGCTGCGCGGCGAGGAGCCGATCCCGGGTCCGATCACCGGCTCGATGGTGCTGCGGCGGGTCGCCCAGCAGTCGATGCTGCCCGGCGCTCCCGAGGCGGTGGTGGCACTGGGCGATGTGGACGTCTACACCGAGCACTCGCCGCCCGCGGTCTGCCTCGCCACCGGGCGATCGACCCTGCACCGCACGATGGACGAGCCGATCGCCTCGTGGGTCGCCGCGGACCCGGCCCGGGGGGCCAAGATCACCAAATACGGGTTCCACTCGTGGATGATCGTCCCGGTGCGGGCCCGCGGTTTGACCCTGGGCGTCGTGTTGTTCGGACGCACGACGTGCGAGGAGCCCTTCGAGGAGGCGGACCTCGCGCTCGCGGAGGAACTGGTGGCCCGGGCGGCCGTGTGTCTGGACAACGCCCGCCGCTTCGCCCGTGAGCGGGCGGCGGCGCTCACGCTCCAGCGCAGTCTGTTGCCGCAGGGGCTGCCGGAGCAGGCGGCGGCCGAGGCCGCCTACCGTTACCTGCCCGCCGACGTCGAGTTGGGCGTGGGCGGGGACTGGTTCGACGTCATCCCGCTGTCCGGCGCGCGGGTCGCGCTGGTCGTGGGGGACGTCGTCGGCCACGGCATTCACGCCGCCGCGGCGATGGGTCGCCTGCGGACCGCCGTGCGTACGCTCGCGGATGTCGATCTGGCCCCCGACGAGCTGCTCACCCACCTCGACGACCTGGTGATCCGGTTGTCGGCGGAGGCGAACCTCGAGGAGCACGGGACCGGCGGTGACATCGGCGCGACCTGCCTGTACGCGGTGTACGATCCCGCCTCCAACCGGTGCAGCGTGGCCCGGGCCGGTCACCCGCCGCCCGCCGTGGTCCGTCCCGACGGCACGGTGGAACTGCTCGACCTGCCCGCGGGACCGCCGCTGGGCCTGGGCGGGATGCCGTTCGAGTCGACCGAGGTGGAGCTCGCCGAGGGCAGCGTGCTCGCGTTGTACACCGACGGTCTGATCGAGTCCCGGCATCGGGACGTGGACCGCGGGATCGACGAGCTGCGCCGCGCTTTGGCCGATCCGGCCGCCTCGCTGGAGGCGGTCTGTGACAACGTCATCGCCTCCCTGCTGCCCGACGGGCCCAAGGACGACGTGGTGCTCCTGCTGGCGCGGCCGCGCGCCTTCAGGAACGACCAAGTGGCCTCGTGGGACCTTCCGGCGGAGCCCGAGATCGTCGCCCGAGCCCGCGCCGACGCCGCGCGGCAACTGACCGAATGGGATCTGGAAGACGCGATCTTCACCACCGAGCTGATCGTCAGCGAGCTGGTCACCAACGCGATCCGCTACGGGCAGGCGCCGATCCGGCTGAGGCTCATCCGCGATCGCAGCCTGATCTGCGAGGTCTCGGACGGCACCAACACCGTTCCGCATCTGCGACGGGCGCGGACCTTCGACGAGGGCGGCCGCGGTCTGTTGCTGGTCGCCCAGTTCGCCCAGCGCTGGGGAACGCGCCAATCGCCGACCGGCAAGACCATCTGGTGCGAACAGGTGCTGCCCGACGGACACGGCGCGAAGGAGGCATCCCAGCCGCCGGTCCGGACCAGGGCGTGGGAGTCGTGGATCGACGACGAATGCGTGGCGACGAGTCGGTAGCCGTCCGGCTCCGGCATGCGATGGCGGGTCCCGTACGACGAGATCCGCCCTCGTCGGCAATACGCTCGAGGCAGTACGAAAGGGAACGTATGCGCACAGTGGCCGACATGGTGCGTCTCAACGCACGCCGCAACCCGTACGGCGACGCCGTGGTCGACGACCGCGGCAGGCTTTCCCACGGTCAGCTCTCCCATCGCGCCTGGGCCTTGGCGCGGGGGCTCGTCGAAAGTGGTGTGCGGCGCGGAGACAGCGTGGGGGTGCTCGCCGGCAACAGTGTGTTCTGTGCGGAGGCGTTCCTGGGCGTCGCGGCGGCGGGGGCGGTGTTCGTTCCGTACAACTGGCGATGGTCCACCGCCGAGTTGGTGGTGGGCGTCAACGAGACGGCCGCGCGTGTCGTGTTGGTGGAGGACATGTTCACCGACGCGTTCGAGGCCGCCCGAGCGACGGGGGATCTGCACGACGTGCGCCTGGTGGTGGAGCAGGGAGCCGCGTACGAGGCGTTTTTGCGGCCCGGGGGTCCGCCCCGGGTGGACATCGCGCCGGGCGACCCCCTGTGCGTACTGTTCACCGGTGGCACGACGGGGGTCTCCAAGGGCGTCGTCCTCTCGCACGGGGCCGCGCTCGCGAACGTGTGCAACGAGGTGATCGACTGCGGCATCGGCCGCTCGCCCGCCGATCGTGGCCTGATCACCACGCCGCTGTTCCATTCCGCCGGCCTGTTGTGCTGGTTCCTGCCTCACTACGCCACCGGGGGCACCAGCGTGCTGCTGCACCGCTTCGACGAGGCGGAGGTGGCGTCCGTAGTGGAGCGGGAGCGGGTGACCGACATGTTCATGGTGCCGAACATGATCCGACGCCTGATGAACGCGGACACCTTCGAGACACCCGGCTTCCGGACATTCTTCCGGGCCCTGCACAGCGGGGCGGGCCTGCTTCGAACCTCGGACAAGCTGGCCCTGATGGAGGCGATGCCGGACGTCTCCCTGTACTTCCGCTACGGGCTGACCGAGGCCGGCCCCATGGTGACCCGCCTTCAACCGGTCGACATGCTCCGCGAGGATCTCCAGGGCTCGATCGGCAAGGAGTACCTGCTGGCCGAGGCACAGGTGCAGGACGCCGAGGGCAGGGAGGTCGCCCCCGGCGAGTTGGGCGAGATCTGTGTGCGCGGCCCGAGCCTGATGTCCGGCTACTTCAACCGCCCCGAGGAGACCGCGGCGGTCTTCCGGGCCGGGTGGCTGCGCACGGGCGATCTCGCGGTGCGCGATCGCGAGGGGTACTTCTACTTTCGGGACCGGGCCAAGGAGATGATCAAGAGCGGCGGGGAGAACGTCTACTCCGCCGAGATCGAGCAGGTGCTCCTGACGCACCCGGGGGTGGTCGAGGCGATGGTGGTGGGCGCGCCGAGCGTCGAATGGGACGAGGAGGTGCGCGCGATCGTGGTCACGCGTCCGGGCCACGTCCCGTCGGAGGCGGAGATCCAGGGCTTCGTGCGCGAACGGCTCGCCGGCTACAAGGTGCCCAAGCGGGTGGTCTTCCGGAACGCCTCCGAGATCCCACGCTCGGCGGTCGGGAAGGCGCTCAAGGAGCGGCTCAAAAGCGACCTCGGGTGGTGAGTCCCACCCCCGGTGAGCGGACGTTCGTTTGTTCGTCCGCTAATATGGATCGCGTTCTCCGCCTCACCGAATGAGCCGATTGGAGTTGATCATGCCTCGTCCGACCGGCGGCGTTCGGACCGCGGACGCCATGCTCGAAGCAGCGGCCGAACTCTTCTATCAGCACGGTTACGAGGCGACCAGTCTGCGGCAGGTCGCCGCGCGGATCGACATCCAGGTCGGCAGTCTCTACAACCACATCAACGGCAAGGACGACCTGCTCCGCAGCATCATGCTGGGCGTGATGAACGATCTCCTCGCCGCCCAGCGGACCGCTCTTCGGGGGCGGACCGACGCGGTGGACCGGTTGCGGGCGGCCATCGACTGCCACATCCGCTTCCACGCGGGCCGGGCCCGCGAGGTGTTCGTCGGCAACTCCGAACTCAGGTCCCTCGGCGACAAGGACCGGCGCACCGTGGTGGCCAAGCGCGACCAGTACGAGAAGGTGCTGCGCGTCCTGATCGAGGAGGCCGCGGCGCAGGGTCGGGCGAACGTCGTGGACACCCGGCTGAGCGTCTACGCGATCGTCGCCATCGGTACGCATGTGTCCACGTGGTATCGGCCCGAGGGCGAACTGTCGATCGACGAGATCGTGGCCAAGTACATCGTGCTGTGCCTGCGGCAACTGGGCGTCTCCGCCGAGGAGATCGAGGCCATCGAGGCCGCCTCCGCCGTGGGGGCCTGACGCCCCACCCGTAGTCCGCGCGCCCGGTCCGAGCCCTCGCTCGGAGCCGGGCGTTTCGGCGTTCATCGACCCATTGACCGATCCGGGACGTTCCGCATAGATTGAAAAACAAGCGATCGTTTGTATTCGAGGAGCGTCGAATGCGGCTGGCCACCGTCAGGCAGGGCAACGACACCCGCGCGGTCGTCGTCGGTGAGGACCACCTGGAACTCCTGCCCCACCCCGATGTCGGATCCCTGCTCGGCGAACTCGCCCGACAGGGCCGGAACGACCTGCGCGATCTCACCGGGACCAAGGTCTCGGGTCTGCGCGCGGACTTCGCCCCCGTGGTCCCGCGACCGTCGAAGGTGCTGTGCGTCGGGCTCAACTACAAGGACCACATCTTCGAGATGAGTCGGGTGCCGCCCGAGCACCCCACGCTCTTCGCCAAGTTCGGCGACACGCTGATGGGAGCCGACGACGACCTCGTGCTGCCGGGAGTGTCCAAGTCCGTCGACTGGGAAGCCGAACTCGCCGTGGTCGTCGGACGCACCGTGCGTCGCGCGAGTGTGGCCGAGGCCGCGAAGGCCATCGCCGGTTTCACCGTCGCCAACGACGTGTCGGTCCGCGACTGGCAGCACCGCAGCGGCCAGTGGCTGCAGGGCAAGGCGTTCGACGCCACCACCCCGATCGGACCCGTGCTGGTCACACCGGACGAAGTCGACGGCGCGGCGAACCTGGAGATCACCTGCACCGTCGACGGCGCGCTCAAGCAGCGCAGCAGCACGTCCCAACTGCTCTTCGAGCCGGCCGACCTGATCGCCTACGTCTCGGGCTTCACCACGCTGCGCCCCGGCGACATCCTGCTGACCGGCACCCCGGGGGGCGTGGGCGCGGCACGCAAACCCCCCGAGTTCCTGCGCGCCGGACAGGTCCTCGAGACCACGATCGAGGGCATCGGCACCTGTCGCAACACCTGTGTCGAGGAAGCGAGCGAGTGATGACGTTCTCCAAGGTGCTGGTGGCCAATCGGGGCGAGATCGCGGTCCGGGTACTGCGCACGTGCCGTGAGCTGGGGCTGTCCTCGGTGGCCGTGCACTCCGATCCCGACCACGCGGCGCTGCACGTGCGGGTCGCCGACGAGGCCGTGTCGATCGGCGGGAGCACGCCCGCCGAGAGCTACCTGGACATCGGCAAGATCATCGCCGCCGCCCGTGCCACCGGGGCCGACGCCGTGCACCCCGGCTACGGGTTCCTCGCCGAGAACGCGGACTTCGCCCGCGCGGTGGAGGAGGCGGGCCTGGTCTTCATCGGCCCCTCCGCGGCCGCCATCCACGTCATGGGGGAGAAGGTCGCGGCCCGAAAGGTCGCCCTGGGCGCCGATGTGCCGCTCATCCCGGGCACGACGACACCCGTCGCCCACCCCGACGAGGTGCTGGCCTTCGGCGCGGAACACGGATATCCGCTGCTGATCAAGGCCTCCTACGGCGGCGGGGGACGCGGCATGCGCACCGTCGCCGGGCCCGAGGAGGTCGAGCAGGCGTTGCAGGCCACCACGCGGGAGGCCGCGGCGGCGTTCGGCAACGGGGACGTGTACGTCGAACGATTCCTCGGCGGGGCGCGCCACGTCGAGGTGCAGGTGTTCGCCGACACCTATGGCAACACCGTCTGGCTGGGCGATCGCGACTGTTCGGTCCAGCGACGTCACCAAAAGCTCGTCGAGGAATCCCCGGCTCCCGGACTGTCCGCCGAACTGCGCACGACCATGGGCGAGGCCGCGGTGCGATTGGCGCGCGCCGTGGACTACGTCGGCGCGGGGACGGTGGAGTACCTCGTCGACGGCGACAGCTTCTACTTCCTGGAGATGAACACGCGCATCCAGGTCGAGCATCCGGTGACCGAGGAGGTCGTCGGCCTCGATCTGATCGCCGAACAGCTCAGGGTCGCCGCCGGGCTGCCGTTGAGCGTGACCGAGTCGGGGCCCTCGCCCCGGGGCCACGCCATCGAGTGCCGGATCAACGCCGAGAACACGGCCGGGGGCCTGTTCGTGCCCGTTCCCGGTCGGATCACGGACCTTCGGGTACCGCCGCGACCGGGTGTGCGTTTCGACACCGGATACGAGGCCGGTGACGAGATCCAGCCCTACTACGACAGCCTCATCGGCAAGCTGTTGGTCTGGGCGCCCGATCGCGCGACCGCGGTGCGTCGACTGCGCACCGCGCTCGACGAACTCGTGATCTCCGGTGTCCCGACCACGGCCACCGCCGTCGCCGCGGTCCTGGATCACCCCGACTTCGCCGCGGTCGCGATCTCGACGCGTTGGCTCGAGACGTCCGTGGAGTTCCCCTCGGCGACAGCGCACGACGACGACGTCGCCGACGACCCGGTCGAGGAAGAAGCCTCCGAGCGTGAGCAGGTGTGGGTGGCGGGGCGCCCGTACACCATCGCCTACGATCGCGGCCTGCCGGTGGGCGGACCGGTGCCCGAGGCCAAGGACGTCGCCGGGCGCACCCGTCGCACCGGATCCCCCCGCGGGCCCCGCAAAGCCGCGCGCGCGGCCGACGACGGCACCGTGGCCAGCCCGATGCAGGGGACCGTGGTGGCGGTGAACGTCGGCGACGGCGACCGGGTCGACGCGGGCCAGGTCCTGTTCGTGGTCGAGGCGATGAAGATGCAGAATCCCGTTCGCGCCGCCGGTGCGGGCGTGGTGACCAGCCTGAAGGTGGTCGTGGGAAGCGTCGTGGCCGCCGGGGCGGTCCTCGCGCTCGTCGAGCCGCAACCGGCGTGACGCGCGTCCCGAATCCCGCTCCCACCCAGTGATCGCCCTTCCCCGTCGAGGAGTTGCCATGAAGCCGTACCGGTCGATGCTGTTCGTTCCCGGGCACAAGCCCCCCTGGGTGGGCAAGGCCCTGCGCTCCGGTGCCCACGCCCTCATCCTCGACCTGGAGGACTCCGTCCCCGAATCCGCCAAGAGCGAGGCACGCGAGGCCGTGTCGGACGTGATCCGGCAACTCGGATTGCGCCGCACGGGGCTGTTCGTCCGGGTCAACGCGCTGGACACGGAGCACTTCGCGAAGGACGTCGCGGCGGCGGTGCGTCCGGGGGTGACCGGCCTGCTGCTGCCCAAGATCTTCGGTCGCGACGACGTGGTGGCCTACGACGCGCTGGTCACGGCGATCGAGATCGAACGCGGCATGCCCCGGGGAGGTGTGGGCCTCGTGCCCAGCCTGGAGACCGCGCGGTCGATCTCGGCCGTGGACGCCATCGCTACGGGCCCGCGGGTCGTGTCGCTGATGGCGGCCGCGGCCAGGGACGCGGACGTCTCGCGCGACGTGGGATTTCGCTGGACGGCGGCGGGACGAGAGACGCTCTACCTCCGCAGCAAGATCGTCCTCGCCGCCCGGGCGGCCGGACTGCGCCACATCGTCCTCGGTCTGTGGCAGGACGTGCACGACCTCGCGGGCCTGCGTGCCTTCGCCAGGGCCAACAGCGAGCTCGGCTTCGGTGGACAGGTCCTCATCCATCCCTCGCACGTGGACGTCGTCAACGAGGAGTACGCGATCGGCGACGCCGAACGCGATCGACTCCGCAGATTGGTCAGCACGTACGAGGAGGCCGCCGACTCGGGCCTGGGCGCGGTGAAGTTCGACGGGGAACACATCGATCTCGCCCACGTGCGACACGCACGCGAGCTGCTGGCCGGGGTCGACGTCGACGAGGAGGTCGAGGCGGTATGAGCGGGCGCCATTTCGAGGAGTTCACCGTCGGGGAGGTCGTGCGCCACAGCGTCACGCGCACCGTCACCGAGACCGACAACCTCCTGTTCACCGCGTTGACGATGAATCCGCAACCTCTGCACCTGGACGAGGAGTTCGCCAAGGGCTCGATCTACGGCAGGCGCATCGTCAACAGCGTGTTCACCCTCGGTCTGGTGGCGGGGCTGCACGTGGCGGACCTGACCCTGGGCACGACGCTGGGCAACCTGGGCTTCGAGGACGTGTCCTTCCCCCGGCCGGTGTTCATCGGCGACACGCTCAGGGTCGAGAGCGAGGTGCTGGAGAAACGCTTGTCGAAGTCCCGTCCGGACGCCGGGATCGTGCGCCTCGAGCACCGCGCGTACAACCAGGACGGCGACCTGGTGTGCAGCATGCGGCGGGCCGCGCTGATGAGGCGCCGGCAGGACGCCGACTCGGCGTCCGGCGGCCCCTGAGACACGCCGTCCGCTCGTGGGGTTCAACGGTTCCGACGCCGGACGAGCGGCCCGAGAGATCCTTGTCCCGGTCCGCGCGTCGCGGCGCCGAGCGGCGGTCAGATCTCCCGGCACGCGACCAGGAAGCTGCCGGTGAACGTCATCACCGTCTCCGCGTGCTGGTTGACCGTGGTGTAGGCGAGGGTCCACAGACCGCGACCGGGCTTCGACGTCCGCCGGGCGGCGACGAGTTCGGCGGTCGGCCGGATGGTGTCGCCGATCCGTACGGGGGCGAGGGCGCGGACCTCGTCCAGACCCAGCCACGCCTGGACGTTGCCGAACCACCCGGTCTGGGTGAGCAGGCCCAGGGTGAGCGACAACGAGAGCGGGCCGTGTCCGATCCGACCACCGAAACCGGTGCTCGCCGCGTACTCCTCGTCCAGATGAAGTGACACCCAGTCCCCGGTGAGTCCGGCCCACGTCACCAGGTGGGCGTCGGTGACCGTGACGCCGGGGCCGCGCAGGACGTCGCCGAGGGCGAGGTCCTCCCAGAAGTGGCTCGACTGACCGGTGACCTCGAATCGCGAGATCTCTATCGGCTGGTCTACGGACATCGAATCCCTCCCTCTTAACTTACAAGCGTTCGTTCGCTAAGCTAGAGCGCACCTTCGAGGGCGGTCAAGCAGGCGAACCCGTCGGAATCGGATGTGACGTATGGCGCGAACTGTGCACGACGAACTGCGGGATCGGCTCGACCGCGCCCGCCTCGGGGGATCCGCCAAGGCCCGCGAGAAGGTCTCCGCGTCCGGGAAGCTGCTGGTGCGTCAACGACTGGAACTGCTCTTCGACGAGGGCTGGTCCTTCGAGGACGGCCTGCTCGCGCGCTTCGACGAAGGATTGCCGGGCGACGCGGTGGTGACCTGTTTCGGCAAGGTCGACGGTCGTGATGTCGCGGTCGTCGCCAACGACTTCACCGTCAAGGCGGGCACCTGGGGCAAGCGCACCTTCGAGAAGATCGTTCGCACCCAGGAGATCGCCGACGAGACCGGGATTCCCCTGGTCTACCTCTTCGACTCCGCGGGCGCGCGCATCGACGAGCAGTTCGAGAGCTACGCCGGGCGCCGCGCCTGGGGCAACATCTTCTACAACCAGGTGCAGATGTCGGGCAGGATTCCCCAGGTCTGCGCGCTCTTCGGCCCGTCACCGGCCGGGTCGGCCTACGTTCCCGCGCTGTGCGACTACACCGTGATGGTGCGCGGCCACGCGACGGCCTATCTGGGATCCCCCCGCCTGGCCGAGATGGTGACGGGGGAGCAGGTCACGCTCGAGGAGATGGGCGGTGCCGAGATGCACTGCACCACCTCCGGTTTGGGCGACTGCCTCGTCGAGGACGACGAGGAGGCCATCGCGGCGATCCGGGTGTGGCTGTCGTACCTGCCGCCCGACTGGCAGAGCCCGCCGCCCGTGGTCGAGGCCAAACCCCCCGGCTCCGAGCGCACGGTGCAGGAGGTGGTGCCGCTGAGCGAGGCCGAGGTGTACGACGTCCACGAGTTGATCGACGCCTTGGTGGACGAGGACAGCTTCTTCCCCTACAAGGAGTTCTTCGCCCCGGAACTGGTCACCGGCTTCGCCCGACTGGGCGGCCGAAGCGTGGGCCTGGTGGCGAATCAGTCCATCTCGCGCGGCGGCGTCATCTTCCCCGACTCCTCCGACAAGGCCGCGCGATTCATCTGGATCTGCAACGCCTACAACATCCCGCTGGTCTTCCTGGTCGACATCGCCGGCTACATGATCGGGTCCGAGGTCGAGCGAAAGGGCATCATCCGGCACGGGGCCAAGATGCTCTTCGCCGTCGCCGAGAGCCGGGTGCCACGCATCGCCGTGCTGATCCGCAAGGCCTACGGCGGCGGCTATCTCGCGATGTCGGGAGCCCCGATGAGACCCGACGCGGTGATCGCCCTGCCCACCGCCAAGCCCGCCCTCATGGGACCCGACGCCGCCGTGAACGGCGTCCACTACAACCGCATCCAGGCCATCACCGACCCCGAGGAACGCAAGCGGTTCATCGCGGAGAAGCAGGCCGAGTACGCGGCCGACATCGACGTCTTCAAGATCGCGAACGAGAACGCGGTCGAAGCGGTGGTGCCCGCGAACCACCTGCGCGCCGAACTGATCGAGAGGCTGCACCTCTACCGTCGCCGGCCGGCCGTCGCCGCCGCCCGACGCCAGGCGATCACGCCCGTCTGACCCCTCGGCGACACCTCGACGCGGCGCGACGCGCCCCGCCGTCCCACAGCCCCGACCACGACGTAGACGGGTCGGGTCGGAATCCGTCCATCCCTTCTGTCACAGGAGTCCACCATGACAGCCGACAAGAACAGACCCTTCGTGGTGCGCGCGGGCACCGAGACCGAGCAGACCGCGCAGTCCGAGGGTGCCCGGCGACTGGCCGGCGTGAGCCCGGGCGCCACCCCCAGCAGCAAGATCTGGCTGGGCAAGGTGTCGAACGCCCCGGGGTACCGGTCCGTGCCCCACCACCACGGCGAGGCCGAGACCGCCGGATACGTCCTCAAGGGCCGGGCGCGCATCTACTTCGGGCGCAAGTACAGCGAGTTCGTCGACCTGGAGGCGGGCGACTTCGTCTTCGTGCCGCCGAGGATCCCGCACATCGAGGCGAACCTCAGCGAGGACGCCGAACTCGTGTGGCTGACGGCCCGCACGCCGGACAACGTCGTGGTCAACCTCCCCGACGTCGACGACGCCGATCTGCCGGGGGGTTCGTGATGACCAGGCTGGGCGTGGCGGTGGCCAACACCGGGGAACGTGCCGTTCGACCCGGCGTGGTGGCCATGGCGGGCATTGCCGAGGCGGCGGGCGCGGACTCCCTGCACATCTCCGATCACGTGCTCCTGGTCGAGGGAGCCACATCCCGCTATCCGTACGCCGCCGACGGAAAGTTCCCCTGGCCCCCCGACCTCGACGTGTTCGACCCCCTGGTCGCCTGCGCCTGGATCGCGGCGAACACACAGCGCGTCGAAGTGGGACCCTCGGTGCTCGTGCTTCCCCAACGGCACCCGTTCGAGGTCGCCAAGACCGCCGCCACCATCGACCGTCTCTCGGGCGGTCGGCTGTTCCTGGGTGTCGGTGCCGGGTGGCTCGCCGAGGAGTTCGCTGCTCTGGGCCAGGATTTCTCCTCGCGGGTCGGGCGCATGCACGAGGCGGCGGAGGTCCTGCGTCGCGCGTGGTCGGGAGATCGACGGGCCTACGAGGGAAAACACTTTCAGTACGGCCCGGGCGTGCACTGCCGGCCCCTGCCGGCCCGTCCCGGCGGCGTTCCCCTGCTCTTCGGCGGCATGTCGGGAGCCGCGCTCAAGCGGGCGGCGGCGATGGGCGACGGCTGGATCGCGTTGGCGACCCCGAGTGCGGCGCCGACGGAAGCGGGCGAGCGCCTGCGCCGGGTGGAGGAACTCCTCGGCCTGGCGCAGCGCGACCGCGACCGTTTCCGGGCCGTGCTCCGAATCACCGCGACCACCCCCGACGACCTCCCCGACCTGCCGGAACGGGTCGTGGAATACGCGGCGCAGGGCTTCGACGAGATCGTCGTCGATCCGCTGTGGCGCGACCTCGACGAGGCGGCCGGCGTACTGAGCGCGTGCCGCAGCGCCCTGGGGTGATCGTGCCCCGCGCCGTGCCGGTCCCAGGGCCGGTCGGCGCCGCCGCCGGCATGCGAAACGGACGGCGAAGCGGACACGAGTCGACGCCGGGTCGCGACCGAATATTTGTCCGGAAACGGACTTGTGGCGAGCGCGGATCACGGATTGATACGTCCCCGGTGTCGGGTCTTGACAGCTCAAGCTGTCGGGTATGTCCTATACGAACAATCGTTTGTACACCATCATGCGGAGAAGCCCCATGGACGGTCTGGAAGCTCGCATCGCGAAGCTCGAGGCGATCGAGGACATCAAGCGACTGAAGCAGCACCACATCGAACTGACCGACGCCGGATACCTGGTCGACGCGCTGGTGGACCTGTGGTGTGAGGACGGTGCGTGGCTCGGGGTCTTCACCGACGTCGACGACCCCCTCGAGGCGGGCAGTCGCGGTCAGACCCAGTACCACGGCCGCGACGAGATCCGGAAGTTCTGGGAGCTCAACGGGCAGCTGTACGAATTCGTCCTGCACGTGATGATCCCGTTGGACATCCGGGTCCACGACGACCTGGAGACCGCGACCGGCACCTGGAAGTGGCTGATGCCGTCCACCCGCGACGTGGACGGCGTGCCGACCGCGACCTGGCTGGGCGGCACCCAGACGGACGAGTACCGCAAGGTGGACGGCGTCTGGAAGTTCTACACGGTGCAGGTGCACGCGGACCTGGTGGCCACCCACCTGGGCGGCTGGGTCCCGAGCCGCTACATCCAGGAATCGCCCGTCTAGAGGCCGTCGAAGCCGATCGATCCCGCCGGAGTGCCGGTGCGGCCGATCGAACGGTCGCGTGTGTCGCAGTGATCGGCTCGGGGTGTGATCGAGACTCCCGTCTCGCGAAACGACGATCCTTGGACGCTTTTCGGTCCGAAGCGACGACCTCAAACAAGCAATCGTTAGTTTTTCCAATCGCGAGGGAGATCGAGATGAAATCCAAGAGCTGGAGCGCCGTGCGAGGTTGGGCCGCCGGCGCGGCGGTGCTGAGCATCGTGGTCAGCGGCTGCGCCGAAACCAAGACGTCCGAACCGAGCAGTGGCAGTGCCCCCAACAACGGCGCCCCGGCTCCCGCGTCGGGCCCGGCGGCGGCGCCCGGCGACATCGCCTCCCTGTGCGGGACACGCCCGATCAAGATCGCGTTCGCCAAGGGCAAGGGCGACAGCTGGTCCAAGATCACCCTGGCCGAGCTGAAGAAGGAGGCGGCGAAGTGTCCCAACATCAAGGAGACCCTGTACACGGACGCCGGAGGTGACCAGACCAAGTCCCTGTCCGACATCAACAGCCTGGTGGCCCAGGACGTCGACATCATCGTCGTCATGGCCGAGTTCGGCGCCGCCCAACTGTCCGCGATGCGCGCCGCGGTCAAGGCCGGGACCAAGGTCATCGCACTGATCGACGACCCCGGGGGCAAGGCCGGCACGGACTACACCGACATGGTCCTGCCGGACACCGAGGCGACCGGCAAGGCGTGGGCCGAATGGATCGGCAAGGTGGCCCCCAACGGCAAGGCGGTGTTCCTCGGCGGGGTGCCCGGGGCGCAGTCCAGCCAACAGTTCTTCAAGCCGGTGCAGGCGGCGCTGGCGGCGCACCCCGGCGTGAAGCTCGTCGAGAACCGCGTCGTGGACACCGACTGGGAGCCCGGAAAGCGCAAGCAGGTGATGTCCGGCCTGCTGGCCAAGTACGGCCGGATCGACGTGGTCATCTCCGACTACGGCGCGATCGACAGCGCCACCCTGGACGCCTACAAGCAGGCGGGCATGGCGCCCCCGGCCCTGGCCGCCGTCGCCAGTTCCAACGGAATCGCGTGCTACTGGAAGGCGTCGCCGTTCCCGTTCATGTCGATCGACGGCCAGGTCAAACTCGCCGCCGTCGCTCTGCGCAAGGGCCTGGCCGCGTTGAACAACGTCAACGACTCCGAGCCGGCCGTGGTCCCGATGCCCACCGAGGTCGACACCGCCGCCAACAAGAACCCGGTCTGCGCGCCGTCGCTGCCGCCGGACGCCTCCCTCGGATCGAGCCTGACTCCCGCGGAACTGGACGCCATCTTCAAGTAGGCACTCTCCGCAGCGTCGCATCCGGCGGTCGGCCCGAACGGGGGCGCCGGAGCGCGGAGGACGAAGGCTCGGCCGTTCGCCGGGCACCCCAAGATTCGGAAGGGAGTACCGATGCTCCAGTCGACCGCAGGCCTGACGATCCACGGCGTCAGCAAGGCGTTTCCGGGCGTGCAGGCCCTGTCGGACGTCAACCTGGACGTCGCGCCCGGCAGCATCCACGGTCTGGTCGGGGAGAACGGCGCGGGCAAGTCGACCATGATGGCGGTCGCGGCGGGGATCATCACACCGGACAGCGGTGCGGTGACCATCGGAGGGGAACCGCTGCGACCGGCCACACCCCGGCGGGCGAGAACGCTGGGCCTGGCGATCGTTCGCCAGGAACCGGCCCTGCTGCCCGACCTGAGCGTCGCCGAGAACCTCTTCCTCGGCGTTCCGGAGGCCCATCGACCACGCCCGGGCGACCGCAACGCGTGGGCCCGACGCCAACTGGAGACGTGGAGCGGGTCGGTGCCCTTCGACATCGGCACCCGGGTCGCCGAACTCATCCCCGAGCACCGCTTCCTGGTCGAGATCACCAAGGCGTTCGCGGCCGAACCCGTTGCCCTGATCCTCGACGAACCCACCGAACACCTCGCGGCGCAGGACACCGCCCGCCTGTTCGAGCACGTGCGACGGGTCGCGGCCGCCGGGACGGCGGTCGTGTACATCTCGCACCGCATCCGCGAGGTCCAGGCCATCGCCGGCGAGCTGACGATCCTTCGCGACGGGCGCGTGGTCGCCCACGAGGCGTCCGCCGGCGCCCTGTCCGAGCAGCAGATCATCGACCTCATCGTGGGGCGGCCGATGGAGATGGCCTTCCCCGACCGACCCGACCACGTCGACCCCACCCCGCACGTCGAACTGATCGACTTCGCCGGCCCCGGCTTCGCGCCGATCTCGATGACGGCCGGACGAGGGGAGATCGTCGGACTGGCCGGCGTCGACGGCAACGGACAAAAGGACTTTCTGCGAGCCCTCGCCGGCCGACGCTCGAACCGGGGGCACGTGCACGTCGACGGCCACCCGATCGCGCTCTCCTCACCGTCGCGCGCGCTGGAGGCGCGGATCGCCTACATCCCCGGCGACCGCCACCGGGAGGGAATCCTGCCCGACTTGTCCGTGCGGGAGAACGTCGCACTGCGCCAACTGCCGGCACTGGCCCACCACGGGTTCGTGCGGCGCCAGCCGGACGCGGCGGCGGCACGATCGGCCATCGCCCGCTACGGCATCCGAACACCCGACATCGAGACCCCGATCTCCAGCCTGTCCGGGGGCAACCAACAAAAGGCGGTCCTGGCGAGCGTCCTGGCGACCAAACCCCAGGTCCTGCTCGCCGAGGAGCCGACCCAGGGCGTCGACGTCGGGGCCCGCGTGGACATCTACGCGGTCCTGCGCGAGGCGGCCGACGCGGGAACGACCGTCTTCCTGCTCTCCTCGGACAGCCTGGAGCTCGCCGGGCTGTGCGACCGGGTGATGATCTTCTCGCGCGGGCAGGTCGTACGCACGCTCGACGTCGGCGAGGTCGCCGAGCACACCATCACCGAGGCCGCCGTCACCGCGACCACCGTCCGGGAACAACAGACCGCCAAGAACCCGCGCCTGCTCACCTGGCTGGCCCGCGACTCCGCGCCCAGTCTGCTGGTCGGCGCTGTGGTCACCTTCCTGGGCCTGTACGCCACCCTGGCCAACGACGCCTACCTCACCCAGCGCAACCTCAAAGGCATGCTCACACTGGTCGTCGCGCTCGGACTGGCCGGGATCGCCCAGCAGTTCGTCATGATGACCGGCGGGATCGACCTGTCCGTGGGTCCACTCATGGGACTCCTCGTGGTCGTCGAGTCGTACTACCTCGTCGACGGATCCTCCCCCTCGCAACAAGCGCTCGGATGGCTACTCCTGTTCGCCATCGCGGCCGTGGTCGGGGTGGTGAACTGGTTCCTCGTCGAAGTCGTCGGACTCGCCGCCATGGTGGCGACCCTGGCCACCTACATGGCCCTCCAGGGCATAGCCCTCACGCTGCGCCCCACCCCCGGCGGCCTCATCTCGGTGCAACTCGCCGACCAGATCACCTCGGCCGTGGGGTTCGTGCCGGTCGGTCTGATCGGCCTCGTCGTGGTGGCCCTGCTGCTGCAACGGCTCCTGCGTCGATCGCCGTGGGGCCTGTCGATCCGAGCGGTGGGCTCGCGTCCCGACGCGGCCTTCGCGGCCGGCGTCAACCCCGCGCTCACTCGGCTGAAGGCATACCTGGCCTGCTCGTTGTTCGCCGCACTGGCCGCCATTCCCCTCCTGGCCCAGGTCGGCTCCGGAGTCGCCTCGGCGGGCAACACCTACACCCTCGGCAGCATCGCGGCCGCCGTGATCGGTGGAGCGAGCATCTTCGGCGGTCGCGGTTCGTTCGTGGGGCCGGTCCTGGGCGCGCTGTTGATCCAACAGGTCGCCACCGTGACCGCGTTCCTGCATCTGACCATCGCCTGGCAGTCCTATCTGCTGGGCGGCATGATCATCGTGGCCGTCGCCGCGTACTCCCGTAGCCGCCGCAGCATCGAGGCAGGTGCGCTGTGAGTGACATCGCCACATCCCCCGCGGTGGAAACGCACGAGAACGGGCGACGGTCCACGGGCCATCGGCGCCGGCGCGTGGCCCAGGAGGGCTATCGGGGCATCTGGATCGCCACCCTGGCCGTCTTCGGCGCCAGTGTGATCTTCGCCGACGGCACCCTGACCTCGGCGTCGCTGTCCAGCATGCTCCCGTTCGCGAGCGTGCTGGCCCTCGCGGCGGCCGGACAGACCCTGGTCATCCAGTCGCGCGGGATCGACCTGTCCGTGCCGGGCATCATGTCGCTGTCCGGACTCATCTTCGCCAAACAGACCGCCTCCGGCACACCGGTACTGCTCGCGATCCTCGCGGCCTGCGGCGCGGCGCTGGTGTGTGGGGCACTGAACGGCGTGCTGGTCGCGATCGTGGGCATCACGCCCCTGGTCGCGACCCTGGCCACCGGCTCGCTGCTGCTCGGCGCGGAGCACAGCTACAGCTCGGGCTTTCCGATCACGGCCACCGATTCCATCCATCACGCCGCGTCGAGCAGCCGTCTCGGCATCCCCAACACGGTCTACATCGCCGCAGTCGTGGTGGCGGCGGTGGCGGTGATCTCACGCTTCACCGTCGTCGGGCGCCGGTTCGTGGCCGCCGGCGCGAGCCCGGCCACCGCCCGCGCCGCCGGGATCCGGGTGACGCGCTACGCGATCGGGACCTACATGTGCGCGGCGCTGTGTTATGCCGCGAGCGGCATGGTCCTGGCGGCCTACGTGGGCACCGCCGACATCGGAGCGGGCAACAGCTACCTCCTCCCGGTCATCGCGGCCGTCGTCATCGGCGGAACCGCGTTCACGGGTGGCCGAGGCAGCGTCGTCGCGACCGCCGTCGGCGCGCTGTTCCTGTCCCAGCTCGATCAACTTCTCTTCACCATGGGGTTGCCCACCTCGCTGCGACTGCTCGTGCAAAGTTGCGCGCTCGTGGCCGCCACCGGTGCCCGCCGCCTGCGACCGACCCGTCGCGTCACCGACACCACGACGCGCCGGACCTGCACGGATGGGTATGAGACCCCACAGCCGACCGATGTCCCACAAGAACTCGACCCGGACGAGAGCCGTCTCTCGTCGTCGAAAGTGAGAGGTTGACATGTCGCTCCTGGCAAAGGCGGACGCCGCCCTGGGGACCGTGATCCCCAAGCTGTACATCGACGGCGCGTGGACCGACGCGGTCTCCGGTCGTACCTTCGCGGTGGTCGACCCCTCCACCGGCCGTGAGATCGTCCAGGTCGCCGAGGGCGACGCCCAGGACGTGGACCTGGCGGTACGAGCCGCCCGCAGGACCTTCGAGCACGGCCCCTGGTCGCGGATGACGCCCGCGGATCGCTCGCGCATCGTCTGGCGGATCGGCGACCTCCTGGAGAAGCACGCCGAGGACTTCGCCCTGCTGGAAACCATCGACGTCGGCAAACCGATCACCGCCTCCCGCGCCGCGGACGTTCCGTTGAGCGCCGACTACTTCCGGTACATGGCCGGCTGGGCCACCCGCATGGGTGGATCGACCGTCGACATCTCCCAACCCGGGGAGTGGCACGCGTTCACCCTGCGTGAGCCGATCGGCGTCGTGGGGCAGATCATCCCCTGGAACTTCCCGTTGCTGATGGCGGCATGGAAACTCGCCCCGGCACTGGTCACCGGCAACGTCATCGTCCTCAAGCCCGCCGAGGACACCCCGCTGACCGCGCTGCGACTGGCCGCGCTCTGCGAAGAGGCCGGCGTACCCGCGGGCGTGGTCAACGTCGTCACCGGATTCGGACCCACGGCGGGAGCCGCGCTCGCGGAGCATCCCGGCGTCGACAAGATCGCCTTCACGGGCTCCACCGCGGTCGGCAAGCGCATCGTGGAAGCCGCCGTCGGCAACCTCAAGAAGGTCTCCCTCGAACTCGGCGGCAAATCGCCGAACATCATCTTCCCCGACGCCGACCTGGACCAGGCGATCCTCGGCGCCTCGCAGGGAATCTTCTACAACGCGGGCGAGTCGTGCACCGCGGGCTCGCGACTGTACGTGCACCACAAGGTGCTGGACCGAGTCCTCGACGGAGTGAGCGACTACGCCCGCGCCATCAAGGTCGGACCCACGCTCGACCCCGAGACCACCATGGGACCCGTCGTCTCGCAGCGGCACCTCGACCGCGTGCTGGACTACCTCAAGGTCGGCGCCGACGAAGGGGCGAAGACGCTCCTGGGCGGCAACCGCGTCGAGACGGAGGGCTTCTACCTCGACCCCACGGTCTTCGTCGACACCCGACCGGACATGCGGGTGGTCCGCGAGGAGATCTTCGGACCGGTCCTGGTCGCCCAGCCGTTCTCCGACCTGGACGACATCGCCCGGGTGGCCAACGATTCCCCGTACGGCCTGGCCGCCGGCATCTGGACCAAGGACCTCACCCTCGCGCACCGGATGATTCGACGCCTGCGCGCGGGCGCGGTGTACGTCAACTCCTACAACAACACCGACGCCGCGTTGCCGTTCGGGGGCTACCGGCAATCGGGATGGGGTCGCGAACACGGCGAATCCGCGCTCGACCTCTACACCGAGACCAAGGGGGTCTCGATCTTCCTGGGCTGACGATCCGCCGGGGCGCGGGGCCACCGGCCCCGTACGACAGGAACGGACGAACTCGACGAAGGGGCCACTGCCATGCCGGTCGACTTCTCTCTCACGGACGAACAACTACAAGCCCGCGCCGGGGCCCGCGCCTTCGCCCAGGCCCACCTCACCAAGGTCGCCGCGACGATCGCCGACCTGCCCACTCCCGAGGAGCGCTTCCGGGCGATTCGGCCCTTCTACGAGGAGATGGTGCGAGCGGGCTTCCTCAAGGGCCTGATCCCCGAGGCCGACGGCGGAACCGGTGTCGGTCTGCTCGACCTGGCGATCACGGGGGAGGAGATCACCGGCGTGGACGTCAACGTCTCGTGCGGGCTGTTCTCCTCCGGGCTGGCCCTGCAACCGCTGCTGCACTGGGGTACGGCCGAACAGAAGGCACGGCTGCTCGAGCCGTTCCTGGTCGACGACGGCGCGCCGCTGTGCGCGTTCGCCTTCAGCGAGGTCGGCGGGACCGCGAACTTCGACAACACCGACCCCGAGGGCGGAATTCGCACCGTCGCCCGCCGCGAGGGCGACGAATGGGTCATCAGCGGCAGAAAGCAGTTCACCACCAACGGCGCCGGATGGGAGGGCAAGGGCGCCGACCTGTACACGGTGGTGTGTCGCACCGACCTGTCGAAGCCACCACAGGAGTCGCTCGCCGTGATCGCGGTACCCGGTCCGGCCGAGGGCATCCACGTGGGACGCGCACTGGACACCATGGGACACCGCGCCGCGCTCTCGCCGCAGATCACCTTCGACGAGGTACGGGTGCCGGTGGGCAACATCCTCGGCGAACCGGGGGACGGCATCGAGATTCTGACCCGGACGTTCTCCTGGAGCGCGGCCCTGGTCGGCTCGGGATGCGTCGCGGTGATGAAGGCCGCCTTCGACGCCGCGCTGGAGTTCGCGCGTACCGAACGCCGAGGCGGCAGCGCGCCGATCCTCACGCACCAGAACGTGGGCTTCAAGCTCGCCGACGTCAAGACACGCATCGAGGCCGCCCGATACCTGACCTGGAAGGCGTGTCACTACTTCGAGGAAACCGGCGGGAAGGGGTTGGAGATTCCCGTCATGTCCAAGATCTTCGCGTCCGAGACCGCGGTGCGCGTGATCGTGGACCTCATGGAGATCGTCGGAGTGGAGAGTTACGCGAACGACCTGCCCTTCACGGGATTTATGCAGGACGTGTTGGCGTTCCCGTTGTACGACGGCGGCAACATGGGCATCCGCCGCCGCCAGTTGCACGAGTTGTTCGCCCTTCCCTCCTACGACGCAGCCGCGGCGGCCGAGGGTCGTCTTTCCGTCAGTCAGTGAACGACGTGGGCGCCGGACCGGACGAACACCGGTTCGGTGCCCACGGTTTCGAAGGAGATACATATGTCCGGTGCAATCGTCGTCGGTGTCGGTCCGGGCATCGGCCTGTCCGTCGCCCGCAGGTTCGCGCGCGAGGGACTACCGGTGACGGTGTTGGCGCGAACGGCAGAGACCATCGATCGTGCCACCGCCGAACTCGCCTCCTCGGGAGCCCGAGTTCGGGGCATTCGGGCCGACGTCACCGACGAGCAGGCGCTGCGCAAGGCGTTGGACGAGGCCGTCGCCCAAGAGGGAGTGCCCGATGTCCTCGTGTACAATGTCGGCCTGATCCAGGCGGACGCCCCCGGCGAACTCTCCATCGCCCGACACCTGGAGGCCTGGGCGATCAACGTCGGCGGTGCGATGACCGCGGCCACACACGTCGGTGCCCGGATGGTCGAAGCCGGCAAGGGCACCATCGTCTTCACGGGAGGGATGCCGCAGCCCGTGCCGAGTCTGACGAGTCTTTCGCTCGGCAAGGCCGGATTGCGGGCGTTCGCGGAACTGCTCGGCCGCTCCTACGGACCGGCCGGGGTGCACGTCGCGACCGTCACGGTATGCGGCCCGGTCGCCCCCGGTACCGAGTACGACCCCGACGCGATCGCCGAGCACTACTGGCGCCTGCACACCCAATCCGTCGAGACGTGGGAACACGAGGTCGTCTTCGCGGGGGAGCCCGCGGCCTGACCCATCGTGCAGGGGATGCGATGGGGCGCCTACGCGGGGGGCGCCCCATCGGGAACGCGCTCGACGAGGTACCCGGGGGGAGAACCGTCGGCGCGCCCCGTGCGCTCCTGGGGGAGGACCCGTTCCGATGTCGATCCGCAGGTTGGGCCGACGCCGGAACGGGTCCACTTTCGGCGTGGTCGGCGTGGTCGCCGAGGTGACGTACCGCGTTCGTCCGCGGGCGACGATCGGTGGTCGATCCGGCGGATATTGCCTGGCGGAGGTGGTCGGCGCGGGTGAGGATCGCGCCATGAACATGTTCCTGGCAACCGATCGGCTCGTGTTGCGCCGGTTCACCCGGACCGACGTCGATCACCTGTTCGCCCTGCACAACGATCCCGACGTCATGCGCTTCATCAACGGCGGCCGGCCGACGACTCGAGAGTCGATCGAGACCGAGACCGTGCCGAGGTTCCTCCGGGTCTATCCGGGCCTGGGACACCCCGGATTCTGGATCGCCGAGGACCGAGCCGGTGGCGCGTTCGTGGGCTGGTTCGCGTTTCGCCCCCTCGTCGACGACAGCCCCGCGGTGGTCGAACTCGGCTACCGGCTGCGCAAGGCGGCGTGGGGCGGCGGGTACGCCACCGAGGGCTCCCGTGCGCTGATCCACAAGGGCTTCGCCGAACTCGGAGTCGAGCGGGTGACCGCCAACACGATGACGGTCAACACGGGTTCCCGGCGCGTGATGGAAAAGGCGGGCCTGACCTTCGTCCGCACCTACTTCGAGGACTGGCCCGAGGAGATCGAGGGCTCCGAGCACGGCGACGTCGAGTACGAACTCACCCGAGCCGCGTGGGAGCGTCGGTGAGAGCCCACGCGTAGGGCGCGACCGGAGACGTGAGTGGCCCGGGGTCGTGCAGGAGAGGTGCACAGAGGTCGGCCATGGTGAGACGCTCCTCCTCCATGGAGTTCATGCTCACTCCTGCATGTCCGAGGGCCGTGCCGGGACCAGGCCGCGTCGTTCGAAGACCTCGCACGCGACGTCCATGGCGGCGAAGACCCTCGGGAAGCCCGCGTAGGGCAGCGCCTGCAGGACGGCCTCCACCAGTTCCTCCGGGAGCAGCCCCGCGTTGAGAGCGGAGTCCAGGTGGGACCCGATCTGGGCCTCCCCACCGCCCAGGGCGATCAACGCGCCCAGGACGACCAGTTCGCGTCTCGCCGCGTCCAGACCGGGACGGCTGTGGATGTCGCCCCAGGCGAACTCGATGGCCAGTCGGGGCAGGTCGGGGGCGATCCGGGCGACCCGCGCGTAGGTGTCGCGCCGTCGATCCTCGGGACCGGCGAGTGCCGCCTGGCGCGCCAGGCCGAGGGCGAGTCGGTCGTTCATGCCGCCATCCCCGTCGAGTTGCGGGCGGTGAAGTCGAGGACACGATGCCACGCGTCGACACACACGCCCGCCCACTCGTCGAAGGCCACGTCGAAGAAGGAGTGCGGCGCCCCGTCGTAGACGTGCATCTCGTAGGCCTTGCCGGCGCGGTCGAACCCGGCGGCGAGCGTCTCGAACTCCTCCCGGGAGGTCGCCACGTCGTCGCCGGCCAGCAGCATGAGCAGCGGCGCGGACAGCCCCGCCGTCGCGTTGTCGAAGAAGCGCGGCGGACCGTAGAAGCCGACCGCGCCGGCCAGCCCGGACTGGCTTGCCGCCTGCCGCCACGAATGACTCCCGCCCAGGCAGAACCCGACGGTGAAAACGGGCCCGGGACTGTCCGCGCGCAGCGACGCGACGACCGCCGCGACATCGGCGTCCACGTGATCGGCGCTCAACAGCGGCAGGTGCTTGAGGCCGTCGAAGTCGCCCCGACGCGGCGACAGACCCGCGGAACGCCCGTAGTAGTCGAAGGCCACGGTGTGGAATCCGGCCTCGGCGAATCGGCGGGCGAGGTCCTCGTAGAAGGGATGCAGACCTCGGACGTCGGGGAGCAGCGCGATGTTGATCCCGTTGGGGACGTCCGGCACGGCCCGATACGCACTGAAGCGGTTGCCGTCGGCGGCGGTGAGGGCCACGGGCCCATGGTCGGCGACGGAACCGGTGACGACGGGAGAGGCGGGCGGTCGGCTTCCGGTGGGGTGGCACATGATGGTGATCCTCGAAGGTCGATGCGGGTGATGGTGATCCGAGCCTGACCGCGTTCGCCGACACCACCCAGTCCCCCGGTTGTACGGGTACCGGCAGGGCCACCCTTGTTCCGGATCGCGTCGGCATACTGGAGGACATGGACGTTCCGCAGACGCTGGGTGGATTCCTGCGGTCGCGACGTGCGAGGGTCTCCCCGCAAAGCGTGGGCCTGCGCGGCGGCGGTCGGCGTCGTGTTCCGGGGCTGCGCCGAGAGGAACTGGCCCAACTCGCGGGCATCAGCGTGGAGTACTACCAGCGCCTCGAACAGGGCCGTGCGGTACGACCCTCGGACGCCGTACTGGACGCGCTCGCGCGCGAACTCGGGCTCGACCGGGCGGAGCGCACCCACCTGCGCGCACTGGCGCACCCTCGACGCGACGCCCCGGGCGAGTCATCTCCGGCCGTCTCGCGCGTACGCCCGGAGCTGCGCCGCATGCTGGCCTTGATGGATCGGGTCCCGGCACTGGTGGTCAACGATCGATTCGACGTACTCGCGGCGAACGCGCTCGGGCTGCGCCTGTTCGTGGGGATCGCGACGGTCGAGCCCGCGGCCCGCAACCTCGCTCGGTATCTCTTCCTGGATCCGGACGCGCGCGATTTCTACGTCGAATGGGACGAGGTCGCCGCCGCGACGGCGGCGCAGCTCAGGCTTGCGGAGGGGCGCCGTCCGGGGGACAGGGAACTGGGCGCGCTGATCGCGGAGCTTTCCTCGGGGAGCGCGGAGTTTCGGGTGTTCTGGGACGCAGGCGACGTCGAGCAGCGTTCCCACGGCATCAAGACGTTTCGCCACCCCGCGGTGGGGGTGCTCGACCTGCATTACGAGAACCTGGACCTGGTGGGGGATCCGGGTCATCGGTTGGTCACGTTCAGTACCGGGGTGGAGGGCGCGGCCGAGGCGGCGTTGCAGCTTCTGCACGCGTGGGCGTCGCCGGATCGCAGGGCCGTACCGCCTGTCTCCGTCGCGGCGGATGTGTCGCTTGCCGACCCGGGTCGGGCCTGACCGCCAAGGAACGCGACGAGGTCGGGGCGCCAAACCCGTCCCGGCGGCGCCCGCGGCCTTCACTCGGGCTCAGGGCTGCTGTAGGCGGGCTTGCGCGACGGTCGCGTCCGCTCCCCAACTGGCCAGCAGCCGCAGATTCTCCGCCGAGGTGGAGCCGGGCTGGGCGGTGTAGACCGTCAGCGATTGTTCGGAACCGTCGGCCAGTGGCAACGACTCGAAGGAGAGGGTGAGTTCACCCACCAGGGGGTGCCGCAGGTGTTGCACTCCGTGGCTGTTCTCGCGGACGTCGTGCCTGGCCCACATCTGGCAGAACGCCTCGCTCTTGACCGAGAGTTCACCCACGAGCGCGGACAACTGCGGATCGTCGGGACGGCAGCCCGCGTGCAGGCGCAGTTCGCCGACGACATCGGCCGCCTTCGACTTCCAGTCCACGAACAGTCCGCGATGCTCGGGCCGCAGAAACATCAGCCGGGCCCAGTTGCGCTCCCGGGGCGGCAACGCGTCCCAGTCGCCGAACAGGGCCGCCGCCGTCCGGTTCCAGGCGAGGATGTCCGAGCGCCACCCCGATATGTAAGCGGGCATCCCCTCCATCGAGGCCAGCAGGTCTCGGATCGCGGGGCGTACGTGCTGCTGTGCCGGCACGCGCGTCTTGCGGCGCTGGCACTTGACCAGGTGTGTGAGGTACGCGTGCTCGCTGTCGGTCAGCCGCAGGGCGCCGGCGACGGCGTCGATCACCTCGCCCGAGACGTTGAGACCCCTGCCCTGTTCGAGTCGGGTGAGATAGGCGACCGAGACACCGGCGAGCTGGGCCAGCTCCTCGCGGCGAAGTCCGGGGACCCTTCGGTGTCGCCCCGCCGTGGACGGCAACCCGACATCCTCCGGCCTCAACCGGGCCCGGCGACTGCGCAGGAATCGGCTCATCTCGGCGCGCGGATCGATCGGCCGTTCGCCGCCGAGATCCGCCGCCTCTTCCGTACCGGGTCGATCCTCCATGCACGCCAGTATCCCCGGTCGTCGCCGCACGCGGGCATGTCGAGCCTGTCCCTGGCAGTAGTAGGAACACCCGGCGTAGGCCGCACAGGGGTCTGGGTGACCTCGCCATGTTGCGGCACGCTGGTGCTCGGCCGCCGTCGGGTGGGACGTGCGCCGGCGTTCGACCACTGTCCGGCGTGCGACGGTTCGACATTCGACGAGCACTGCCGCCACCCCATGAAGCGCCGACCCCCGAGGCCGCACCGAATCGGGGCGAGTGCGCTCGCGATGAGTTTTCTTTCGGGAAGGGATGCATCCGATGTCAGGCAGTTCGGCTCCGAGCGAGCAGCGACCGGGGAGCGATGCCTCGGTCGTGTCCGAAACAGGGGTATCCGAGGTCGGAGCGGAATCCCTGCGTTGGCCACCGAGGCTGTGGATCTCGATCCTCATCTTCAGCGGGGTGATCCTGCTCGACGGGCTCGACATCTCGATGATCGTCGTGGCGATCCCCGAGATTCAGCACGAACTCGGAATGAGCGCCGCCACCGCGCAGTGGCTGGTGGGCGCCTACATTCTGGCCTTCGGCGGCTTCCTGTTGCTGGGCGGACGAGTCGCCGACCTGTTCGGGCGGCGGCGCGTGCTGGTGCTCGCGATGGCCGCGTTCGCGCTCGTGTCGCTGTTCGGCGTGTTCGCCGACGGCGCGGCGCCGCTGATCGTCTCGCGTTTCGTCAAGGGCATGGCGGCGGGCTTCGCCGCGCCGGCGGCCATGTCGCTGCTGACCACGACATTCCCCGAAGGCCCGCAACGGAACAAGGCGTTCGGAATCTTCAACGTGTTCGAGGCGTCGGGCTACTCCTCCGGGCTGCTGGTGGGCGGCCTGCTCGCCGGGCTGAACTGGCGCTTCATCTTCATCCTGCCCATCCCGCTCTCCGTGTTGCTGCTCGCGGGCGCACTGCGGTTTCTGCCGCCGGATCCGCCGCGCGGTGAACGACAGCGGCTCGACGTCGGAGGTGCCTTGACCCTGCCGGCCGGAATGCTGCTCCTGGTGTTCACGGTGGTCTCCACGGCGGACGCGGGCTGGTCCTCGCCGCGCACGATCGGCGGATTCGCAGTGTCCGGGCTCCTGTTGGCCGGATTCATCGTGATCGAGCGCACGGTGAAGGAACCGCTGATCCGCCTGGGCATCTTCCGCAACCGGACCCTGGTCACCGCCAACATCAGCATCGCCCTCCTGTACGGCGGTGCGATGGGCTTCCAGTTCGTGCTCGCGCTCTACCTGCAGGACCTCCAGGGGTGGCGGCCGTGGCAGATGGCACTGGTACTGCTGCCGGCGGGGCTCATGGTCGTCGTGGTCGGCCCCAAGCTCGGGGCGCTGATGAACCGGTTCGGCGTGAACAAGGTGCTGATGGTCGGGCTCGTCGCCTTCCTGCCGTGCTACCTGCTGATGCTGCGCATCGGGCCGGAGCCCGATCTGTGGACCGTGCTGCTACCCGCATCCGTGTTGTGGGGAGTGGGCTTCGCCTTCAGCATCGCCGCGCTGATGGTTGCCGGCACCAGCGGAGTGGCGGATGACGAGCAGGGCCTCGCGGCGGGCCTGCTCAACAGCTCACTCCAGGTCGGCGGCGCCTTCGGCCTCGCCGTCGTCACCGCGACGATCATGCCCGGCACGGAACTCTCCATGTTCCAGCCGGGCCTCATCGTCATCCTCGCCTTCGCGGTCCTGACCCTCCTGACCCAGCTCACCCGCCCCAGGAGTTGACGCGCGAACGCCGGCCACGGCCATGCCTGTTGTCGTGTCCACCCGCTGTGCTCGCAGGGCCTGATCGATTGCTCGCGCGATTGCCCATCGACAGGCGAGAACGGCCGGCCGCGCGCTCTCGCCCCATCGCACGGCCGTCAGCAAACGCCGTCGGCCTTCGTCCCCGATCGAAACCAGCGGTACGTCCGGCGTCGACTCGCCCCAGGCCAGATCAGGCACCAAGGCGACGGCATGGCCGCTCTCGACCAACCGCACACGCACCGTCGGATCGCGCGACTCGAAGCGAATGTCCGGCTCGACACCGGCACGCAGAAGAAGTGAGGCCGCCCATCGTCGCGACGGTGTATCCGACGGTTCCATCGCCCACGGATGCGCGGCCAGAGCCCGGATGGCCGTCCAAGGTTCGTCCCCGTCCACAGCTGTTCCGGGCGGCAGCGCCAAGCGCACGGTGTCGCGCGAGATTTCCTTCACCTCCACATCCGCCGGGGTCACGCACGGACTGTCCGCGTACTCCTCGACCAGCACCAGGTCGACTTCCTTGGCCGACAATGCGGCCATGGCCGCGTCCGGTGGCTGGTCCGTGAGGTGGACCAGTAGCCCGGGATGCTTGGCTCGCAACAGATCCAGCGCCGTCGACACCAGAGACGGCGCCGCGACGTGGAAACCCGCGATGCGCATCGTCCCGATCAGTGTCCCGGGCGACGCGGCCACTTCGGCCTCGGCCTGCTCCAACCGCGTCAGTACCGCTTCCGTGTGCGCCACCAGAATCTCGGCCTGCATGGTCAGCCGTACATGACGCTCCGCCAACTCCAGCAGTGGAACCCCGACATCCGCCTCGAGAAGCGTGAGTTCCCGCGAAACTGCGGCGGACGTGGAGGACATGGCCGTGGCGACGCCGATCAGGGTGCCCCGATGCTTGAACTCGCGCAGCATCCGCAGGCGGTGAAGGTCGAGCACGTGTGTCTCCTGGTCTATGGCAGCGGCGCTCCTGCCGCGAGGGCCCGGAATCCCAAGATGATGCTTTCTTGGCGGCGATCCGTTCGGGATGGGCGAGGTCGCTCGTGGTGCGTTCGGCGAGGCGAAGGCCCGTCGCTTACACAGCGGTTGACCGTCCAAGGCTCCACGGCCTCAGCGCGCCGACGAACTCGGTAGCGTAGATGGAGCCCGGACGCCAGATGTTTGGAACTATTCTCACCTTGAGGCCACTTTGTGGTGCCTCGACAACCGTGTTGCTCCCCATGTAAATGCCTACGTGATGGATTCTGGATGGCGATCTACCCGAGCCCAGCATCAGCAAATCTCCCGGCAATAGGGCCTCGCGATCAGTGATGGCAGGTTTGAACGAATGCCACATCCATTGGGTGTAATGCGGCAGTGTTATGCCGATCTGCGCATAGGCGTACAGGGCCAACCCGGAGCAGTCGAATCCTATCTTCGCGAAGTCACCGTGGGCATTGGGTGCGCCGACCCGCCATTTGCCCAAGGTTGGTCCTTTCGAGTTCCCGCCGCCCCATGCGTAATCTACGCCAAGTTTGCTTACCGCTGCCCTTACTACGGTTTTTCCCTTTTCCAAATCCGCAGCCGTGTACCTCGTTTGTTCACATTGAATCCCTTGGACGGCCCCGACGACCTGATTCGCTGCCGGCTCCCATTTTGCATAAGCCTCTGGGAAGGCGGAAATCTGAACCTTCTGGGCTGCGACCGTCAAGGGCAAAGATTCCCATCTCGGCAGTGCGATGAGCCGCTTATAGAAGAGCTTGGCGCTACGAACCGGATCCATGCGCTCCTCCAGAGAGCCCCACGGGTTCCTTTGCTGGAACAATCCACGTGAATCCGGTCCCGCCTTGTCTCCGTGATTGAGAACTCGCAGGGTGCTTTCCTGCATCGCGGTGGCAACCGCGATGACCCAGGCCCGTTGAGGGAGTCCCATCTGTTTTCCAGCGGTGACGATCGCGGCGGCATTCTGTAGTTGTTCGCCCTGAAAGCCGGCCACTTTTCCGGCAACCCCTTGCCCGCTAGTGCTGCAGACCACCCCCGGTTGCCCACCTTGACCGAACGCTTGAGTTTTCGGAAGCCGCGACAACGATCTAATTTTCTCGGACTGCGACGGCACGACGATTGCGATCAAGACCGTGAGAAAAATGATGAAAATCAAACCCGGAAGACATCCGCAGGCTATCCATTTCTTCATGGCCAATCGACCAGCCGTTGTGCGGGAAATTGGTTCTCAGGGGATCGATATGGTGCAAGTACGTGGTCGATTTGCCGGCTTGGAACTCTGATCATGGGGCTCCCTGGCCGCTGCCGATTCCAAAGCTCGCCTGCCCTTCGGCTGCGCCGGCGGCTGCGCGCGATGAAGTCTCCGGTATCGCAGGATGCAACGCCTGGTACGCCGGCGCACGGAAAAATGCGACTTCGATTCGCTGATTCCACAGGTGACTTGCCATGCCAAACAGGTGTCGTCTTTTTCCTTTTAATCCTCAAATGACTCGGGGAGGCTGGAGAGCGTCTTGTGCGTGAAGGCAGGCACTATGCAGACCGTGCCTACAGGAGCAACGAGGGCATACTCGAGATGATCGTTCGCGCAGGAAACCGACCTTTGGGGATCGCGTTCGGCCTCGTGCTCATGGTGATACTTCTGGCAGCCTGCAGCCCAGAGGCACGAACGAGTCCGCTGCGAACGGACGGCTCGGAGAGCTTGTTCCCGACGGGGCAGACCAGCCGAACGAACCCACAAATCGATCGTGATGCCGGGCAATCGGCGATATCCATGAGGCCACCCACGCCTTCACACGCGACTCTGAACGCCCCCCTCGCTGCCGCGAGCGAGTGGCTGACCCGGTATCGCTCCGCGACCTGGATGGATTCGACCGCTACCGCGTGGATCGACCGGGTCCGCCCGACCGTGACCGATGACCTTGCCGGTGAGTACGAGTCGTTTCGCAACGGCACGGCCTCCGGCTGGTCGGACTTCGTCGACCGTCAATGCGTAACCACCGCGGAGAATGTCGAGAGCACGATCCCCAGCGAGGTACCTGCGACCGAGACCGCGGCAATAGTGTTGGTGAACGGTCGCATTGTCACCAGATGCAAAGGACAGCATGAGTCCAGCGAGGAGTTCGCCGCCGTTGTAGGCGTCGTTCGCACCCCTGATGGCTCGTGGCGCGTTGACGAGCGTGTTGAGTGACGTCGCCCCCTTCAGCCGTACCGGGGCTGCACGTCTCATCGCGTGCCGACTCCTCGACGCACAAGGCCGATGCCTATCGGACGAGCGGTGCGAGCGCGGTGGAGATTGCCGAGGAGATCGCGAACACATAGCCGATGCCCCTGAGTTCCGGTGTCCTTCCTGCGCTACCGCTCCCTCCACGTGCGACAGTTCATGGTCCGGAATGCGGGGACATTCGTTCATCGGCAGCGTTCGCGCACGCCATCACGCCGGCATGTGCTTCCGGACGGCCTTGAACCAGTCGTGGACAGCGTCGTGCCGCAGGTTCCGGTCAGGATCCGAACATCTGCTTCTTTACGCCGAGAAGGGCGGTGATCAGATCCTGTACCGAGGGGTACCCGGTTGTGGTGCCCATGGCGAGGAAGTTCTGTTCGTCGCCCCACAGGCACATCATTACGCTGTCCGCGCCGGAGGTCGCCCAACAACGGAATGCGCCGGGCAGGGTGACCTTGGCCGTGTCGACCGGTGTTGCCTGGGGGAGCGATAGCCGTTCGACGTACTCCTTCGGCGTGAGCTTGCCGGGCAGCCCTGTCGAGACGAATACCATCTTCGCTTCGTTGTCGGGACTCGGGCCGAAGACCGCGGTCTGAACCTGGGCGAGGCCCTTGGTGTGCAACGCGTTCTGCAGACCGACCAGGGAAGAGACCTTGGGCGCATCCTTTTGTACGAGACGCGGGTGTCCCGCGACCAGTGGGGGGAACACGATCTCGGCCGGCTTGGCGGGTCCGGACACAGCGGGCGTCGGTGTCGTTCGATCCGGCCCACCGGTGCCACCCGGCGCGAGCCCGCCCGTGACCGACGTCGAAGCCGGTGCAGTTGGTGGCGTCGCCGAGCGGGTTTCGTCCTTGGTTCCGCAACCGCTGAGGGTCAAGGCGACCGTCGTGGTGAGAGCCGCGACGAGGGCCGCTGTGCCCTGGCGACGTGAAGTGGCCTCGGCTGAAAAGCGCATCGTCCGTCCTTGGCGTGTGAGTAGGTACTCAGCCTCGGACCGGGGGCGGTGTGCGGCTTGGAAGAACACGACCATTGTGGTGGACCGACAAGTTGGCCTTCGGGTGACTTGTCGCTGCGTGGCGTCCGAGACCGGGTCCCGGCGCGCGGGCGGCCTCGTTGTTGAACATGGCGGCGGTCTCGGCGGCGGCCGACTGGCGGTGGTGAAAGAGTCGACGTTCGTGCGGCCGGGCTACTTCCGGGTGTCGGGATTGCGGGAGTGGACCAGGACGGCGAGTTCGGTGCGGTTGGCGACGCCGAGTTTGGCGAAGATGTGGGACAGGTGGACCTTCACCGTGCTGCGCGAGACGAAGAGTTGTTCGGCGATCTCGGGATTGAGCAGTCCGTCGGCGGCGAGCAGGGCCACCTTGGACTCGGTGGCGGTCAGGCTCTTCCAGCCGCGGGAGGCACGGGAGCGAGGGTTGTGCGACTCGCGGGCGTACGCGGCGGCGTCCGGCATCGACATGGCGGCGCCTTCGGCGAGGGCCTGGGAACGCGCTGTCTCGTCGCAGCCGTCGGCGGCCACGATGCGCTTGTGGTTCCAGTGGGCCGCTTCGAGCGGGACGCGGACGACTCCCCTCGTGCTCCGGGCGGCGTCGACCGCCGCGAACAGCTTGGCGGCGCGCGGATATTCCCCACGATCTGTGGCCGCGCTCGCGACGAGTTCCATTGCCGTGACGGCTTCGAGCCACCATCCCTCGTCGGTGCTGGTGGCCAGGGCGTCGAGGGCGGTGATCTCGGCGCTCCCCGGGTCGAGTTCCACGAGCGCGGCACGCGCGGTGCCCAGGGTGCCCACCATGGCTGCGTACCGATTGCCGAGTCGATCGGCGATGCGAGCCACCCGGGCGGCGTGTTCGCGGGCGCCGGCGGCATCGGCCGAGGCGAGGGCGACGAGCATCAGGATCGACTGGGCCTGCCAGGCCAGGAACCCGGAGCCCTCCCGCTCGTCGGCGTAGACGCGCTCGGCCGACGCGCGGGCGGCGTCGAGATCGCCTGCCGCCAGTTCGGCGTAGGCGAGGGCTTTCGTGAGCAGTCCGCACGCCCAGCGCATCGGTTCACGCGTGAGCCGCTCGATCTCGGCCAGTGCCAGTGTCCGGGCCCGGCGCGGATTCCCCTGCAGGGCCGCCGCCGTGGAAAGCACTTGGATGCGGCAGCTTCGTGCGAAGGTGGCGGCCTCCCCGGCGTTGGCGGGAGCCGAGGGCAATATGGCATCCGCCAGTCGCAGTGCTTCGGACACGTCGCCCATCGACTGGGCCCTGACCGCCAGGCACCAGAGCGCGAGTGAGCGCACGCTGTTGAAGTCGATGGCTTCCGCCGCGGTGAGCGCCTGCTGCGCGATGTCGAACAGGAGGGGGAAGTCGCCCTGCCAGAGCAGGCTCAACGTGTAGCAGCACAGTGCGTCCGCCAGGACGAGTTCGTCGTGGGCGCCCGTCGCCAATTCGAGCGCGGTACGGAACATCGGTTGCGCCAGGGGCGGGTCGGTGATGCAGGTGAAGTTCGCCAGCCTAACGAGGCCGTGTGTGCGCGCCCTTCGGTCCCCGGATCGAGTGGCGATCTCGATCGCCTCGGTGGCGGCCGCCTTGGTGCCGGGCAGATCCCCCGTCCAGAACGTCAACGTGGACCGGACCGCGAGGGTCATCGCCCGCTCCGGGTGCTCGCCGTCGGCGACGGCCGCCAACGCCCGGCCCGTTGCCTCCACTCCCTCGGTCAGCGAGCCGCACATGCGCCAGTAGGAGCCCAGGGCGCCGGTGATGCGCAGCGCGTCGACCGAGCCGGCCGCACATGCCGCGTCCAGCGCGGCGCGCAGATTGGGCATCTCCACGTCGATCAGAGCACGCTCGTCGCTCTTGAGGGCCCACAGTTCGACGTCCGCGCGCTCCGCCAGTCGAGTGAAGTAGGCGATGTGCCGCGCTGTCACGCGGACGTAATCCTCCGAGACCTCGTCCGCGCCGAGCAGTTCGGCGGCGTACTGACGCATCGGAAGCAACATGCGAAAACGATCGCGTCGAGACGTCCCGCTCGCGACGATCAAGGACTTGTCGACCAGGTCGCTCAAGGCGTCGCGTACCTGCGACGCGCTCAGTTCCTCGCCGGCGCACACCGCAACCGCCGCGTCCGCGGTCCAACCCTCGGTGAACACCGACAATCGCGCGAACACCAGCTTCTCTCGATCGGAGAGCAGGGCGTAGCTCCAGTCCAGGGAACGGCGCATCGTCTGGTGACGGGCCTCGCCACGCGAGGGACCGCCCGCCAGCAGGCGCAGATCCAACGCCTCGGCGATCTCGCCGAGCGTCATCATGCGCGCGCGTGCCGCGGCCAGTTCGATCGCCAGGGGATAACCGTCCAGGGTCCGCACGATGCGCTCGACCTCCGACCACGCCTGCGGCGATCGGCCGAGGTCCGGGCGTACGAGGGAGACCCGATCGATGAACAGGTGTGCCGCGTCCGACGTGTCGTTCGCTCCCTCGACGTTCACCGCCAGCGGTGGAACACGCCACACTCGCTCGTCGAGGGTGTGCAGGGGGACTCGACTGGTGGCCACCACGCGCGCGTCGGGACACTCCGTCAGTACGGCGCCGGCCACTCTCGCCGCGGCGGCCGGCAGGTGTTCGCACGTGTCCAGCACGATCACCACCGACCGACCCCGAAGGTCCAGGAGCGCGGCACGCAACGGTGTCCGCCCGGGCTTGACGCCCGGGGAGACGGCCTCCAGGACGGCCGCGTCGACCAGGCGCTCGTGTGCGAGCGCGCCCAGGTCGACGAAGACCACGTCTGCGCGCGGATCCTCGGCGACTTCGACGGCCAGACGCAGGGCCAGCCGGGTCTTGCCGATTCCACCGGGTCCCACGAGAGTCACCAAGCGGTGGCCCTCGTCGACCAGGAGTGCACGCAGGACGTCCAGCTCCGAGGCACGACCGACGAAGTTCGTCAGCAGAGTCGGCAAGCTGCGCGGATTCACCACGGCGACCGCACCCCCGCCGGCGACGGTGCCGAAGGTGTTTCGAACAAAGATTCGACTCGACTCGTTCCCGTCGGCTCGAGCCGAGTCCTCGATCGCCTTTCGGCTGCGTCCGCCCGGCGCTTCATGGGTGATTTATACCAGGACATTCCGGCGAGATCACGAACGAGAATGTCCGTGAGATCGCGCGGGCGCGCACCCGGACATGACCGGGTTGCCCAGTCCGCACGGGTGGTCCGCCCGTCGTGCGAGGGTCAACACGGCGCGGCGGATGTGTCGTGGCTCGCCAATGCGCCGACGCGGGACGATCGTGTCGACGCTTGCGCGTGGTGACGTGACCGAACCGCGGTCTCGGTGGCCGCGGCCGGCTCCTCCGATGGATTCGTTCGATCTTCCACGCGCATCCTGCAGCGGTCGAAGCGATCAGCAGACTGCTTCCAGCACCGCCTTACACAGTGCCGCATCCACCGATTCCACCGGGATGAGCCGATCGGCCTCCATCAGCAACACAGTCGCCTCCGGGTCGATGTCCTGGAACGGGATGAGTTCCTTGAGCCCCATTCCCGCCTTGATGAGCCCCAAGCCCCGGCAGGCCCGCTCGTCGAGCTTCCGGGTCTGCCACCACAGACCGTCCATCAGGTACATCGCTTGGGTCTCGTCGAACATCCCCAGGCGCCAGGCCCGGGCGACCACGCCGCAGACCGTGTCCCAGAACGCCGGCGCCGGCATGCCTGCCGGCGCCCGCCCACTCTGTTCGGCAAGTCGAGTGAGCATGGCGTCGACGGACGACTCCGAGGTCGCGGCCGTCGCGGCGAGGTCGACGACGACCGGCCGGCGACAACCCAGACCCACAAGGCAGTTCGCGATCTCCGGCCGGCAATCGTGTTCGACGGTGCCTTGTGGAGCGGTGGCAAGGGAGTGGATCACCTGAATGTGCCCAAGACTCGTCACGGGCGTGAGTTCATGGAAGACACACGAGCCGAAGGAGACGCCTCCGAACCGAGGCTTGTTCACCCTTGCTCTCGAACACCCTCCGCACCTCCTGCTCGAGCACCGACTCGATGTATCGCACGAACCTCCCTTGCACAGCCCTGTTCGGCTTCGTGGGGGGTCTCGCTCCGGAGACGGCGACATCGGTCGAGTCGGGTGCGCCGGCGGCTCGTGACTTCGTTCAGCGCGGGAGAGGTTGGGTGGACAACGCTTCGTGCAGAGCCTCCTCGAGGCGTCGGCGATCCTCCTCGAAGGTCGCCTCCGCCTTCGCGGTGAGGCGGTATACCCGACGGGTCGTGCCCTCGACCACCTGTCGCTCGGACGCCAACAGGCCCTCCGTCTCGAGACGGCGCAGCACCGGGTACAGCATGCCGGGGGTCACGTCGTACCCATGTTCCGTCAGGTGCCGTAGCAGGCTCGCCCCATGGGCGGATCCGCGTGCTGCGGTCAGGCGCACGATGTGCGAGCGCAGCGCTCCCCGCGTCGGCCTCTCCGTTCTCATTACGACGTTTCACCGCCGTGCTCGTGGACCCCCGCGAAGCATCCGCAAGCCGTGGCCGATCTGTGCCGAGTCGCGACGCACGCAACGATCTCGGCGTACTTGTCGAACGAATCGGCGCCTTCGCGGATGACGCGAGCGTTCTGCGGTTCCATCCGTGTCCAGCTTGCCCATGTGTCGTATTCCACGGGAAGCACGGTGTCCTCCGGGCCACGAGCCTCGATTGTAGAAATCCGCCTCGTGACGTCGACCGCCGTGGCCCCCTTTGGGCGACGTGAGCGTCGACGGGTGAAGTCGTGAACCGATCCAGCCCCTTACTGCCCATGGCACCTCCAACGCGGACCACGAAGGCCGTACTCGGTCACCGCCACATCGCAACTGCGGCGGAGACCCAGCGAGAACGCCCACAAGGCAAGCCGCCGGCCCGGCGGCGTTGTCACCGTAGCGGGCCGGCGAACGGCGTCATGGGCGCGAGAGGATCGCAGACCTAACGCGTGTGCGGGGCCGTCCAGTAGCACGGCCTGGTTCCCAGATTGAAGGAGTTGGCGTGCATGAATCCGTAGCGTCGCTGCAATCGACTGTAGACGAATACATAGCCGTTCTGATAAGAGCCACTGGCCACTTCGACGAACGTGTTACTGCTCACGATCCGGCGGGGAGCCCCCACCGCGGGATAGGAGTACAGGTTTCGCGCACCGTTCGTCGTCTTCTCACACCACTGCTGCGCCGCCAGAGTGGATGCGGTGGCCGAACCCCGGGACTTGGCGACAGCATTCCCTGCCATGGCACTAAGGGCTGTCCCGTAAGCACTGGCGCCCCGTGCCCCGTCAACTGGGCCCAGCCGATATTCCGGGTCTGCGACCGCGAGCTGTGGCAGCCTGCC